>JAISVY010000165.1 GCA_031271325.1 Oscillospiraceae bacterium
TTCGGCAGCGCGGCGTCGGCGGTAACCGTCGGCTTCTTCGCGGCGCGGATTGGCGCGTCCTTCTCGCGCCGGCTGCGCGGCGCGCTGTTCAGCAAGGTGGAGTCCTTCTCGATGGAGGAAATCAACCGTTTCTCCACCTCCAGCCTGATCACCCGTTCGACCAACGACATCACGCAGGTGCAGATGCTGATCACCATGGGTTTGATGCTGGTGGTCAAAGCGCCGATTACCGCCGTTTGGGCGATCACCAAAATCGCGGGCAAAGGTTTTGAGTGGACGATGGTCACGGCGGGCGCGACCGGGTTTTTGATGGTGTTTATGCTGTTGATCGTGATCGTCGTCTTCCCGAAATTCCGCAGGATGCAGTCGCTGACCGATAACCTCACACGCGTCGCGAGAGAGAACCTCACCGGCTTGCGCGTCATCCGCGCGTACAACGCAGAGGGATACCAAGACGCCAAGTTTGAACGGGCAAACGCCGAGTTTACCGGCGTGCAGCTCTTTGCCGGACGCGCCATGTCGCTGATGATGCCGGTGATGACGATTGTATTCAGCGGTTTGAACCTGCTGATCAACTGGATTGGCGCGATGCTGATCAACAACGTTTCCGCGTCCGGCGGATTGGAGCGGCAGATGACGGAACGGGGGCTGCTGTTCTCCAATATGATCGTATTTTCCTCCTACGCCATGCAGGTGATCATGTCGTTTATGATGCTGGTGATGATCTTCATCTTTCTGCCCCGCGCGAGCGTCGCGGCAAAGCGCATCAACGAGGTGCTGGGTACGCGCCCGGTGATCGCGCCCGGAAGCGCGACCGAAGGGGTTCCCGGATTTGAGGGCGAAGTGGAGTTCCGCAACGTCAGCTTCCGTTACCCCGGCGCGGCGGAAGACGTGCTGCGCGGCGTCAGCTTTACGGCCAAACGCGGCGAGACGGTGGCGTTCATCGGCTCAACCGGCAGCGGCAAATCCACTTTGATCAATTTAGTACCGCGTTTCTTCGACGCGACCGGCGGCGAGGTGCTGATCGGCGGCGTCAATGTGCGGGATTATACGCTGGAGACGCTGTACGGCAAAATCGGCTATGTGCCGCAGAAGGCGGTGATGTTCAGGGGCACGGTCGCCTCGAATGTGGCGTACGGCGACAACGGCGGCGGGGATGACGCGGTCAGACAGGCTGTCGCCATCGCCCAAAGCGCCGAATTTGTCGAAGCGATGGAAAATACATATGGCGCGGATGTAGCTCAAGACGGGACAAACCTATCCGGCGGGCAGAAGCAGCGGCTTTCGATCGCGCGCGCCGTCTGCCGGAAGCCCGAAGTGTATATCTTCGACGACAGCTTTTCCGCGCTGGACTACCGCACCGACCGCCTGCTCCGCAACGCGCTGAAGCGGGAGACGGCGGGCGTAACCAGTTTGATCGTGGCGCAGCGGGTCGGTACGGTGATGGATGCCGACCGCATCGTTGTCCTCGACGAAGGGCGTGTCGTTGGCATCGGGACACACAAAGAATTGCTGCAAACGTGCGCGGTTTACAAAGAAATCGCCGTGTCTCAGCTTTCTGAGGAGGAGCTGGCGTCATGAGCGAACACAGAGGACACAGGAGAGGACCGGGAGGTCCCGGAGGTCCGGGAGGTCCGATGGGGATGCCGGCGGAGAAGCCGAAAAACTTAAAAAAAGCGCTGGGGCAGCTGCTCCGGTACTGCAAACGATACCTCCCCGCTATCGCCGTCTCGCTGGCCGCCGCCGTGATCAGTACGGTGCTGCGTGTGATTACGCCGGACAAAGCAAAGGATTTAACCGCTGAAATCCTGAAAGTGCTTAACCCGCCGGAGTTTTCGATCAACATGAACACGGTGGGTCGGATCGCCGTCCTGTTGATTATTTTTACGTGTACGTCGGCGGCACTCGGGTATATCCAGCAGTTCATCATGGCGACGGTGACGGCGAGGATTTCCAAACGCTTGCGCGGCGGCATATCGGATAAGATCAACCGCATGCCGCTCAAATATTTTGATAAGCAAAGCCACGGCGATGTGCTGTCCCGCGTGACAAACGATGTCGATACGATCGGCACGACGATGAACCAGAGTGTTGGCAATCTGGTCGGCGCGGTCACGATGCTGATCGGCTCGGTCGTGATGATGTTTTATACAGACTGGCGGCTGGCGGTGACCGCGATTGGCTCTTCGCTGCTGGGATTCGGGCTGATCACGGTGATCATGGCGAAGTCGCAGAGGCATTTTATCGCGCAGCAGAAGGGTCTGGGCGACATCAACGGGCATATCGAGGAGATATACGCGAACCACAACATCGTGAAAGCCTACAACGGCGGCAAAGCCGCAAAGGAGACGTTCGAGCGGTATAACGAAAGGCTGTACGCCAGCGGGTGGAAATCGCAGTTTTTGTCCGGTCTGATGATGCCGGTGATGATGTTTATCGGCAACTTCGGGTATGTCTGCGTCTGCGTCGTCGGCGCGGCGATTGCCGTCGGAGATCCGGCGTTCTTCCCGGTCATCACCGCGTTCATGATATACGTCAACCTGTTTACCCAGCCGCTCTCCCAAATCGCGCAGGCAATGCAGAGCTTACAGCACGCCGCCGCCGCGAGCGAGCGCGTCTTCGGCTTCTTTGAAGAAGAAGAGCTGTCCGACGAAAGCGGCAAGACGAAAGCCCTGCGTGACGTGCGGGGAGACGTCGAGTTCCGGCATGTCCGGTTCGGTTATGACTCGGAGAAGACGATCATCCATGACTTTTCGGCAGTCGTCAAGGCGGGGCAGAAGATCGCGATTGTGGGACCGACCGGCGCGGGAAAGACGACAATGGTCAACCTGCTGATGCGGTTCTACGAGCTGGACGGCGGCGAGATCGTGATCGACGGCGTTCCCGTCTCGGAGGTCAAGCGTCCGAACGTACACGAGCAGTTCTGCATGGTCCTGCAAGACACATGGCTCTTTGAGGGCACGGTCAAAGAGAACATCATCTACAGCAAAGAAGGCGTTTCCGACGAGGATGTCACCGCCGCCTGCAAGGCGGTCAGCCTGCACCACTTCATCAACACCCTGCCCGGCGGCTACGATACCGTACTGAACGACAAGGCAAGCCTGTCGGAAGGGCAGAAACAGCTGCTGACAATCGCCCGCGCGATGATCCAAAACGCGCCGCTGCTGATCCTCGACGAGGCGACCAGCTCGGTCGATACCCGTACCGAGGTGATCATTCAGCGCGCGATGGACGAGCTGATGAGAGGACGCACCTCGTTTGTCATCGCCCACCGCCTGTCTACCATCCGTAACGCCGACCTGATTCTCGTCATGCGGGACGGGGACATCGCGGAGAGCGGCGCGCATGAAGACCTGCTCGCCCAAAACGGCTTCTACGCCGAGCTGTACAACAGCCAGTTTGAACGCAATTAGGGGCTGCCGAACAACTCTCTTTCGACCCGAAGCGCCGCAGGCGCGGGTTGTCAATACACTGCTCCGCCGTCGCCATGTCCGACAGATCGTACAGATTTTGCAGCAGGTGAAGACGAAGTATGAGTTCAAGGTCTAAACTGTACCCCAAAGAATGGACAGCGAGAAAGTGACGGGACCCGAAAAGTGGACACGGCAAAGTATGGGTTCCAATCTGCTCAGGCTCTGGTAAAATAGAGTCTGAGACAACGCTAT
>JAISVY010000167.1 GCA_031271325.1 Oscillospiraceae bacterium
AATGAGAGCTGTTCCAAAGCCCGGCAGGTTGGCTAAGTCGTGCAGCCATGCACCGTTTTGCCCGGCAAGTTCGAAAAACTTCACAAAATTGCGATTTTGCTCCAGTTTTCCTCACTTGACAACTCACTTCGCTCGGAGCAAAACGGCTTTGTCTGCAACCTCAGGCGCTTTCGTAAAGCGCCTGACCCACTCTGGTACTTTCGCTCCGCGCAAAGTACCCCGCGGGCTCTCCGAGGGGGGAACGCGCCGCCTGCGGGCGTCGCCGTTGCCGCGCAAAATGTTCAGCGCTTCACATTTCTTCCGGCAACGAAAAAACGGAGCATATCACCTTGCGGCGACATACTCCGTTTTTCATGCGTCTGCGGACGCGGGGACAACCTGCGCAGGAAAGATTGTCACGCTCCATGCGCGCCTCGCGGGCGGTCAGATAAGTCGCTTATCTTCCCTGCTCGGCGATGGAGCGGCTCGGTTTACGCGGCTGGTTTGGGCGTTGATGCGTGGGTGGCTTCGCGTTGTTCGGCGGCTCGTTTCCTCATCAACTCCCGCTTCCGTTTGCGTTCCCGTTCCGCCTTTTCAAACGCGATGCGCTCCGCCTCAATTTCCTCCGCAGAGCGCAGATCCGGCACGTCAAACTTACCGATATACTTGAGATAAACCTCCACCTCCTGAGTACGGGAACCCTTGTATATCCCGCCACCCTCAGACCACACGCCCTCATGGACGATAACCTTATCCACGAACTCGTTGATCATGCCGTTTTTCAGTTCCTCAAAACGCGTATACCGGCGCGTCAATTCAACGAATTTGTCCGCCCGGATACTGTCGGAATTGTAGGCGTCCAGCTCCGCTTGAAACGCGGCGGTTTGTTTCTTCAGGTTGTCCTGTTCCCGGATGTATCCGGCGCTCATATCCTCGTACCGTTCTTCCGAGATTTTGCCAAGCGCTTTGTCTTCGTAGAGACTGCGGATAATCCGTTCGAGTTCGGAAACCCGGCGCTCGTTATTGGCGATTTGCTTCCTGTATGACTTCGCCGTCTCGCTCTGACGAACCTCCGATTGCGCCCGGACGCGCGCGATAAACTCATCCTCATGCTCGCGGACGTAATGGCTGGTGCCGCGCAGAATATCGAGGATAATCCGGCGCACCTGCGCCGTCTGGATATGGTGCGCCGAACAGCTTTCCCGGAACTTGGTTTTGTTCAGCTTCCATGCCGAGCATTGGTAGATGTCCCGCGGCTTTTCCGGGTGGGGTTTCCCGTTCTTGATATGCATGGTGGGGTTCTTCTTGCGGTGGTTGTACATCTTCGCGCCGCAGTCGGCACAGAAGAGAAGTCCTGTCAGCGGATTGGCTTCCCCGAAGCGGTCTACCCGGCGCGGCGTACCGCGCAGCTTCTGCGCCGTATCCCACACCTCCTGCGGCACGATTGCCTCATGGGTGCTGCGGAAAATCAGCCATTCCTCCGGCGGAATAACCGTGGACTTTTTGCTCTTGAAGCTCTCCCTCCGGCTCTTGAAGTTCGCGGTATGCCCCGCGTATTCCGGTCTGCGGATGATGTTCGTAATCTGCGAGCACCACCATGTATGGGGATGCTCCGTGTCATAGTTGCTCTTGCGGTTTCCCCGCCCGCGCGAGCCGAGGTAATACGACGGGCTTTCCACCTTATCCTCGGTCAGCCTCCGGGCGATTTCATACGGACCGGTACCCTCCAGCGTCATGTGGAAGATGCGGCGGACGACCAGCGCGGCGGGTTCGTCAAGCAGCCAACGGTTCTTGTCTTCGGGGTCTTTGATATACCCGTATGGCGGGCTGTTCGCCGTGGGTTTCCCGCTCCGCCCTTTGGCGTTGATGACGGCTTTGATTTTCTTGGACGTATCCCTTGCGAACCACTCCGCGAACAGCGCCCGCAGCGGCGCGAAATCGTCCTCGCCCTGAGCCGTATCGATGTTGTCCGACACGGCGATCAGCCGAACGCCTTTCTCGCGGAACGACTCAATATACAGTCCTACCCGGAGGTAGTCCCTGCCCATACGGTCTAGGTTCTTGACCACAAGGTTCTTCACCCGGCCGGCTTCGATTTCCTCAACGACCCGCTGCCATCCGGGACGGCTCCAGCCCGTCCCGGAGTAACCGTCGTCGAACTCATGGCGGTACGGAACCAGTCCGTTGCGTTCGGCGTATTCCTGAAGGATACCCTGCTGGTTTTTGATGGAGTTGGACACCGAATCCTCTCCGTCGTCCCGCGAAAGACGTTCGTAGAGGATTGTCAGGTTTTGCGTGTTCATGGCTTCCTCTCTCCGGCGGCTCTGAACATTTGCGGCACACAGGGCGTCAGGCAATCTTATCTACCTCCCGCCCTATCAGTCGGAGGAGTTTTTCCTCCAAAGTTTCGGCGCTTTCGCTGCTGAAACGGACGCTGACCACGAATGTGGTTGAGCCGATCCGCTTCAGCAACCTTACCGGCTCGCTCCTTGTGCGGGAGGTCGCAGCCGCGCCGGCGCTTACGCGCTTTTCGGCGGTTGCCTCTGTCACTGGATCAGCTCCTTAAAATAATGATAATAAAATGGTTCTGCGGTGCTGTTGGCTCCGTCCCATTTTCCTCAATACCCGGACGGTAGGGGTAAACACTGGGCTGCGGCGGGTTTCCGCCGCACTCGAAGGCTCCCACGGGTCTATCCCAACCCGCACGATGCCTCCCCGGTCTGCGCCTCCGCGCTATCCGGCCCCGGTTTTGTCGGGGGGAGTATCATTATCGCCGCCGTGCCTTATGTCTGACCGCCCCGCGAAGCGGGAGGGTGCGCTCGCGCTCATTACAAGCGGTTGTCGCGCTCAGCACGTCAGTTTTGCTGTACCCGGTGTTCCGTATATGACCGGCGCGAAGCCGGTGTTTGTCAAGGTGCGGGGCGGGGAAGAGAGAGATTCTCCCTGCACCTTATAGCCGTGGGGAATGCCATTTTGGTATAGGGCGGCAAAAAAGAACCCTCCATATAACGTGAAAATAGGGGCGTTTTGTAGGGTCATTTCTCCGTCGAATCTCTAATTGTTCACAGAATGTTTTCAGTTAGAGGACACTTGCCCCATAATTTAGGCTGAAAGCGATTTTTATATGACCGCCGCAGAAAGCGTATTTGTCAAGGTACGATTGGCACGGCGGTGTGCCAGTTAGCCGTAAACGAGTTCCGCGAGGATAATTTCATGCGCCGCCTCCCGGTCTAGTATCGCCGACAGCCGGGTTGGCACCGCCTCGTCTATCTCCCGGCAGAGGGGGTACAACTTTTCCGTGAGCAGCAGTTCTGCGTACAGCGCGGGTTTATGTTCCCGCAGGTAATCCCGGTGCATCCGCCCGTATCTGCCCAGCGGCGGGGTAGGTTCGCGCAGAACAATGTTCGGCAAGAGATAATCTCCAACGCGGGTGTAGGTCAGGTCGCTCATAGGTTCTCGCTCCTTTCAAGGTCGTGGCGTCCAGTCCATTTGTGCCGCAAATGCTTGTGCTGCCTGTATTTCGGGGGTTATTCCTTTTACCCCCTTTATACAATAAAGGAAACGGGTTATAATGCAGACTTTTCTTGAAGTCAATCGTGTTCAGAACCTTGATTTCATATGGCTCATAGACGATTTTGCCGTTCTTGTCCCGCACAAGCTCCGTTTTCGTGAC
>JAISVY010000048.1 GCA_031271325.1 Oscillospiraceae bacterium
TTTGTCAAGGTCGGGTTGTATTTGCTCACGGGGGATCGCAAATCTCCACCCTTCCCTTGACAAGATTCGCTCTCTGGTGTTTTCTGGATTTCTGTTACCCATCATTGACGCTTGTACAAGTGTGTCCGGGTTTTTTAGAGTGACCCTATTGACAAAGAACACCGCCGCGACTATAATGATTGCACGCGATTTAATCGCGCAACATCATTATAATTGGGAGGATATACCATGAACCTTTACGACATCAACGTCAAGGACGCAAAAGGCGCGGACGTGAGCCTGTCCGAATACGCCGGAAAAACGCTGCTCATCGTGAATACGGCGACAGGCTGCGGCTTAACGCCGCAATACACAGGGCTGCAAGACTTATATGTGCGTTACCGCGAGCAGGGCTTTGAAATCCTCGACTTCCCTTGCAATCAATTCGGAAACCAAGCCCCCGGAACAAACGAAGAAATCGGGAGCTTCTGCACGGGGCGGTTCGGCATCACATTCCGTCAATTCGGCAAAATTGACGTAAACGGCAGCGAGGAAAGCCCGCTCTATACGTGGCTGAAGTCGCAAAAGGGCGGCGCTCTTGGCTCGAACATAAAATGGAACTTCACCAAATTTTTAGTAAACCGCAAGGGCGAGGTTGCCGCCCGGTTCGCTCCTACGAAGACGCCGCCAACCATTGAAAAACATATTGCGAGACTGTTGGCTGAGAAATGAGCGTAGTATCAAACCTGTTCGCCGGTGAAATCCGCGTTTCGCTGAAAACGGCGGCCGGCATCCTGACCGCGTACCCGGCTTCCGCCGCCGCGCTGACGAAAATTGCGGCGGCTTTGCCAAAGGCGGAGCGCAGGCGCGAAACGTCCGCTAAAAACGGCGCGGACGTTCCGCCGCTTTTGATTGTCAGCACGACAGAGGAATGCAACCTGTCCTGCAAAGGCTGTTACGCCTGCGAACGCGGTGAAAAACGCGGGGCGCTGCCTTCTGACCGGGTTTATGAGGTTCTGGACGAAGCGTCTGAGCTTGGCGTCAGCGTTGTGCTGCTGGCGGGCGGCGAACCGCTGTTGTCCCACGACTGGCTTAACGCGATGAGCAAACAAGACAGTATGCTTGGGCTGGTATTCACAAACGGCACGCTGCTTGACAAACGCCGCCTTGCGTGGTTTGCGGAAAACCGGCATTTGATTCCTCTGCTCAGTATCGACGGCAATGCGGCGCAGACTGACGCGCGGCGAGGCGAGGGCGTATACGCCAAAGTCAGTGAGGCGATGTCAGCTCTGCGATCGTCGGGCATACCGTTCGGCGTATCCGTCGCTGTTACGGGCGAAAACATGGGTGAAACGCTGAACAGCGGTTTTACCGAAGAATATATGCAAAAGGGATGCCGGCTGTTCGTCTATGTGGAATATGTCCCGGCGGAGGCGGGCACGGAAGCGCTTGTGCTGTCCAAAGAGGATAAACGGCGGCTGAGTGATTTTGCCGCCCAAAGCATGAAAGAATACGCCGCGCTGTTTGTCGCGTTTCCCGGCGACGAGGAACCTTACGGCGGCTGTTTGGCGGCCGGACGCGGGTTTGTGCATATCGGCGCGGACGGTTCGCTGGAACCTTGCCCTTTTGCCCCGTTTTCCGATGTGAGCCTGAAAAACACATCCCTGAAAGACGCGCTGAACTCCGCCCTGCTCGCCAAAGTGCGGGAGAACCATCATTTGCTAATAGAGGGCGAAGGCGGCTGTGCCTTGTGGCGCAAACGGGAGCTGTTGACCGAATTAACGCAGGAGTAAAACAATATGGATAAAACGTTTGACCCCTTAAAACTTGAAAACCAGCTGTGTTTCCCGCTGTATGCCGCCGCGAAGGAAGTCGTCGGCAAATATAAACCCTTTCTCGATAAGATCGACCTCACATACACGCAATACATCACCATGATGGTTCTGTGGGAACACAAATCCATTACGGTAAAGGAGCTTGGGGAGCGGCTGTACCTTGATTCGGGAACGCTGACGCCGCTGCTGAAACGCCTTGAATCAAAGAATTTTATCAAGCGTGAGCGCAGCGCGGAGGACGAGCGCGTCGTGGACGTAACGATCACCGAAGCGGGCGAACGTCTGCGGGAGAGCGCAAAGGAAGTTCCCAAGCAAATGGCTCACTGCATGCCGCTTATGGTGGAGGACGCGCGGGTATTATACGGGCTGCTTTATAAACTGTTGAAATAACGGAGCTGCTGAACAACTCTTTTTCAACCCGAAGCGCCAGAGCCGCTCATAACCGGCACACCACGGCAAACGGACGAATGTCTATGTTGCACATCTGCATATTTATTCCATCTTCCGCACAGATAATATATGGGCATGTTGAAAATTGCCCGCTCCGGCTTGCGATGCCGCGGCATAGCCGCCTGTTCGCAAGCGCTGCGCTCGTTCGCCTTTCAGGCGAACACGCAATTTTCAACACTTCGTATATATCAACAAATTAATGTTGCAATCGTCCGCTTCATTTGATACAATAAATAGACCGTGCCCGGTATCCACAGGCGCGGAATAAAAAATGGAGGATTTACCATGCAAAAGCTGCTGTCACTCACATTAGCCACCCTCATGTTGTTGGCCTTGCTTGCAGCCTGCAACGCCGCACCGTCCGGCACCGACACATCGCCGGACGCAAACGCCAGCCCCGCAGATTCCACCCCCGCGGGAGAAACCACCCCCGGCGGTGAAGAAACACCCGCCGGCGAAGAAACCCCCGCCGGGGAAGAAACCCCCGAACCCCCCTCCTTTACCGAAGGGGAGTGGACAAACTTCACCCCGCCGGCCGCGCCGGCTCTGGACGGCCGCCCCACAACCGCGTCAGGCCGCTTCACCATCGGTGAAAACACCATGGACAGCACCTTTATGGCCGGGTGGAGCAACCTCATCGGCAACGCCCGCGTGAAAGAACTGATCTACGGCTACAGCACCGTCGCCCTTACCGACGACGACCAATTTGTCATCGACCCCACGATTGTGGCGGGATTCCTGATTGAAACCAACGAAGACCAATCCAAGACATACACCATCCGCCTGAACGAAAACCTCCAATACAGCGACGGAACGCCGATCACCGCCAAAGACTATGTCTTCGGTATGTTGCTGAGCGCCTCCCCCGAACTGGAAGCCCTCGAGAACGACGCGTTCATCGGCATGGAAATGTACCGGGGCGCGCAGGACTACAACGCCGGCACAACCGACATTTTCACCGGCGTGCGCCTGCTCGGGGACTATGAGTTCTCGCTGACGGTTGATTTTGAAACCACCTACTACGCCGAAGACGGCTCCGTCGATTCGGTTGAGCCGAACTTCCCGTTCTGGTACCAGCTCACCTACGCGTCTGCCACCCCCTCGCCGTTGCATGTCCTCGCCCCCGGCTGCGATATCGTAGACGACGGCACCGGCGCTTCCATCACCGGCTGGACCGAGGAAATCGCCCGCTCCACCATCGACAACGGCTCCACCGGCTACCGCTACACCCCCACCGTCTCCGCCGGACCGTATAAATTCGTCAGCTACGACGCGGCGGACAACTTCGCCGTCCTCGAAGCCAACGAATACTACCCCGGCGACGACGAAGGCTATAAGCCGATGATCCAAACCATCGTCGTAAAGGTTGTGGAAGACGCCGTTTCCGTTGAAGAATTCAAGTCCGGCGGCGTAGACCTCTTGGTGCAGACCTCCGGCGGCGAAAAGATCAACGACCTGCTCGACTATGTGGACGAGGGCAACGCCTCCTACTTCAACTATTCCCGCAGCGGCTACGGAAAAATCACCTTCCGCTGCAGCGAAGGTCCCACGCAATTTGCAGCCGTGCGCCGCGCCATCGCCTACTGCCTTGACCGCGACGAAGTCGTGCGCCAGTGGACCGGCGGCTACGGCACCATCGTACACAGCCGCATGGGCATGGCTCAGTGGATGTACAACCAGAACGTCGAGCTGGTGGACAGCGCGATGACCGCCTATGTCCTCAACACCGAAAAGGCCATTGAGGAACTGGTCAACGACGGCTGGATCTATGCCGAAGACGGCAGCGACTATGTGAGCGGCGTCCGCTACAAGAAGCTGGACGACGGCAGCCTGATGAAACTGCACATCGAATGGTTCTCGCCCGACTCCAACGCCCTCGGCGCGATGTATGAGAACCTGCTCAAGCCCAACCTCGACCTCGTCGGCATCTCCTTCACCCGCGACGAAGGCGACAACGCGGCGTTCAGCGCCGCCCTCTACGGCGAGAGCGAAAAGTATTACAACATGGTCAACGGCGGCGTCGGTTTCGCCTCCTTGGACTCCCCGTGGTATTACTACGACCCCGCCCTGATGCCCTACTACAACCAGAACATGATCGACGACCCCGAACTCTATGAGCTTACGCAGGCCATGCGCGTGACCGAGCCGGGCGACAACGAAGCCTACTTTGAAAAGTGGTTTGAGTTTGTCAAACGCTACAACGAGATCCTCCCGGACATCCCCTGCTACTCCGACCTCTACCACGATTTCTTCCGCGATACCCTCAAAAACTACAACCACTCGGCCAACTACCCGTATACCGCCGCGCTGATCCGGGCGTGGATCGCTGAATAAAGAAAAGTACCGCTTGCGGTCGGGGGCGGCAGGAACGCCTGCCGCCCCCCTCCTTTCCACGGATTGTTATACAGGGGGTTCTGGATTATGCTGAACTATCTGCTCAGGCGCGTCTTCTATATTGTGTTCGTCTTTTTCCTCATTTCGATCATCATGTTCGCCATCTACAAGTCCGTGCCGTCCGACCCGATCTTTATGTATCTGGAGGGGCGGCAGGCTGAGATGCGCCCGGAGGCGTATGAGGAACTGGTACGCGCGACGCGGATACGCCTGGGGCTGGATCAGCCGCTGTATATTCAGTATTTCAAATGGATGGGGAATATGCTGACCGGCGACTTCGGGCGCTCTTCGGTCTACCGTATGCCGGTGATCGAGGTCATCAAAGCCCCAATGCAGAACACCCTTCGCCTGAACGCGGTGGAGCTGGTGATTGTGTTCCTGATCACCATTCCGCTCGGCATCACCACGGCGGTGCGGAAAGGCTCGGTATACGACAGCGTCACGCAGGTGATCACCATCCTGGGCTACAGCCTGCCGACGTTTATCTTCGCGATGGCGGCCATCTTCCTCTTTGCCGGGACGCTGGGGTGGCTTCCCATCAGCGGCACCGTCACGGCGGGGCTGGAGCTGGAAGCGTCGGGATTTACGCTGTTTATCGACCGGGTGAAGCATATGATCATGCCCATCGGGGTGATGGTATTCACCTCCTTGGGCGGTCTGACCCGGTATGTCCGGGCGACGATGATCGACGCGCTGCGGATGGACTATATCCGCACGGCGCGCGCCAAAGGTCTCAAAGAAAAGGTCGTGGTGTATTCCCACGCGTTCCGCAACTCGATGATCCCCTTTGTCACGTCGATGATCGCCTGGTTCATCGGTCTGTTCAGCGGTCAGCTGATGATTGAGTCGGTCTTTTCGTGGAAGGGGATGGGCAAGCTGTTCTACGATTCGCTGATGGCAATGGACTACTCGGTCGTTCTCACGCTCGGGATGTTCTACGTGCTGCTCGGCTTGGTGGGCAACCTGCTGATGGATATCGCCTACACCATAGTCGATCCGCGCGTCCGGCTGTCTTAGGGGGTGAGGATGTGAAGAATACGCCGAAAAAAGACATCCTGCGGGAGGAGCTTGTACAAAGCCCCGGACGCACCGCGCTCAAAAACTTCCTGTCGCGCAAGCTGAGCGTTGCCGGCATGATCGTATTTGTCCTGATTTTTGTGCTCACTTTCGGGCTTTCGTTCATCCTGCCGATTGACATGCGTTCGATCGACTCCACCCGGAAAAACCTTCCGCCCGCCATGAACTACCTCTCGCTGCCCAACGAGCTGAAAGACGGCGCGGAGGCGCTTTCGTTCGGCGCGACCTTCGGCGCGGGAACCGACAGCGCGGGCAAACTGTATATCTGGGGCACGTTCAGCGACACCGCCGACAAGATCCGGGCCAACTTCCCCAAAGACTTGGAGCCGGTTCGCATGGTGGCGTGCGGGCTGGACCACATCGTCGTCGTGGGAGAGAGCGGCGAGGTCTACGCGTGGGGCAACGACCGCCTGAACATCACAAACATCGCGCAGAGCGTCAAGGGGAAAAACATCGTCGATGTCCGGGCAGGGTTCCAATCGACCGTGGCGCTGGACGACACGGGGAAGCTCCATTTCTGGGGCAACACCAGTATGTTCTATTTCAAGCCCGGCGAGGATCAGGGCAATTTCCAGACCTTTGACATCAATATCTCCACCGCCATCGCGTCCACCAAGGACGGGCGCGTGGTCTGCCTCTCCCCCGCGGACTCCCTCTTCGCGAATGTCCCCGAAGCGGCGCAGGGCCGCACCGTGGACGTCGCCTCGACGGACGAGGTGGGCGCGGCCGTGCTGGACGACGGCACGGTGGTGACATGGGGGCAGACCGCGGCGAAGGCATACACCGTGCCGGAGGAGATCCAGGGGCAGGTTTCCGAGCTGAAAGGCGGCAGGACGCACTTCACCGCCCTGCTGCGCGACGGGTCGGTCGCCTCATGGGGAGACGATTCCTTCGGGCAGACTGACGCGCCCGGCGGAGACGGGTTCCGGAAGATCGCGGTTTCCTACAACCAAAACGCGGCGGTCGGCGCGGACGGCAAGACGGCGGTTTGGGGTCAGCGCGGCTACCTGATGGGCACCGACGCTTTCGGGCGTGACATTGCCACGCGCCTGATCTACGGCGGGCGGGTAACCTTAACGGTGGGCTTCATCTCGGTCATCATCACCGCGTTCATCGGCATCCTCGTCGGCGGCTTTTCCGGTTACTTTGGGGGCAAGGTCGATATGTTCCTGATGCGCTTCGCCGAAATCGTCTCGTCGATCCCGCAGCTCCCCCTGATGATGATTTTGTCGTCCATTGTGGTCAACAACATCTCGGAGACGGGGCGCGTCGTGATGATCATGGTCATCCTCGGCATATTGAACTGGCCGGGGCTTGCCCGGCTGACGCGGGCGCAGATTCTGGCGGAGAAGGAAAACGAGTTTGTGACCGCCGCCAAGGCGATGGGTATTCGCGAGCGGGTGATTATCTTCCGGCATATCCTGCCCAACGTGCTGCCGGTGGTGCTGGTCAGCATCACGCTCAGTATGGCGACCTGTATGCTGATTGAATCCTCCCTCTCCTTCCTCGGGTTCGGCGTGGTCGAGCCAACGCCCACATGGGGCAATATGCTCAATTCCTCGATGGATTCCACCACCATCAAGAAATACTGGTGGCGCTGGGTGTTCCCCTCGCTCTCCCTCGGCTTGGCCACCATCAGCATCAACATCATGGGCGACGGGCTGCGCGACGCGATCGACCCGAAGTCCAACGACAGATAGGGGGGAAATGTCTGTGGCACTGCTGGAGTTAAAAGAACTGCACACCTACTTCAAAACCAAGCGCGGGATTGTGAAAGCGGTCAACGGCGTTTCCTATTCCGTGGAGGCAGGGCGGACGCTGGGTGTTGTCGGGGAGAGCGGAAGCGGCAAATCGGTCGCCGCGCTGAGTATCCTCCGCCTTCTGGACGGCAACGGTTTTATTGCGGGCGGCGAAATCCTGTTCAAGGACGCGGACTTGGTCAACGCCCCGATGAGCGACTTATATAAAATCCGCGGCAACCAGATCTCGATGATCTTTCAGGAACCGATGACCAGCCTAAACCCCGTTTTCACCGTGGGGCGGCAGCTGGGAGAATCTTTCCGGGCGCATCAGGGGATGGGGAAACGGGAAGCGCTGATCCAGTCGGTGCGGATGCTGGCCGACGTAAAAATCCCCAACCCGGAGACGGTGGTGCGGCAATATCCGTTCCAGCTTTCGGGGGGGATGCGCCAGCGGGTGATGATCGCGATGGCGTTGGCGTGCCAGCCGGATATCCTGATCGCGGACGAACCGACGACCGCGCTGGATGTGACCATACAGGCGCAGATCCTGCGGCTGATGAACGACCTCAAACGGGAGAAGGGGACGTCCATCCTCTTTATCACGCACGATTTGGGCGTAATCAACGAGATGGCCGACGACGTCGTCGTTATGTACTGCGGCGAAGTGGTGGAAATGGCGCCGGTCAAGACCATCTTTGGGCAAACCGGGTTTTCCCATCCCTACACCGAGGGTCTGATGCTGTCTATCCCGCGCCTTGACACCCCGCCGAACACCCGGCTGGAAGCAATCCCCGGCGCGGTGCCCCACCCGCTCGACCTGCCCATAGGCTGTAAGTTCGCGCCGCGCTGCAAATACGCGCGCGAAACCTGCCGGCAATCCAACCCGGAGCTTGTCCCCGTGAGCGCCGGGCAAAAAGTTCGCTGTTTCTTCGCGTCGAAGGAGGACCGCCATGCAGACAAATGAAAAAGTCCTGTTCCGCATCCGCGGACTGAAGCAGTATTTCCCGGTCAAAGGGTCGAAGAAACAGTTTGTCAAGGCAAACGACGGGATTGACCTCGATATCTACGAGGGGGAGACGTTCGGGCTGGTCGGCGAGAGCGGCTGCGGGAAATCCACGCTGGGGCGGGTGCTGCTGCAGCTCTACCGCCAGACATACGGGCGTACCCTGTATTACGGGCGGACGGCGGACGAGATTGCGCCGGACTATGTGCGGCAGACGGTGGTTTCCCTCCCGTCCGGTCTGCGGAAGATGCGTGAGCGGGAGAAGGCACGCGATGAAACAGAAGCCAGGGTGACCGCGCTGAAATCTTCCGCCGAGCCGAAAACACGCCTTTACGACCAGATGGAGGAGCTTAACAGGCTCTCCAAGTCTGCCGAGGACGCCTATCTGGATATCGCGCAAATCATCGGCGGGCTGATGGTGGCCGACGATTTGGCGGCGGTTTCGTCCGCCTATTTGAGCGTTTTCCAGGCGGCGCGGGCGCGGCGCAGGGTGCGGGAAGAACGGGAACGGCAGCAGATGGAACTGGACGACGCGGTGTTCGCGGGGAACAAAAGCAGAGACGCGGGGCGTAAAGCCGGCAGGATACAAACCAAGCTCAAGCTGACCGACGAGCGTTTGGAACGGCTGGACCAGTCCCTCAAGGAGCGGCAAGCCGAATTGGAAACTCTCCGCAGCCGTTATGAAAACCATCCCGAATTTGCCAAGCACGAAGCGTTCCGCGAGGTTGGAATCGACCTCGCGCGGTTGAATTACAACGAAATGCGTGTCCTCCGCCGCGATATGCAGCTGATTTTCCAAGACCCGTATTCGTCGCTCAACCCGCGTATGACGGTGGGTCAGATCATCGGGGAGGGACTGCGGACGCACAATTTCTTCCGCGAAAACGGGGAGAGACAGCAGGCGTACACCCTTGAGGTGATGGAGAAATGCGGTCTCGCGCCCTATATGCTCCACCGTTACCCCCACCAGTTTTCCGGCGGGCAGCGGCAGAGGATCGGCATTGCCCGTTCGCTTGCGGTCAAGCCGAGGTTTGTGGTCTGTGACGAAGCGGTGTCGGCGCTGGACGTCTCCATCCAGTCGCAGGTGATCAATCTGCTCCAGGACCTGCGGGAACAGGAGAACCTGACCTATTTGTTCATCTCGCACGACCTTTCGGTCATCAAATATATCTCCGACCGAATCGGCGTGATGTATTTGGGGAACATCGTCGAGCTGACCGGCGCGGCCGAGCTGTTTGCGAACCCGATGCACCCATATACGGCAGCCCTGCTGGCGGCCATTCCGACGACAGACCCCGGAGCGTCTAAAGAACATGAGATTTTGGAGGGCGACATCCCAAGCCCGATCAACCCGCCGAAGGGCTGTAAGTTCCACACCCGCTGTAAGCATTGCACCGACATATGCCGGCAGGTGACCCCGGAATTTGCGGAAGTCCGCCCCGGTCACTTTGTCGCGTGCCACCATATGGTGGGGAGCGCCGACGCGGCGGCGCAAACCGGCGCGGGAAAGGGATAGGCGTTATGAAGCCGGATTTCATTGTTTTCAAGAAGAAGGTTCATCGGGTGGTAGACCCGGAGAAAAGCGAACAACGCCGGAAGGAAGAGCCGTTGGATTTGGAAAAGGGCGATTTGAAAGCCATGATGATTGCGGCGTTCCTCACCTTCCTGCCGGCGCTGCTTGTGATCCTCGCCATACTCGCGCTGCTGATATTTGTGGTGTTTCGGTAACCCCCAAAAAACAAGAGTCTGCGTTCATGTCAAACGCAGGCTCTTGTTTTTTTGTGTTGTTTGTTATCTCGCCCGTGCGCTGTCTCCGGCGGCGTCGCCGCAAAACTTACCTCACCAGCCGAATACCCAGCTCAGCAGTCCCCCTTCCGGTTTGGGCGCGGAGTAGGCATCCATCGCGCGGACAAGCAGTACCGCGACGTCGCCGCGCGTCAGGGGTTTATCTTCATCCGAAACAATAATCTCGTCGAACATCCCGGCGGCGTCCAGATTCGCGATCGCTTGCGCAGACCAAGCCGGAACGGCGGCATCGCCGTCAAGCGGCACGTTCACCGGTCTCAGCGCGTTGTTGATTACGGAGGCGGCTTGATTCAGCGTGATCAGTTCCTGAGCGTTCATCAGCACTCGCCCGTCCGGCGTACGGCCGCCGGAGACGATACCCGCCTTGAGCGCCGTTTGCGCATAGGGCTTAAACCAAGCCGGAATATCCGCGTCGTCATAAAAACCCGTCGTGGTCACCGCTTCCGTCTCCAAACCGATCGCCCTGACCAGCATGGTGACCATTTCCGCCCGGCTGACATAATCGTCGGGGCGAAAATAATAATTCCCGCTCATCCATTGCCCGGTAAATACCTCTTCCCCGCTGAGCCGCATTGCGGCATACTGCGCCGGGTGCCCGTCCATATCCGCGTATGTCGTCTTTGAAGACGGTTTCTCGATCACAACGCTGATCTTTCCCTCCTGGGATACGTTGCCGTATGCGTCAACCGCGACATAGGAGAGGATGTCGGAACCGGTCTTGTTGCGGAACGGGGTATAGATAAAACGCCCGTCGGGCACGACCTCCACTTCTCCGCGGCGCGGCTTGGCGGTGATGCGGAAGGTCAGTGCGTCGCCTTCCGGGTCTTCGGCACGGAACGTACCGGTGACGGGGACATTTTTATAGGTCTTAATCCCGACATCATGCGCCAGAGGCGGTTTGTTGTCCACCGACTGAACGGTCAGGACGGCGACCATCGCCCCGTCCACCGAGCCGTTTTCATAGACCGGAAGGAAACCGAAACGAACCGTCCGCTTGCTGTCCGGTCCCGGGTGGTATGAGAGCGCGCCCAGCGTCGGAGCCGGAACGGCCTCCCCTGTCATCAGCGTCCGCCCGCCGTATACCAAAATGCCGGTTTCCGGCAGCGACGTAATGACAATACCCGCCAGCGGGGATTCCGCGTCGCCGCAAAGAGCGGTGAAATCCGCGATCGAAAATCTCACGTCCGTGCCGCCGGATTTTTCCAGAGTAACCGCCCAAACAGGCGCCGCCAGGACGGCCGCCGCCAACATCCATGCCAATAACCGAACCGTTTTACGCTTTGCTTCCACGGAAAAGACCTCCTTGTTTTCAGGTTTATGCCCATAGTCTTTTCCATTCACGCCAGTTTATCCTTGCGCTGGGAATTGTTCATGGTTTATTCATATACATAAGCTATACAGGGCTTACGGGCAGGCGTCGCAGACGTGAGCGGCTGTGCCGCGGCGACACACCCCCCCGCCTCATGACACGGTTTATCGTGTACAGCCGTTGGCGGCTCCAACATAAATCCCCGCCCCGTCTCATATGTTTATAGACAGAAGGAGGCGGGGGTCATGCATGAAATCGCGAAGCAGGTGGCCGAGTATAAGTCTCTTAAAACGTCCATCAAAGATTTGGAATTTCAGCTCTCCGAAATCGAGGGCGTGATCAAAGCGTATATGGGCGACATGGAAGAATTACAGGTAGACGGAACCACCGTCCGCTGGAAGACGGTGGCGCAAAACCGTTTCGACACCGCTTCGTTCAAAGCGCAGCACGAGGCTTTGTACGAGCGTTTCTTAATCCGCGGCGAAACGCGCCGTTTCACGGTAAATTGAGACGCTCCCGGCGCGACGACGGTTTCAGCGTCCTGTGCAGGGCGCGGTATCCTTGACGCGCCGTGAACATCCCCCGGCGGCATTCGCCGCCACCCCCTTCCGGCGGAAGGGGGCTACGGGGGGAGCGTACAATGGACAATTGACAGTTGACGATGGACAATTTGGACAGGTAGGGCGCGACGACCCCGGCGCGCCGCCGGTTTCAGCGTCCTGTGTAGGGGAGGCGTTTTGCCTCCCGTGATACCTGCGGGCGGGATGACCCATCCCCTGCACGATAACAATTGTCGTTGTTCACTGTTCATACATGGGTTTTTAGAGGTACCTAATTGTCATTTCTTCCCCATTTGGCATATGTTATAGCGGGGGGCGAGAACATGAAACGGATATTTGCCAATATGAAAGATGTCATCGCCGTAATATTGGTGTTCGCGTTCTGTGTATCCATCTTCCTGCCCGAGCATCTGGTGTCGGACACGACCATGCAGCAATTCGAGCGGATTCTGTTTATGGTGGTGGGTTTTTACTTCGGAACGCACATTGCGGAAAACAAAAACAAACCGCCGCCCCCGTAAGGGCGGCTGTCCCTATCCCAAATATTGGCGCAGCTTCAGCAGCACGGTATCGGCACTGATCGGTTTGCCGATATGACCGTTCATCCCCGCCGCGAGGCAGGTTTCTATATCTTCCCGGTAAACATTGGCGGTCATCGCGATGATCGGCAATGTCTTGTTCTGCTCACGGATGCGCCGCGTCGCTTCCAGACCGTCCATCTCCGGCATTTGCACGTCCATAAACACCAAGTCATACGGCGTTTGGGACACCATGCTCAACGCTTCGCGTCCGTTTTCCGCCGTGTCGATGACCATCCCCAGCCCGCTCAGCATCGCGAGAAGAACCTCCCGGTTAATCTCGATGTCTTCGGCGACCAGCAGGCGCTTCCCCGCAAAGTTCAGCGGCGGCGCTTCTTCTTGCTGTTCCGAAGGGGCGGCGGAATCCGCGTTACCCAGCGTCACGGTGAAGATAAAACGCGACCCGGCACCCGCTTCCGATTCCACCCAGATCGTGCCGCCCATCATTTCGAGGATGCGTTTGGAAATCGGCAGCCCAAGACCGGTGCCGCCGTAACGGCGGGTAATCCCACCCTCCGCCTGCTCAAACGCGTGGAATATCTTTTCCTGCTGTTCCCGCGGGACGCCGATGCCGTTGTCGCTTACCACAACGCGCAGCCTGCATATTTCGTCCGTCTGCTCGATCACGGCGACGGTCAGATGGATACTGCCCGCCTCCGGCGTAAATTTTACGGCGTTTGAGAGCAGATTGATCACCACCTGCGACAGGCGCTGTTCGTCGCCCAAAACATACTGCGGCACGGCGTCGCTCACGGTAAACGAGAATTTGAGCATCTTTTCTTCCATGTCGTACTGCTCAAATGAAATCGCTTTGCGCAGCATCTCCCGGAAGGCGAACCGTGTTTGATAAAGCTCCAGTTTGTTGGCTTCGATTTTTGAAATGTCCAGAATATCGTTGATAATCCCGAGCAAATGCGACGAAGCGTCGTCTATTTTCATCAGCGCATAGTCTTTTCTCGCGACCTCCGCGGCGTTTTTCCCGATCGACGTCATGCCGATGATCGCGTTCATCGGCGTACGCATTTCATGGCTCATGCGCGAGAGAAACTCGCTCTTTGCCCGGTTCGCGGCCTGCGCGTCGTTCAAAGCGTCCTGCAAAAGCGCGTTTTGGCGCTCTATCTCGCGCATCATGCGCTTCGCGTGGCAGTCGGCCGCACGGATCTTTTGGGCTTCCTCATTACGGATCACGGCGTTGGCCAGCATAAATCCCGCCGAACGCAGAATGTCTACCTCGTCGTCTGTAAAGGTTTTCTCTTCCGTCAGGTTTTCAAAGAGAACAAACCCCCAGAACACACCCTCTTCAAATACCGGAATCGCCAAAACGGTCACGCAGCCGAAACTCATCAGCGCGTCCGCCTCCGGCATCAGACGGACAGGACCGTTGATGCAATTGCCCGATGTCAAAACGTCTCTCCATCTCGGTATATGCCTGTCATAAGAGTTTTCGGTCAGTTCGTCCAGCACCTTGATCGAGTTACCCTCATCCTTACACCAGCGGTATACCTGAGTGGCATACAGACCGTCCGCTTTTTGCGTGTTACGGGATACCGACATCCTGTCTATCGGGGAAATTTCGGCGATGATGTTAATCCCTTCGGCCAGCGCGTCCGACTGTTCATTCTTTGACAGGAAGACAAACGCCGCGCGGTTGAGGGTATCGAGCATTTTTTCGCGGTTGAGCAGCGCGGTCTGCGCCATTTTGGTCGCGGTGACATCAATACTCTGTTGCATATGCACCTTGCGCCCGCCCGGCCATTCGATAATCCGGTCGATATTGTATAGCTGTTTGCCTGAAACCGGGTTATCCTCTTCCCAGATCACCGGTGCTTGGGGATTTTTTAACAGTTCCGCTTTTTTGCAGAAAGTGCAGCGCCCTGTTTGATCGGCTTGCAAATGTTTCCAGCACTGATCTCCTTTGACCGTATCGTCTATATGATAGTCCTCCAGCATTTTCCGGTTAATGAAGAGGATTTCGTCTGTTTCCAAGTCACTGACATAGATATAGCTATCCATCTTTATCAGGAGGCTCTCCAGCATCTCCTGCGCCCGCACAGTTTCAGTCACGTCCACGCCGAGCTCCAAATGCGCCTTTTCGCGTCCGGGCCAGTCAATCAGCATAGCCGTCTTGCGGTGCGTCACGCCGTTTGGCTCTTTATTCTCCCATGTGATGACTTTATCCGGCTCATTCTTCAACTGATCATACGGGCAAAAGTCACAGCGCTCACTTCTGCCGCCTTGAATTAAATGGTAACAGTATTCCCCTGTGTA
>JAISVY010000059.1 GCA_031271325.1 Oscillospiraceae bacterium
ACACCGGAGTTCATGGAAATGGAGCGTCTGCGTGAAAAGGCGCGGAGTAACGAGGCATCGGCTCTGCGTCACGCGAGAGTTACTGCTAGGGGTGAACGCAATATTGAAATTGCTCGGAAACTACTTGCAAAGAACATGTCTGTTGCTGACATCGTAGACGCAACAGACCTAACCAGTGAAGAGGTCGAGAGACTTCGTAACTCGTAGGTCGAAAGCAGTCGAAACGCGTGGGTGCGTACAATGATATGATGCCACATAGGAATTCGTGACATTGCTATAAGACGTGTCATAATGCACTTGCCGCAAAAAAATGCGCCCAAGCCGAGGAAGCATACTGTTCTATTCAATGGCTTTTCGCATAATATATAGCAAGTTAGAGCTTCTCAGTTTTATATTATGCGGGGGATAGGATATGAGTGATCATAAATTAACGAATGAGGTCGGCGCGCCTGTCGCGGACAATGACTGTTCCCTTACGGTCGGGGCGCGAGGACCGGTCGCTTTACAGGATGTCTGGCTACTCGAAAAAATGGCGCATTTCAGCCGTGAGGTCATTCCCGAACGCCGTATGCACGCGAAAGGCTGGGGCGCATACGGCAATTTGAAGATAACGAATGACATTTCCCGCTATACAAAGGCAAAGGTATTGCAGCCCGGAAAGGTAACGGAATTGTTTATTCGGTTTTCAACCGTTGCGGGAGAACGCGGCGCTGCCGACGCCGAGCGGGATATCCGCGGTACGGCTGTAAAGTTTTATACCGAAGAAGGCAATTGGGATCTGGTCGGCAACAATACGCCCGTATTCTTTTTGCGCGACACCCAGCATTTTCCTGGTCTGAACCGCGCGGTCAAACGGGACCCGCGGACGGGTCTTCGCAGCGCGCAAAACAACTGGGATTTCTGGACACTGCTGCCGGAGAGTTTCTACCAGAGAACCATCACCATGTCCGACCGGGGCATACCAAAATCGTTCAGGCATATGGATTTCTTCGGTGAGCATACATACTCTTTTTACAACTCAAACAATAAACGGTACTGGTGCAAGTTTCATTTTCTGACTCAGCAGGGTCTGGCGCATCTGACAAACGATGAAGCGGCTGCCGTCATCGCCAATGACCGTGAAAGTCATGGGCGTGACCTGTTTGAATCGATTGAACGCGGCAATTTTCCCAAATGGAAAATGCATGTGCAAATCATGACGGAGGAGCAGGCCAAAAAGCATTATGAAAATCCGTTTGACGTCACGAAAATTTGGCGTGAAAACGAGTTCCCGCTGATCAGCGTCGGTGTTTTACAGTTGAACCGCAATCCTGAAAATTTCTTCGCCGAGGTAGAACAAGCAGCGTTTAACCCGGCACATGTGGTTCCCGGCATCGGGTTTTCACCGGACAAACTGCTTCAGGGGCGGCTCTTCGCATACGGAGACGCGCAGCGGTATCGCTTGGGGGTCAATCATAATCTGATTCCGGTCAACAAAGCGCATGTTCCCGTGAGCGACAGTCACCGTGACGGACAGATGCGAACGGACGGCAACTACGGGCGGACAC
This sequence comes from Oscillospiraceae bacterium, assembly GCA_031271325.1. GTDB lineage: Bacteria > Bacillota > Clostridia > Oscillospirales > UBA929 > UBA929. The sequence goes on from JAISVY010000059.1 coordinate 1,548, forward strand.
CCGCTTATACGCCGAACAGCTACAATTACTGGACGGCTCAACCTATGAATATGGAACCTCCGCTTGATTTGGAGGGAAGCCTTTATCGTTTTGACCCCGCGAATGATCCTACGGATGATAATTTCAAAGCCGGCGGCGAACTGTACCGCTCTATGTCAGAATCAGAAAAACAAAGGCTTATTTCAAATACCGCGGAAAATATCAGTCCCGTTACGAAAAATATCAAGTATCGCCATGCCGTCCACTGTTACCTTGCGGACGAGGACTACGGAAAGCGAATGGCCGCCGCTCTTGGCCTTGATATTGCGCGGGTCAGAGAGCTGTCAAAGCATGACAACAAGGGTTTGATTCAAGCGACAATCAAACCGTGAATCGTTTTTTTACGCGCCGCAGGTTTCGGGCTGAAACTGCGGCGCTTTTTGCGGCAGTTTGGGGGTTATCCTCGTTTTTCTTCTGGCGTATAATCTTTTATTATGTCAAGAATGCCGGATTGATAAATATTCCCGTTAAGGACACCTCCGTTTGGTACAACGCAAATGGCAGTTATATCATACGGATTCTCAGCGTATGGGCTTATATGAGGAACGCTTAAATCAAAATACTCATTAAGATATTTCAAAGCATTGCCTCCGGGGAAAATCACGTTGCCCGATGAAACCGGAATGCCTTTATCCGTAAACAGTGATAATATTTCGCGAGTCTTATTATTATATGGATTATCAGCATCTTTGCTTACAAGCCATGCCGGATGAACATGAAGCTTGGGAATATCCAAACCTTGGAGCGCCGACGCAAAAGACACGACAGGCTCAATCGGAATCGTCTCCTGATGAAACGCGTCAACTGACAACATAATATCGTTTACGCCGCTCTCAAACAAAGTCTTTGCAACGTGCTTTATTTTTTCATCATCGCGGCTGAAAAATCCATTGGTTATCAGCTGCCTGTTCGCTATCCCCGCATTACGAGCTGCTATGTGGATTTTATATACTTCTTCCGGATACAACAACGGTTCACCGCCGAATGTCATCAACGATTTAATCGCGTATTTACCGGCAACCTTATAAACCATATCAGCGGCAGCATCGCCATTGATATGCTCGCCTGAATTAACATGATCGCCCTCTGAACAATGCTTGCATCGCCCTGTACAAGCGAATGTAACAAGGAACTCAACTCGATTGAGATTTTGCAAATACGGATTCATGATATATTTTCCTTCAATTTAATATATAAACTCGCTGGGTCACAGTCTTTTTCCGCCTTGCGGCGCGGTGACGGAAAATACCGTTTGTCTACAGTTTGCCACAACAAAGCCAAAAAGTCAATCACGCCGTTTTTTGAATTCCCCTCTTGCTCATCCTGTCTGTATAGTATATAATAAGAGCAAGATAAAGAGGGGGGTATCCGGGTATGCCTTATGTCCTGATGACCGATTCCAGCGCCGATCTGCCTTGGTCGTATTATACCGAGCGCAATATTCCGTTCCTGCCGATGAACACAACAATGGACGACGAGACATACATCGACAACGGCTCGATGAGTTCCCGCGAGTTCTATGACAAGATGCGCTCGGGCGTGGTGTTCAAAACCTCCCAATGGACAGACCAGCAGTATCTCGACGGTTTTGAACCGCTGCTGCGCGAAGGGAAAGACATTCTCTACCTCGGGTTGACGGCGGGGTTGAGCGGTTCGCACGCCAGCGCTTGCCGTGTCCGCGACCAGCTCAAAGAAAAGTATCCCGACAGGACTGTGTTCGTTCCGCAGACCAGCGCGGTGTCGCTGGGGCTGGGGCTGCTGGTGCATGAAACGGCGCGCCGGCGCGACGACGGAATGGCGTTTGAAGACCTCTGCCGCTGGGTTGAGGCAAACAAGCTCACCTTCCACCACCGTTTCACGGTGGACGATTTGATGTTCCTGTTCCGGGGCGGGCGCGTATCAAGGACTTCGGCGCTTGTGGGTACGGTGCTGGGGATCAAACCGCGCCTGCATGTCGATCTGGAGGGCAAGCTGATCAACCACGGCAAGATTCGCGGGCGCAAAGCCTCCCTGCTGGGGTTGGTGGAGGAGATGCGGCAATACTGCGATATCCGCGACCACGACACAATCGCCATTTGCCACGGCGACTGCGAAGACGAGGCAAATTTTGTGCTGGAAGAGGTGCGGCGGCACTACAACGTGAAGAACGCCATCGTCAACCCGTTGGCGGCCGCCATCGGCACCCACGTGGGACCCGGCTGCATGGCGGTGTTTTTCCGGGGGAAAATGCGCGTGGAATGACCCAAATCATTCCCTCGAAAAACTGAGTTTTTTCTCGGATTGGGTCATATAAAATTTACCCGCAACCCTGTCAGTAAATAAAAAACGACCGGGCGAACACCGTGCCGCCCCTACAGGCTTATGATCGACATCGACATTCAACACCTGCAAAAATATTACGGCGATAAACCGGTGCTGACCGACGTCACCTTTACCGTGCAAGCCGGCGAGCACATCGGACTGCTGGGCGCGAACGGCGCGGGTAAGACGACGCTCTTTCGGCTGCTGTCCGGCGAGGAGCTGCCCGACAACGGCTCTTTTTCGATGGGCAGGAAGGCGGGCGTGCTGAGCCAGATCCCCGACGTGCCCGGTACGTTCACGGCGGGCGACGTAATCAACGGCGCGTTCGAGCCGCTCCGGGCTATGGAGCGGCGGCTTGCCGAACTGGAGAGGCAAGACGGCGGCGCGCTGCTAAAAGAGTACGGCGATCTGGCGCACCGCTACGAAGCCGCCGGAGGCTACGAAACGGAGCTGCGCCTCGCCCGTGTGCGGCAGGGCTTGAAGATCGGCGAGGATTTGTATAATAGGCGGTTTGCCCTGCTGTCGGGCGGGGAGAAGACGCGCGTCAATCTGGCGCGTTTGATGCTGGAGGAACCGTCGATCCTGCTGCTCGACGAGCCGACCAACCATCTCGACATCGCTTCCGCCGAATGGCTGGAAGGCATTCTCTCCGATTATAAAGGCACGGCGCTGATCATCTCCCACGACCGCTTCTTCCTCGACAACACCGTCACGCGGGTCGTCGAGCTGGAAGGCGGCGTTTCCGCGGTGTACAACGGCAACTACAGTTTTTTTGCCGCCGAGAAAGAGCGCCGTTACGAAGAGTCGCTCGAACGGTATGAGCGCGAACAGCGCGAGATCAACCGTCTGACCGATGTCGCCCGGCGCATGCACGACTACGCGGGTAAGAACGCGAAGCTGCACCGCCGCGCGTTCGCCATCGAAAAACGCGCCGCGCGGATTCCGCTGACCGAGCGTCCGAAAAAGCAGGCGGAACTGCGGCAAAAATTCGCCTCCGCGCCCCTCCGCGCCGACGACGTGCTGCATATCCGGGACGTGAGCAAGCGTTTCGGCGAGCGCGTCATCCTCAGCCCGGCGACCCTTTCGGTGCGCCCCGGCGACCGTATCGCGCTGCTGGGACCGAACGGCGCGGGCAAGACGACGCTGCTGAACATCCTCACCGGCGAACTGCCCCCGGACGGCGGCGAGGTGCGGAAAGGACCGCAGACGCGGCTTGCAGTTCTGCCGCAGACGGTAGAATTTGAACACCCCGAACGCACCCTGTACGACACGATGCTGTATGCCGGCTATCTCCCGCAGGAGGCGCGGAACCGGCTGGGCGGGTTTCATTTCCGGGGGGAGGACGTGTTTAAGACGGTGGACGTTCTCTCCGGCGGCGAACGCAGCCGCCTGGCGCTCTGTCTGCTGATGAAAGAGGAGACCAACCTGCTGCTGCTCGACGAGCCGACCAACCATTTGGATATACAGTCGCGCGAATGGATAGAAGAGGCGGTCGGCGCGTTCGACCAAACACTGCTGTTTATCTCGCACGACCGCTACTTTACGGCGCGTCTCGCGACGCGCATCTGGGCGCTGGACGGCGGAACGCTGACCGATTTTTCGGGCACATACGAAGAATACCGGCTGTGGCTGGAGCTTGCAAAGCAAGAAACACCGGAACCCCGTACCGCGAAAGAGCATAAAAACACGGTCAAAGACGCGAAGAAGGCGAGAACCGACAAGGTCAGGAGAAAAGAAATGCTGGAAAAACTCAAAGAGATCGAACGGCGTTACCGTGAAATCGAGGAAGCGCTGAACGCGCCCGACGCCTACACCGACCCGGCACGCATGACGGCGCTGATGCGCGAGCAGAAGGAGCTGCAGGAGGTCGTCGAAACCTACCGCGCGTTCACGCTGGCGCAGGAGCGGGAAGCCGAAGCCCGCGCGATGCAGGAGGACGAGGACCCCGAGGTTAGGGCAATGGCATATGACGAATGCGGCGCGATGGCGGCGGAACAGGAACGCCTTCTGGAGGAACTGAAAAAACTGCTGCTGCCGCGCGACCCCAACGACCGGAAGAACGTGATCATGGAGATCCGCGGCGGCGTGGGCGGCGAGGAAGCCGCGCTGTTCGCGGCTTCCCTGTGGCGGATGTATTCGATGTACGCCGAGCGCCAGAGGTGGAAGACCGAGATTTTAACGCTCAACGACACCGAGCTTGGCGGCATCAAAGAGCTGCAGGTGCAGATCGCGGGCGCGGGCGCGTATTCGCGGCTGAAATATGAGTCGGGGGCGCACCGCGTGCAGCGCGTACCGGATACCGAATCCCAGGGGCGTATCCACACCTCCGCCGCGACGGTGGCCGTTCTGCCCGAAGCCGAAGAGGTGGATATCGAAATCAACCCGGACGATCTGGACGTGACCACCTGCCGTTCCGGCGGCGCGGGCGGTCAGCACGTGAACAAGACCGAGAGCGCGATCCGCATCGTCCATATCCCGACCGGGATTGTCGTCGAGTGTCAGGACGAACGGAGCCAGCACAAGAACAAAGACAAGGCGATGCGGGTGCTGCGGGCAAAGCTGTACGAGAAAAAACAGCGCGAGCTGGATGAGGCGCGCGGTTCCGAACGCCGCAGTCAGGTGGGCAGCGGCGACCGGAGCGAACGGGTGCGCACCTACAATTTCCCGCAGGGGCGCGTCACCGACCACCGAGTCAACCTGACGCTGTATAAGCTCCCCGCCGTGATGGACGGCGACCTTGACGAACTGATCGACACGCTGGCGGCGGCGGATCAGGCGGCGCAGCTCGCGGGACAGTCATAATGCCGTACGGAAGCCTCGCCGCCCGCTATGACGGGCTGATGAGCGGGTTTGACTACGAAGCGTACGCCGACTACCTGCTCTCGTTTGCCGGGGAGCGGCGGCGTGTGCTGGATTTGGCATGCGGCACCGGACGGCTCGCCGAGATTCTGAGCAGGCGCGGCTGTGATGTAACGGCGGCGGACGCTTCGCCCGAAATGCTGGCTGTCGCGCAAAACCGGGATTGCCGGAACGTGCTGTTTCTGCTGCAGGACATGGCGGAGCTGGATCTGTACGGCACGGTGGAAGCCGTGTTTTGTACGCTGGACGCGCTGAACTATCTGCAAACGCCGCAAAAGCTCAAAGAGACCTTCCGGCGCGTGCGCCTGTTTCTGGAGCCGGGCGGCGTATTCGTCTTCGACGTGCTGACGCCGGAGGCGCTGTCTTCGCGGGACGGCGCGGTTTTTATGTCGGACTCCGAAGACGCGTATTGCGTGTGGAACTGCGCTTGGAAAGCGCCGTTCTGCCGTCAGGAGATCACGCTGTTTTCCCGGCGCGGGGAGAATCTGTGGGAACGGCACGAGGAGGTACACACCGAACGCGCCTACCGGCTTTCGTTTATCGAAGGGGCGTTGGCGGAAGCGGGGTTCGCGTCGGTGCGGCAATACGGAATGCTGTCAAAAGACCCGCCCGGCAAACACGCCGAGCGGGTGGTGTTTGCGGCGAAGTAAACCTCTTTGTAAAACCTAAATGCGGTGCTTTCGCGAACCTGTTTGGAACATATGAAACAGTATAAAAGCTCTAAAAACTCCGCATTCGCCAAAGGCGAACGAGCGGAGCGTTCGCGGGCAAGCGCTGCGCTCGTTCGCCCTTCAGGCGAACACGCAATTTTCAACACTTCGATTAAAGAAACAGGGTATAACCCTGCAAACCTAACTTTAGTTCGTTTGGATTTTCGAATTTTTGTTTTCCGGGCACAGAAAGAAATCCCATAATATACCACATGATTACGGAATGAATAACTATCGAAAAAAAATAGAAAAAACTATTGTCATCTGCGAAAAAGAAGAGTATAATAGCCCTTGAGCTGTTAGGGGTAACCGTTTCCGCTCTGTCTCAAACCCATCTTTACTCGCCAACCAAACACGCTGCGGTTTCATCCTCTTGCCGCGGCGTATATGAAACAACAGGATAGGGGGTTAGTGAACTTGTGGATCGCCATTTGCAACGGTGACGACGCCTACCGGGAAAAACTGCTTGCGCTGGTACGGGAGACGGTGACCCCTTACAAAGACGCCGTAACGGCTTACGCAATATGTTTGACCTGACGGACGCCATGCACGAAGCCGAACGCTCTCTGGACTTACTGCTGCTCGACATGGAGTTCCCCACCGTGAAAAACGCGATCAAAACGGCGGAGGAAGCCCGCGCATTGAATCCAAACCTTCAAATCATCATCGTTACGGCTCAAAAGAAGTACGCCTACATCGCCTTTGAGGTTCGCCCGAGTTACTATCTGCTGCACTCGGTAAAAAAGAAAATTCTGGAACAGGAGATCAACCGCGCCAGAAAGAACGCGAAGCCGGAAATCAGAAAAAAGCTGCTTATCGGCTTGCGGAATTCCGTTCGGTACGTCTCTTATAAAGATATCTCGTACATCGAATACGAAAAACGCAAGATCCATGTACATACCGCGAAGGGTAAAGTTTTCTCTTTTACCGGACAACTCAGCGGTGTTGAGAGCAAAACGGTCGCGTATGGATTCTTCCGCTGCAACCGCTCTGTCTTAGTCAATCTGCTCCATGTGACAAGCGTAGACAAGAAAAACAGCAAAGTCTGTCTGTTTGACGGACAAGTCATTGATATAAGCGAACATAAAGTCTGTGAAATCAGCGCCAAATTCGCGGCGCAAGGCGGCGTCCTGACCGGGGGTGAGAAAACCCGAGGCAACGACCGTTTCGCGCCCTGACGGCTCCGCTATCATCCGGCGCTTGCAGTATATCACAAATAAAACCGAAAAACCGAAAACGTGCACGAATTGACCTTTTCGCCGCACGAATGCGGAGATGACAAAAACGGTGTTGACCGAAATATTTCTGTGGCGGTAATTATGGCAAATGTTGACAGCGCATTAGATGCTTAAAATATGGAAAGGATGGAAATAATGACTAAGAATCTGAGAATTAAACAGGTACGCCAAAGGCTCGGGCTCACGCAATCGAAATTTGCGAAACGCATTGCCATTTCCACCAGCTATCTCGCGGGAATGGAGTTGGGCGACAAAAAAGTAAACGACCGTACGATCAAACTGATCGGCATGGAGTTCAACGTAGACGATCATTGGCTCAAGACGGGCGAGGGCCCTATGATGCGTGACGAAACCGATCTGCGGGTGACCAAAGCGGTCAGTTTGTTTAAGGCTCTGACTCCGATACAGCAAAAATGCGCGCTGAGTCAGCTCAGCGCCCTCTCAGAGATGAACAGCGCGGCTTCCGAATAGAGAACCGGCCCTCAATTCATGTATTCATGTATTTCAATCGTTTGATAGGCGGATTCGTTCTTCTGCGGCTGCTTATCTATTCTTTTTGAGAGAAAAACTTTGGTTTTTTATCAGAGCATATCAAGCGTTTCATTCAAATAAAAATATATGGAGGTTCTAAACAATGCCGGTTACCAAAGACATCATCTCGTCCCTGAAACGCACCAACATAAGCGTTGACGAGGAAAAGACCAAACTGCGCGTCAAAGACGACTTTATCTCGCTTCGCAACAAGCAAAAAGCGGCCATCGTCGAGCTGACCGGGCTGAAACGCACATCCATCTACCGTGTTTTCCGGGAAGGCAACATCAGCGCCAAGATCGTTCTCGCGCTGTCGCAAGCGCTCAACGTAACACCGTATTACTACACCGGAGAGACCGACGACAAGGGTGAATTCAACGATATGCTGCTTCAAGAGTTCCTGAATGATAAGGGTTACTCCAGGCAAGCCGAACGCATCGCGCAAAAAATGGGCGATGCGCCGGCCGGCGCGCCGAGCAAACCGCTTTCGGGCAGCTTCGCGTTCCCGTCCGAATTCACAAACTCCCCCGGTATGAACGAAGCCGTCAGCACATTGAGCGAAGACGACGCCGTTCAGCTGCTGCTGGCGCTGCTGATTCGCGCGAAGACCGGCGGAAGCGCGGCGCAGCTTGCCGACTTCGTCAAACGCTGCCTGTTGATGTAACCTCAACCTCACGGCTGATCCGCCTGATCAGTTTGGCGAGGCTCTTACCGTGGCCGGTCTCGGCGAATCGCGTAACACTGGCGGCGAGCATTGTCTCAACACACTTCTGCCACAGAACGGGGCTTGTCATATGCGCCTCCAAGTGGCGGGGAAATTCTGTGCCGGGGAGAATCTCCCCGGTCAGATTTGTGTAAAGCGGAATTTCCGGCGTTTTAAAGGTCAGCGTTTCCGTGAATTCACGAAGGGCGGCACCCGCGCCGGCCATCGCTTTCGTGTGGAACGCGCCGGACAGCGCGAGCCGGGCGGCGCGCCCGCCCGTGGCTTTGCAGCGCTCTTCCAGCACGGCGACGCCGCCCGGCGTTCCCGCGACGACGGTCTGCCCGGGGCAGTTGAAGTTAACCGGAAGCGCCCAGTCTTCGCCGTCTTCGTACGCCTCGGGCGGCGCGCCGCCGAGCAGCGCCGACATTGACCCGCCGCCGATTTCGCTGGCTTCCTGCATCAGGAGACCTCTTTTGTGCACCAAGCGGAACCCGTCTTCCAAAGACACCGCGCCGGCGGCGCAGAGCGCTGAGCATTCGCCGAGCGAAAAACCCGCCACGGCGGCGGGTTCTTCGCCGCGTACGGCGAACGCCGCCATCGATACGGTGAATACCGCGAGCTGGGCGTTCTCGGTGCGGGAGAGGGCGGCGTCGCCGGTTTCAAAGCACAACGCCGCGAGATCGCGTCCTGTAACGCGGCTCCCCAGCGCAAAGACTTCGCGCGCAGCCGGGTGGGTATCGTACAGCTCACGCCCCATGCCGCTCTCCTGCGAACCCTGCCCGGGAAAAATAAATGCGGTCAACCAGATCAGCTCCTGTTACGGTTTTACACAGCATACCATGTCCGCGTAAAAATTACAAGCGCAACAA
>JAISVY010000061.1 GCA_031271325.1 Oscillospiraceae bacterium
GAGGGGCAAGTGCGCGGCTTGATTAAGATGGTCGCGGAGGATAAGAGCTGTGAGGAGATCCTGATTCAGATCGGCTCGGTGAAATCCGCTTTGCACAAAACCGGGCAGGTGATTCTGGAGGGGCATCTTCACCACTGCGTACTGGACGGAGTGCGCGGGGGCAACGGGGAGGAAACGCTTCAAAAACTGTCCGCCGCAATCGAGCAGTTTTCCAGAATCGTGTAAAAGAAACGCACAACCCCGTGTTCGCCAACAGGCGAATGTCCCGGGCGCTTGCCAATAGGCGCTTTAGCGCGGCATCGCAAACCGGAGCGGGCAATTTTTAACATGCCCATTAAGAGTGACCCGAATGACAGGAGGCGTGCTATCATGCCGCACAATCACAGTCATCCCCACGGCGGGGAGGGAAATATCGGCGTTGCGTTTTTTTTGAATCTTTCGTTTACCGTCGTCGAGCTGGCCGGGGGCATTCTCACCAACAGCATCGCAATCATTTCCGACGCGGCGCATGACTTCGGCGACAGCTTAGCCCTCGGGCTGGCGTGGTATTTTCAAAAGTTATCGAAAAAAGGCAGCAACAACCGCTACACATACGGATACAAACGCTTCTCGCTGCTCGGCGCTGTTATCAACTCGGTTGTGCTGCTGGTCGGAAGCGCGTATATCCTCACGGAGGCCGTGCCGCGCATCTTCGCGCCGCAGCCCACCGACGCTACCGGGATGCTGGCGCTCGCGGCTGTCGGGATCGCCGTCAACGGGGCGGCCGTCCTGCGCACCCGGAAGGCAAAGACGATCAACGAACGGTTCGTTTCGCTGCATCTGCTGGAGGACGTGCTGGGCTGGGGCGCGGTGCTGGCGGGCGCTGTCGTCATGCGCTTTACCGGTTGGACGGTGATCGACCCGCTGCTGTCGGTGGCGATCGCGGCGTTCGTACTGTTCAACGTGTTCAGGAATGTGCGGCAGGCGCTCCCGATTTTGCTTCAGCGCACCCCCGCCGGGGTCAGCCGGGAACGCATTGCGGAAGGGCTGGAGGCGCTCGCCCACGTCGGCGGCGTTCACGACCTGCATATTTGGTCGCTGGACGAAGAGTATAACGTGATGACCGTGCACATCGTTCTGACCGAGCCGCTTTCCGCGGAGGAGACGGCGGCGCTGAAGGGCGAAGCCCGCGCGTTCTTGGGCGGAGAAGGGGTTCAGCACGCGACAATCGAGTTTGAAGCGCCCGGCGAAACGTGCGGGCTGCTCGGCTGCGTGTAAACGGGCGATTGCGGTTTTCTTCTGCAATAATTGTTTCTACGCATAGCGAATTATCAACAAATAGTTTGCAAAACGGTGAATCCCGTGGTATAATACCGAAGCGTCTTTTCGCCGGGCAAACGCGGCGGGAGCGTAAATACACACGCACGCGGAACGGCTCCGCGCGTGCGGAGGTTAAGGAGGAGCAGACCGTATGGCAGTGGTATCCATGAAGCAATTACTGGAAGCGGGCGTGCATTTCGGTCATCAGACACGCCGCTGGAACCCCAAGATGGCGCAGTTTATCTTCACCGAACGAAACGGCATCTACATCATCGACTTGCAGAAGACGGTGCGCAAACTGGAGGAGGCATACAACTTCGTCCGCGACATCGCGGCGGAAGGGCAGTCTTTGCTGTTTGTGGGAACCAAGAAGCAGGCGCAGGACGCGATCCGCGAAGAAGCGGAACGGGTGGAGATGTTCTTCGTCAACGCCCGCTGGCTCGGCGGCATGCTGACCAACTTTAAAACGATGCGCCGGCGCGTTGACCGCCTCAACCAGCTCAAGAAGATGGAAGACGACGGCACGTTTGAGATGCTCCCAAAAAAAGAGGTCATCAAACTGCGCGGCGAGATTCAAAGGCTCGTAAAATACCTCGGCGGCGTTAAAGATATGAACCGTCTGCCCGGCGCGCTGTTCATCGTCGATCCGCGCAAGGAACGCAACGCGATCGCCGAAGCCCGCAAGCTGGGTGTGCCGATTGTCGCGATCGTTGACACCAACTGCGACCCGGACGAAATTGATTACCCCATCCCCGGCAACGATGACGCCATCCGCGCCATCAAGCTCATCTCGCAGACGATGGCCAACGCCATTCTGGAGGGGCGGCAGGGACAGCAGGGCGCGGCCGCGCTGGACGGCGGGGAAGAAGAAATAACCGACGAAAAAGAAGAAGGAGACGAGGAATAATGCCTTTCACCGCAAAGGATGTACAGACATTACGCGAAATGACCGGCGTCGGCATGATGGATTGCAAAAAAGCTCTGACCGAAACCGACGGCAATATGGACAAGGCGGTTGAAACACTGCGCGAAAAGGGCATGGCCGCCGCCGCCAAAAAAGCGTCGCGGATCGCGGCCGACGGTATGTGTTATGCCGCGGTCAGCGAAGAGGACGGGTCTGCCGCGATTATTGAATGCAACAGCGAAACCGATTTCGTCGCGAAGAACGAGCAGTTTATCGGCTTTGTCAAAGCCGTCGCCGGCGCGGTTATACGTGATAACCCCGCCGACATCGAAGCGCTGAAGGAAAGCGACGCCGGAAACGGGCGGACTGTCGGCGCGGCGCTGACCGATTTGGTGCTGAAAATCGGTGAAAATATTCAGATCAGGCGCTTTGAGCGTTACGCGGAGCCAGCCAACGCCGCGTACGTCCATATGGGCGGCAAGATCGGCGTGCTGGTGCATATGGACGTTTCTGAAAACCTCAAGGGCAGCCCCGCCGTGACCGAACTGGGACGCGACGTCGCGATGCAGATCGCCGCGATGCGCCCGCTGTGGCTCGACGAAAACGACGCGGACGCGAACACGGTTGCCAAAGAGCGCGAGATCCTGACGGCGCAAGTCAAGCAGGACGAGAAGAACGCCGGGAAGCCCGACGCGGTCGTCGAGAAGATCGTCGAGGGGCGCGTGCGCAAATACCTCGCCGATGTCTGCCTGCTGATGCAGCCGTACGTGAAAGAAAATAAACTGACCGTCGCGCAGCATGTGGCGGAAGTCGCGAAATCGCTCGGTGGCGAAATCAAGGTCACCCGCTTCACCCGCTATGAAAAGGGCGAAGGGCTGGAAAAACGCGTGGACGATCTGGCGGCGGAAGTCGCGAAGATGGTGCAGTAGAGAGCGGTATTCCCATATGGTTATCCATCCGCGCCGGCAAGGGTCTCCCTGCCGGCGCGGTTTTTTGCTTTATGCTGTGTTATGCGAAGAATCCATGTCCAAATATAAGCTTATCACCCTCGCCCCAGCGCGGCGGTTTTTTTAGTTTTTCCCACTATTGTAAACCTTGGGAAAATACGATATACTAAAAGGACATTCATGAGGTTACCCCGAAAAACTCCCGCCGCGGCTTGCGACGCCTCGCCAGAGACGGCTGCTCGCAAGCCCTCCGCCCGTTCGCCGGGGGCGAACAGTGGGTTTTTCGAGCGCCCATCATAACCGGAGGTCAACCATGTCCATTCTTTCGAAACTGTTCGGGTCGCATTCGTCCCGTGAGTTAAAACGCCTTATGCCGCTGGTGGAGGAGATTGAGCGCTTAGAGCCGGAGATAAAAAGACTGACCGATGCGGAACTTCGCGCCAAGACGGATGAGTTCCGGCGCCGCTTTGAAGAGGGGGAGGAACTCGACGCGCTGCTGCCGGAGGCGTTCGCCGTGGTACGGGAGGCGGGCGCGCGGGTGCTGGGCGAACGCGCCTTCCCGGTACAGCTGGTCGGCGGTATCGTGCTTCATCAGGGGCGGATTGCCGAGATGAAAACCGGCGAGGGCAAGACGCTGACCGCCATTCTCCCGTGTTACCTCAACGGACTGACCGGCAGGGGCGTTCACGTCGTCACGGTCAACAATTATCTTGCCAAATACCAGAGCGAGCGGGAAGGCAAAATCTGCCGCTTCCTCGGGCTGACCGTGGGTTTGGTCGCCCACGGCATGTCCAGCGCGGAACGCCGCGCCGCCTATGCCTGCGACATCACCTACGGCACCAACAACGAATTCGGCTTTGACTACCTGCGGGACAATATGGCGATTTACAAGGAGAACATGGTGCAGCGCGGGCACGTATTCGCCATCGTTGACGAGGTGGACTCCATCCTGATCGACGAAGCGCGCACACCGCTGATCATTTCCGGACAGGGCGACAAATCCACCGAGCTTTACAACCGCGCCGACACCTTCGCGGCGCGTCTGCGGATGGTGAAAGTCGTCGAGCTGGACGCGAAGCAGGAGCACGACAGCATTGACGGCGATTACATCGTCGACGAGAAGGCGAAGAGCGCGACGCTGACCCCGGCGGGGATCGCGAAAGCCGAACAGTTTTTCGGAGTGGAGAACATCTCCGATGTGGAGAACACCGCGCTGATGCACCACATCAACCAAGCCCTGCACGCCCGGGGCATCAAGAAGCGGGACATCGACTACGTCGTGCGCGACGGTCAGGTGATCATCGTAGACGAGTTTACCGGGCGGCTGATGCTGGGGCGGCGTTATTCCGACGGTCTGCACCAAGCCATTGAGGCGAAAGAAAAGGTCAAGGTCGAGCGTGAGAGCAAGACACTCGCGACGATCACCTTCCAAAACTATTTCCGCATGTACGGAAAACTTTCCGGCATGACCGGAACGGCGCTGACCGAAGAGGAAGAGTTCCGCCACATCTATAAGCTCGACATCATCGAAGTCCCCACCAACAAACCGGTGATCCGCAGCGATTACCCCGATTCGGTATACCGCACCGAGGAGGGCAAGTTCTGCGCCGTGATCGGGCAGGTTAAAGACTGCCACGAGCGCAAACAGCCGGTTCTGGTCGGCACCGTTTCGATTGAGAAGAGCGAGCTGCTCAGCTCCCTTTTAAAAAAAGCGGGTATCCCGCACAATGTACTGAACGCGAAACACCACGAAAAAGAGGCGGAGATCGTGGCGCAGGCGGGTCACCTCGGCGCGGTCACGATCGCGACCAACATGGCCGGGCGCGGCACCGACATCAAGCTGGGCGGCAACGCCGAGTTTTTGGCGCGGAACGACCTGCGCAAATCGGGCGTGCCGGAGGAAATCATCCTCGAAGCGGTCGGCTTCGCCGAAACCGGCAGCGAAGAAATTCTAAACGCGCGGGAGCAGTATGCCGCATCCCTCAAGCGTTACCGGGAAGCCATCGCTTCCGAAGCGGAAAAGGTCTGCGACGCGGGCGGTCTGTTCATCATCGGCACCGAGCGCCACGAGGCGCGCCGGATCGATAACCAGCTGCGCGGGCGTTCGGGGCGGCAGGGCGACCCCGGCGCTTCCCGCTTCTTCATCTCGATGGAGGACGATTTGCTTCGCCTGTTCGGCGCGTCGCGCATACAGGGGTTACTCGATACACTGGGGATGAACGACGATACCCCCATCGAAAACAAGATGCTGTCCAACGCCATCGAGAACGCGCAGAAGCGGATGGAATCCCGTAACTTCCAGTCGCGCAAACATGTGCTGGAATACGACGACGTGATGAACGTGCAGCGCAACGTCATCTACGGGCAGCGGAGGCAGGTGCTGGACGGCGCGGACATCCGCGACAGCGTACAGACGATGCTCGGCGAGTTTATCGACGAAGCGGTCAAGCGGGTCGCGGGCACGGAAAAGTTTATCGAAGTGCCGCAGATGGAAGAGATCGCCCTCTCTATGGAAAACCTTATCCTTGCGCCCGGCGCGATGCGCCTGACGCGGGAGGAGCTGGAAGGTCTTACGCCGGACGACGTTGCCGAGCGTCTGCAGGAGAAAGCCCGCGAGGTATACGCCGCGAAAGAGGCGCAGTTCGGCGAGAAGCTGATGCGGGACGTAGAGCGGGTAGCGCTGCTGCGGGCGGTCGATACCCAGTGGATGGATCACATCGACGCGATGGCGGAGCTGCGGCAGGGTATCTCGCTGCGTTCGTTCGCGCAGACCGATCCGGTCGTGGAGTATAAGCGCGAAGGATTCGCCATGTTTGAAGACATGGTCGCGCGGATTCGCGACAACACCGTCACCTACCTGCTGCGCGTGCAGGTCAGGAAAGACGAACCCAAGCGGGTACAGGTGGCGGGCGGAAAGCTTGTCGAGCACGCGGGCGGCGCGGAGCCGCAGAAAAAACAGCCGGTACGCAAGACCGCCGCCGCGAAGGTGGGGCGCAACGATCCGTGCCCCTGCGGCAGCGGCAAGAAGTATAAAAAATGCTGTGGGTTTACCCCCGGAGGCGAGGCTTCATGAATGTCAATACAAACTGGGCGGCGCAGCTCGCGCAGTTCCAGTCAAAACCCCAGCTCCGGGACACGGGCGGCGAGCCGCTGGCGCTGGAAGAAGGGGATACCTTTACCGCCGAGGTTCTGGGCGCCAAACCCGACGGCACGGTTTCGCTCCGTATGCCGAACGGGCAGCGGTTTTTAGCCGAGCTGATGACCGAACGCCCGCTGGTGCCGGGGCAGCGGATGACCCTGACCGTCTCTTCGGTGCGGGAGGGCATGCCGATGGTGGAGGTTGCGGGGGAAGGCGCGTCTTCAACCGAAACCTTCCTTAAAGCGATGAACGCTCCGCAAAACGACCTGACGACGGCGCTCGCGCGCGAGATTCTGCGTCAGCATACGCCGTTCACACCCAAGCAATTTGCCGCACTGTCACGGGCAGTCGCCGCGTCCCCGGGGTTGGAACCGGAACAGGCGGTGTTTATGGCGCGGCACCGGATTCCGATCACGAAAGAAAACGTCGCGCAGTACCGCGCCCTGAACGAGCCGCAGGCGCAGTTGGGCGCGCTGCTGCAAAAACTGCTCGACCTGCTGCCGGACACACCCGCGCAGCGACCCGTTGCGGGCGGGTTGGAGAATCCCGCGCCTGTTGCGGGCGGGCGGGATAACCCCGCCCCTACGACGAATCAACCTGCCGGTCAATTGCCGAACAGTCTTCTGCCTGTGCCGGAACCGGCGGCGAACCAGCCCGCGCCAAACGCGCCTGTTGCGCAGGGACAGGAAACCCCCGCGCCTGTCGCGGACGGGCGGGAACCCCCCCCTACAAATCAACAACAACCCGCCGCGCCGAACACGCCTGTTACGGGCGGGCGGGAGAACCCCGCCCCTACGGTGCAGCAACCCACGCAAACCGCCCCTGTTACGGTCGGGCGGGAAAACCCCGCCCCTACGGTGAACCAACCCACGCAAACCGCCCCTGTCGCGGGCGGGCGGGATAACCCCGCCCCTGCGGCGAATCAACCGGCGCAAACCGCACCTGTTGCGGTCGGGCGGGATAACCCCGCCCCTGTTGCGGGCGGGCGGGAAAACCCCGCGCCTGCGACGAATCAACCGGCGCAAACCACGCCTGTTGCGGGCGGGCGGGAGAATCCCGCCCCTACGGTGAACCAATCTGCCGCGCAAACCGCGCCTGTTATAGGCGGGTGGGAAAACCCCGCGCCTGCGGCAAATCAACCTGCGCCGAACGCGACCGTTGCGCAGGGACCGGAAACCCCCGCGCCTGTTGCGGTCGGGCGGGAGAACCCCACCCCTACAGCAAACCAACCTGCCGCGCCGAACGCGCCTGTTATAGGCGGGCGGGATAACCCCACCCCTACGGTGAACCAACCCGCGCCGAACACGCCTGTTACGGTCGGGCGGGAGAACCCCGCCCCTACGGTGAACCAACCTGCCGCGCCGAACACGTCCGTTGCGGGCGGGCGGGAGAACCCCGCCCCTACGGTGCAGCAACCCGCCGCGCAAACCGCGCCTGTTACGCAAGGACAGGAAAACCCCGCGCCTGTTGCGGGCGGGCGGGAGAACCCCGCCCCTACAAATCAACAACAACCCGCCACGCAAACCGCGCTGGGTGAGACCGACATCCCGCGTCTTCTGGACGCGATCTTCACCAAGGTGGAGCGCGGACGCACACTGCCCCGTGAGATGGATGTTCCGAGGCAGACGCGCGAAATCGGGCGGATGCTCACCCGCGTGCTGGACGCGGCGCGGGAGATGCCCGAAGGCGCGCGCACGGAAATTATGAAAGCGGCACGGGATGTTGTGGAAAACCTGCGCTTTTCCGACCAATTGAACCATTGCGCCTCGTTCGCGCAGATGCCGCTGACGCTGAACGGCGAACGCACGACGGCGCAGCTCTATGTTTTTAACGACAGCAAGGAAAAGAAGCGCATCGACCCGCACAACGCCACCGTTTTCGTCTCGCTCGCGACGGCCAACCTCGGTACGGTCGAGGGCTTCGTCAAGGTGATCGGAACCGGCGTAGACGCGGACTTCTCCCTGCAAACGGAGAGCGCGGCGCGTCTGTTCCGCGCCGGTCTGCCGGAACTGGGCGCAATGCTGGAAGCGCAGGGTTACCGTCTGGAGCGCGTCAATGCCTCGGCGGAGAAACCCGCGCCGTCCACACCGGCTAAAGTGGAAAAAGACCGCGCCGTCCGTGCGGAGCGTTACCGGTTCAACCGCACGGTATAACCGCGTTGTAACAGGAGGCAATTCATGGCGGAGAAAAAAACGGTCGTGCGCGAGGCGGTGGTGCTGGAGTACGACCCCGGGCGCGGCGTACCGTCGGTCGTGGCGCAGGGGAAAGGACATGTAGCCGAAAAGATCATCGAGGTGGCGCATGAGCACAGCATACCGGTTCATGAAGATCCGGAACTCGCAAGCCTGCTCAATATGCTGCATATCGGGGAGGAGATTCCTCCCGAGCTGTATCAGGTCGTCGCGCAGATATTAATTTATGTCGGGGAAATTGATAAAAAGGTCTTGCTTGGTTCGTAAATTTGGTGTATACT
>JAISVY010000134.1 GCA_031271325.1 Oscillospiraceae bacterium
CAAAAATCCCTTTTGGACTACGACGAGCGCATCCGCGACCTCTCGATGGACGCGGACAGCCGCGCCGCCGCGCTGGAGGATTACCGCCGCCGCGCCGACGTTTTACGCGAGAGTTGCACACAAACAACGCTGGATATAGAATCCGTCACCGCGCAAATCGCGCGAAGCCGCGCCGAAACGGACGAAGCGGTGGAGCGCCAGCGGAAGCTGGAGGGCGAACGCGTACAGGCGAACCGGCGCGTAAAAGACGGCGCGGAGCAGAACATGGCGCTTTCCCGCGCCGCCGACAAGCTGGAGAACAGCCTGCTGACCACCCAAAAGGAGGAGGACGCGCTGGTGACGCGCCTTTGGGAGCAATACGAACTGACTGTGACCAAAGCGCAGGAGTCGCGTACCCCGATGGAGAGTGTGCAGCGCGCACAGCGCCGCGCCGGGGAACTGAAGCGGGAGATCGCCTCGCTCGGCAGCGTGAATCTGGGCGCGATCGAGGCGTATGAAAGCGTCGGGGAGCGTTACCGGTATCTGACCGAGCAGAAGAGCGACGCGGAGAAGTCCAAGCAGGAGCTGGACGGCATCATCGAGCGTATTACCGGGGAAATGCGCGCGCAGTTTGCCGAACGGTTCGAGCTGATCGCGAAGAAGTTTTCCGAAACCTTTGTGGAGATTTTCGGAGGCGGCGAGGCGGCGCTGGAACTGGACGACGGCGCGGACATCCTCGAAAGCGGCGTTGAGATCAAAGCGCAGCCGCCGGGCAAGAAACTGCGCTCGATCTCCCTGCTGTCGGGCGGGGAGCAGTCGCTGTCGGCCATCGCGTTGTATTTCGCCATCTTCAAGGTGCGCCCCGCGCCGTTCTGCGTGCTGGACGAGATCGACCACGACCTCGACGACGTCAACGTCGGGCGGTTCGCCGCGTACCTGCGGCGGCTTTCGCAGAACACGCAGTACATCGTCGTCACCCACCGGCGCGGCACGATGGAGCAGGCGGGTATGCTGTACGGCGTGACGGCGCAGGAACCGGGCGTGAGCAAGGTGATTTCCCTGCGGCTGGACCAAGTAGACGACGCGGAATGAGGTTTAGGAGGTTTCCATGGGGTTTTTCGACAAACTGAAAGGCAAGCTCGGCGGTTTGTTCGTCGAAGGCGAGCGGGTGAACGACGGCTTCTATGACGAGCTGGAGGAATCGCTAATCCTCTCCGACACCGGAGCGGTTTTGGCGGGCGAAATCGTGGAGGGGCTGCGTTCACGCTGCAAAAAAGAGGGAATCAAGCTCCGGCAAGACGCGCGGGCTGTGCTGAAAACACAGCTGACAGAGCTTTTGGAAAGCGCCGGAAGCCGGGAGATGAACCTCGCCACCCGCCCTTCGGTCGTACTGATGATCGGCGTCAACGGCGCGGGCAAGACAACCAGCGCCGGAAAGCTGTCCGCGCGGCTGAGCGGGGAGGGGAAGCGGGTGCTGCTCTGCGCCGCCGATACCTTCCGCGCCGCCGCCGCCGACCAGCTGGAGATATGGGCGCAGCGGGCGGGCGTCGGCATCGTGCGGCAGCAGGAGGGCGCGGATCCGGCCAGTGTGCTCTTCGACGCGGTCAACGCGGCGCGGGCGCGCGGGATTGACGTGGTGCTCTGCGACACGGCGGGGCGTTTGCAAAACAAGCAAAACCTGATGAACGAGCTGAACAAGATCAGCCGCGTGCTGGACCGCGAACTTCCGGGCGCTTCCCGCGAAACGCTGCTTGCGCTGGATGCGACGACCGGACAGAACGGGCTGCTGCAAGTCAGGGAATTCGCCGCCGCCGCCGGGCTGACCGGCATCATCCTGACCAAACTGGACGGCACCGCCAAGGGCGGCGTGATCCTTGCCGTCGCCCGGGAGACGGGCGTACCGGTCAAGTGGGTGGGCGTGGGCGAACAGATCGGCGATTTCGCCCCGTTTGACCCGGCGGCGTTTATCGAGGCGATTGTATGACCGTGGTGATCGCGACTTCCAATCCGGGCAAGGTCCGGGAATTTTCCCGCCTGTTGGAGCCGGCGGGGTTCACCGTGAAAACACCGGAAGAATGCGGCGTAACGGGCGCTCCCGAAGAGGACGGCGATACCTTTTTGGCAAACGCCCGGATTAAAGCGCGGGCTGCCGCCGCCGCGACCGGTCTGGCGGCGCTCGCCGACGATTCCGGACTGTGTGTGGACGCGCTGGACGGCGAGCCGGGAGTGCGTTCGGCGCGGTTTGCCGAGCCGGGGAAGCGTACCCAAACGCTGCTGCGCCGGATGGAGGGGCAGAACAACCGGAAGGCGCGGTTCGTCACCGCCGCTGTGCTGGCATACCCCGGCGGACGGGAAATCACCGCCGAAGGGGTCTGCGAAGGAGAAATCGCGCTCGCGCCAAGCGGAACCAACGGGTTCGGCTATGACCCGGTGTTTTTTCTGCCGGAACTGGGGCGCACGATGGCGGAACTGTTGCCGGAAGAAAAAAACGCGGTTTCACACCGCGCCCGCGCCCTCCGCGCTCTGCTGGAGAAACTGCCATGACCCTGGGGCTGTATGGCGGGAGCTTCAATCCGCCGCATACCGGGCATGTCGGCGCGGCGGCGGAGGCGATCAAGACGCTGCGTCTGGACAGGCTGATCTGGATGCCATCCGGCGACCCGCCGCACAAAACCCTGCCGGAAGAGACGCCTTCACCGGCGCACCGGCTCGCGATGAGCCGTCTCGCCGCCGCCGGGCTGCGCGGCGCGGAAGTGAGCGCGTTTGAGCTGGACGGCGGCGCGAGGTACACGGTCGATACGGTGCGCATGCTCTTGGAGCGGGAAAAACCGGAAAAGCTGTATTTGCTGATGGGCAGCGATCAGTGGGAGGTGTTCCCGACTTGGCGGCAAGCCGATGAGCTGTTAAAACTCTGCGAGCCGTATATCTTCCCGAGGACGCCGGTTTCCAGCACCGAGATTCGCGCCCAACTGAGAGAAGGGCGCGGGAAAGAGCTTTTGACGCCGGGGGTTTATGACTACATCCGGTCGGAGGGGTTGTATGGGAACCCCTGACGAGTTGCGCCTGATGGTGCGGAAGCGGCAGTCGCCGCGCCGTATGCTGCATACGCTGGGTGTGGAGAGCGTCGCCGTTTGTTTGGCGCAGCGCTGGGGCGCGGACACGGACGACGCACGAAACGCCGCCCTTCTGCACGATGTGACGAA
The DNA here is from genome assembly GCA_031271325.1 of Oscillospiraceae bacterium. Lineage (GTDB taxonomy): Bacteria > Bacillota > Clostridia > Oscillospirales > UBA929 > UBA929. Next base: position 3,183 of record JAISVY010000134.1, read on the forward strand.
AGAAGCGCCCGACCAGTTGAATTTGATGGAGGAATATGATATACTGCCCTGTATATGGCAAGAGACCGTGCCCAATGTTTACCATGCGCTGACCGGGGCGGCTTTTGCGGAGCGTTTGGGGTATAATAGCGATGTTGTTTCCGCCGTGCGCTGGCACGTGACCGGGCACGCCGGAATGACGCTTCTGGAGAAAATCATCTACCTCGCCGATTTGGCGGAGCCTTGCCGAAACGGAATTCCGGGGCTTTCCGAATTGCGCGGGAACCTGTATAAAGACCATGACCGCGCTTTGCTGCTGGGGCTGCGTATGTCATTGCGGTATGTGCGCGAACGCGGCCGCCCCGAAGACCGCTGCAGCGCCGAGGCCCTTCGCTGGATCGCGGAAAGAAACCCGTCGCTCGCCTGCGGCGATGAATACCGGGAGTAACAAAGGACACCCAGAGAGTACGTGAGGTTATGAGGTTTTTTAAGCGCCCCTATTCGGGCAAACGGACGGGGACGGAGGCTGAGGCGGGCGAAGCGCCCGCCGGGGAAAAGAAACGTTCCGTATTTGGCATTATCCGCGCTTGGTGGCGCGAAGTGCATAAAGCCCTAAAAATTACCATCATGATAATCATCGGGCTTTTGGCGGCTTCGCTCGGGTTGCTGATCATCTTTCTGGTCGGGAAATCAATGTTATACCAGCAACCGGGTGACAACAATATCCAGATCAACCAGCCCTCGCCGTCCGGGACGGTTCCTTCGGTGTCTCCGCTGCCCACGCCGTCCGGGACGGTTCCTTCGGTCAGACCGTCTCCCGATCACGGGTATGTGAAGCGAGAGGGCGTGTACACCTTCCTGCTGGCCGGGTCAAATCAGGGCTTGACCGATACGCTGATGGTCGCGACGCTGGATACCAAGGCGGGCACCTGTCACATGCTTTCGATCCCGCGCGATACGGCGGTGGCGAGCGCGCCGCGCTCCCTGAAAAAGATCAACGGCGCGTATTCGCAGCGGAGCGGCATCGACGAGGAAGACCAGGGCATCACGAACCTGAAAAAAGAGATCGCCACCCTGATCGGCTATCAGCCGGAATACGCCGCGGTGGTGGATTACAACGGCTTCAAGCGCCTGATACAGGCAATCGACGGCATAGATTTTAACGTGCCGATGCGGATGTACTTGCCGAGCGAAGGGATTAACCTTCAGAAGGGGGAACAGCACCTGAACGCCGACGAAGCGCTGCAGGTGGTGCGGTTCCGCGTCGGCGTCAACGGCGCGGGGTACGACGATTACGGGCGGATGGAAACCCAGCAGAAGCTGCTTGGCGCGGTGATCAATAAAGCCCTTGCGAACTGGACGAAGTTTCCCGAATACATCGACATCGCGCGTGAAAACGTGAAGAGCGATATAGACTGGAGCAACATCCTGTGGTTTGCCGATCAGGTGCGCAAGATCGGAATGGACAATGTGCAGTTCTCCACCCTGCCGACCGTGTCGGTGGTAAACCCCGCCGAATTGGATTATATGTACTATGAGATGGTGCTCTCCGAAGAGGCGCTGACGGTGATCAACGATACGATCAACCCGTTCGGCATCCCGATCAGGGAAGAGCTTGTGGAGCATATGAAACTGACCGAGAAATAACACAGCTCACCGTTTGCCGCAAGCGAACGGCTAACGCGTTATAAACAGTGATATGTGTCACTCTGAAAACCTCCCGCTCCGCTCGTTCGCCCAGCGGCGAACATGAGGTATTAGAGCTTCTCATATCGAAGTGTTGAAAATTGCGTGTTCGCCTGAAAGGCGAACGAGCGTAGCGCTTGCGAACAGGCGGCTATGCCGCGGCATCGCAAGCCGGAGCGGGCAATTTTCAACATGCCCCATATAGAAATGAGGGAACATATGGAACCGAAAGCGCTCGCGAAGCACATCGCGAAAATCCTAAGCGGCAAAAAGGCGGCGGACATCCGCCTGCTGGAGGTCGCCGACCTGACGGCGCTGGCCGACTTTTTTATCATCGCCACCGGCACGTCCGCGCCGCATCTGAAAACGCTCGCCGAAGAGGTGGAGTTCGTGCTGAAAAAAGAGAACATACTGCCCGGGCACATTGAAGGGCGGCACAGCGGAAGCTGGGTACTGCTGGATTACGGTTCGGTGGTCGTGCACCTGCTGATGAAGGACGCGCGCGAATTTTACTCGATTGAGCGTCTCTGGGCCGACGCGAAGCAATACAGCGAGGATGAGTTATGATGAACCAATACGACCCCAAAACGATTGAACCCAAGTGGCAGAAGACGTGGCTGGAACGCGGCTGCTTCCGCGCCTCGGATGCCGAGGGGCTGAGGAACTTTTACTGCCTGATCGAGTTTCCCTATCCGTCCGGCGTGGGGCTGCACATCGGGCATCCCCGCCCGTATACCGGCATGGATGTGATGGCGCGGACACGGCGGATGCAGGGCTTCAACGTGCTGTTCCCGATTGGCTGGGACGCGTTCGGTCTGCCCGCCGAAAACTACGCGATCAAGAACAACATCCACCCCGCCGAGGTGGTCACGCGCAACGTCGCGCACTTCCGGGGTCAGATCCGGCGGCTCGGCTACTCGTTTGACGATACGCGGGAGGTTAACACCACCGACCCGGCGTATTATAAATGGACGCAGTGGATTTTCCTCAAGCTCTACGAAAAAGGGCTGGCGTATAAATCCAACATGCCGGTCAACTGGTGCCCTTCCTGCAAGTGCGTACTGGCCAACGAAGAGGTCATCGGGGGGCTGTGCGAACGCTGCGACACCCCGGCGGAACGCCGGGACAAGGGCCAATGGATGCTGAAAATCACCGAGTACGCCCAGCGGCTGCTGGACGACCTCGCCCTCTGCGATTACCCCGCCCGGGTGGCGGCGCAGCAGACAAACTGGATCGGGCGCAGCGAAGGCGCGGAGATCGTCTTCCCGGTCATAACGGCGGAGGGAGGAGAGCTGCCGGGTTTACGGGTATATACCACCCGCCCGGATACGCTGTTCGGCGCTACTTACATGGTCATCTCCCCGGAACATCCGCTCGCCGGAAGCGCGGCGGTTCGAAACGCCGCCGAGGCGGACGATTACCGTAAGGCGGCGGCAAGAAAAAGTGATTTTGAGCGCACCGAGCTGGCAAAAGACAAGACGGGCGTCCGTCTGGACGGGATCAGCGCGAAAAATCCCGCGACCGGGGAGAGTATCCCGATATTCGTGTCGGATTACGTGCTGATGAGCTACGGCACCGGGGCGATCATGGCGGTGCCGGGGCACGATACCCGCGACTGGGAATTTGCGCGGGCATTCGGGCTGCCGATCGTTGAGGTCGTCGCGGGCGGCGACGTGACCAAAGAGGCGTTTACCGACACCGAAACGGGCGTCTTGGTCAATTCCGGCTTCCTAAACGGGCTGGAGGTCGCCGAAGCGAAGAAAAAGATGAGCCGGTGGCTTTTGGAAAACAAACTCGGAGAGCCGACCGTGCGCTTCAAACTGCGCGATTGGGTGTTCGCCCGACAGCGCTATTGGGGCGAACCGATTCCGATTGTGCACTGCCCCGTCTGCGGGATGGTGCCGCTACCGGAGGAGCAGCTGCCGCTGCGCCTCCCGGACGTGCAAAATTATAAACCCACCGAGACGGGCGATTCGCCGCTGGCCGCGATCACCGACTGGGTCAACACGACTTGCCCCCAATGCGGCGCGCCCGCGAAACGCGAAACCGACACGATGCCGCAATGGGCGGGTTCGTCTTGGTATTTCCTGCGCTATACCGACCCGAACAACGAGCGGGAACTCGCGTCGCAGGAAGCGCTGCACCGCTGGATGCCGGTTAACTGGTACAACGGCGGGATGGAGCATACGACGCTGCACCTGCTGTACAGCCGGTTCTGGCACAAGTTTCTGTACGACATCGGCGTGTGCGAAACGCCCGAGCCTTACCAAAAACGCACGAGCCACGGGTTTATCCTAGGCTCCGACGGCACCAAAATCTCCAAAACCAAAAACAACGGCATGGACCCCGACGAGGTGGTGCGCGACTACGGCGCGGATACCCTGCGGCTGACGATTTTGTTTATCGGCGACTTCGAGAAGGGCTGCCAGTGGTCGGACAAAGCCATCAAAGGGTGCCGCCGCTTTTTGGAGCGCGTCTGGACGGTCGCGCACGGCGCGCCGGGAGGAGAAGGCGTTACGCCGGAACTGGAGATCAAACTGCACCAGACGATCAAGAAGGTCACCGAAGATATAGAAACGCTGAAGTTTAACACCGCGATCGCCGCGATGATGTCGCTGCTTTCGGTAATGGAAAAGGGTTGTACGCGGGGTGACATGAAGGTGCTCCTGCGGCTGTTGTCGCCGTTCGCGCCGCATATCTGTGAGGAGCTGTGGGCGGCGCTCGGCGGGGCGGGGCTGTGCTGCGAAGCGGCATGGCCTGTCTTCGACCCGGCCAAGACGGTGGAGGATACGGTGGAGCTTGCGGTGCAGATCAACGGCAAGCTACGCGGCGCGGTGACCGTTCCGCGCGGCTGCGGGCAAGACGAAGCCATCGCCGCCGCGCTGCAAACCGAGCGCGTCGCCGCCATCGCCGCCGGCCGCGCGCCGGATAAAACGTTCGTCGTGCCGGATAAGCTGGTCAATTTGATTTTTAAGGGATAGAGTCCCACGAAAAACTGGGGTTTTCTCGGAGGAACGAGGAAACCGCTGCGGCGGAATGAATCCGCCCGCGCGGGAATTTCATCGCGAGGGGTTTTTTAAGGGACGCGGAACAGGATTTGAGGGTGCCATTATTTCCCATCGCAGCAGATTTTTCTTGACAAACAAAACGGCGTACTGTATACTACATAAGTTATTGTGTTTATCGATAAGGCGCTCCGAAACGCCGTGTTCGCCACGGGCGCGGGCGGAGCGGGAAGTTTTGGGGTAACCCCGAAAGGAATGATTTGACGATGGTTCGTACCTATCAGCCCAAGAAACGCCAGCGCAGCAAGGAGCACGGTTTCCGTAAGCGCATGTCCACGCGCAGCGGTCGCAAGGTTCTCGCGCGGCGCAGAGCAAAAGGGCGCGCGACGCTCTCCGCCTGATGCGGCACACCGTATCCCTCAAACAAAACCACGAATTTCGCAGTTTGTACGCCCGCGGGAAGAACACTGCGGGCGTTTATTTGGCACTCTACGCCCGTAAAAACCGTCTGGGTATGACACGGTTGGGCATCACGGCCAGCTCCAAGCTGGGCAACGCCGTGAAGCGTAACCGTGTGCGGCGGCTGATACGGGAGGCGTACCGTCTGCAGGAAGAACGGTTTATAAAGGGATACGATCTCGTGTTCGTGGCACGCGGACGAGCTGTCGGCGCGGAGTTCGCCGCGCTGAGAGACGAGATGCCCCGTCTGGGGCAGAAACTGGGGGTTTGCGTATGAAGCGGCTGATGCTGCGGGCGATCCGCTGGTACCGCCGCCGGATTTCTCCCGGCACCGCGCCGTCCTGCCGGTTTATCCCCACCTGCAGCCAATACGCGCTGGAGGCGATTGAAAAGCACGGCGCGGTCAAAGGGTTCTTCCTTTCCGTCTGGCGTGTGCTTCGCTGCAACCCGTTCGGCAAAGGCGGATATGACCCGGTTCCGTAACGCGGCGCCGTCAGGCTCCGCGCCGCTCGCGGGTGCCCGTCTTTCATTCGCCGCCGGGCTTTAGGCGAACTTGCTCCACTCTTCATTATACGAAAGTAGGTTTCCGCTTTGGGACAAATATGGAATTACATCATCGTCCAGCCGATTGCGTTTCTTCTGCGCGGATTGTATACCCTTGTGCACAACTACGGCGTCGCCATTCTGCTCTTTGCGCTGGCGGCCAAACTTGTCCTGCTCTTTTTCTCCTTTAAGGGTAAACGCGGAATGCTGCAGCAGCAGCGTTTGCAGCCAAAAGTGGCGGAGCTGCAGAAGAAGTATGGCAAGGACAAGCAGAAGATGCAGCAGGAACAGGCCGCCCTCTACCAAAAAGAAGGCGTTTCGATGTTCGGCGGCTGTATCTGGGCGCTGATCCCCTTCCCGCTGATCATCGCGCTGTACGGTGCCGTGCGCCAGCCGCTGACGTATATCATGCAGATCCCCGCCGAGCACATCACGGTCATCCAAGAAGAGCTGCTGAGTCCGGTCACCGCGGCGAGCAAAGATCTGGAAGAAGCGAACGCGCTTGTCACGCTGGCGCAGAGCAACTTAGACGCTGCCGAAGAGAACGCCAAAGCGGCGGCGCAGACCGAGCTGGACCAAGCGACAGAGCGGCGGGACGCCGCCCAAACGAATTTCAATACGGTCAGCGCCAGCAACAAAACCGTGGTAGACGCCACAAAGAACGGCACATTGGAGCTGTTCGCCGCGGAGAAACTGGCGGCCGACGAGGCTTTCTACCGGCGGATTGAAGAGAAAGGCGTACAGGGGCTGCAAAAGATCAACTTCAATTTCCTCGGGCTGAACCTCGCCGCCATCCCGACCTTCGCGAGCGTGCTGCTGCTGATTCCTCTCCTGTCGGCGCTTACGTCTTTCCTCTCGGTCTGGCTGACGCAGAAGTTCTCGGGACGCCCGTCAGCCGGCGGCAGCTCCACGGCCATGATGTATCTGCTCGGTCCCGGTATCAGCCTCTGGCTCGGCTTTTCGTGGCCGGCCGCCATCGGTTTGTACTGGATTGTCCAAAACGTGCTGGGGATTCCGCAGGAATACTACCTGACCAAATACTTCAATAAAAAGCTGGACGCCGAAGAAGCGCGCAAAGCGGAGCTGGAAGAGCGCCGTAAAGCCGCCGAAGCCGCGCAGAAGGAAGAAGACCGCCAGCGCCGCGCAGAACGCATCGCCGCGCAAAACCAGAAGCACAAACCCAAACGCTATAAACTCAAAACGCCTGTTGAAAAACCGGAAGACGAAACGGCAGAAGGCAACGAATAGAGAGGGTTAGATATGGCCATTGAAACAACCGGGAAGACAATCGAAATCGCCATCGCGGCGGCTCTCAGGGAACTGAACACCGACCGGGATTCCGTGACGGTAGAAGTGCTGGAAAACCCCAAGCCCGGCTTTTTGGGGCTGGGCGGTTCCCCGGCGAAGGTACTGGTAAAAATGATCGGGGAAGAAGACCCCCCTCAGGGAAAAGAAACCCCCAATGAACCCGCCAAAGAAGCCAAGAAGAAACCGGTCAAACAGCCCGCGTCTCCCCCGGTAACCGCTCCCCCGGCGGCGAACCCGCAGCCCGCAAAAGCGGCGGCGTCTCAGGGCGGCGGCGCGAGCGTTATCCTCAAAGGGGTCTTAGACCGGATGGGGCTGACAAACGCTTCGGTTGAAGAGATCGAAACCGAGCACCACCTGCTGCTCAACGTCACGGGGCAGAATCTGGGGCGTTTGATCGGGCGGCGCGGCGAAACGCTCGACGCGGTGCAGCGGATTGTCTCCGCGGCGTATAACCGCGGTCTGCCCGAACGGCGGCGCATCGTAATCGACGCGGAGAAGTACCGCGCGAAACGCGAAGAGGCGCTGGCCGCGCTCGCAGTCAGCACGGCGGAAAAAGTGGTAAAGTATAACCGCGACATGCTGCTGGAACCGATGAACGCGTACTCCCGCCATATTGTCCATACCGCTCTGCAGGATAATCCTTATGTGACCACGCATTCTGTCGGCAACGAACCGCAGAGAAGGGTGATCATCAGCCTCTCCGGCGCGAAGAAAGCCGCCCCGCCGAGACGGTAAAGAGGGCTTGGCTCCGGTTGCCTCCGAGGGATGCGTCAACCGTTGCAAAGAGAACGAAAGAGGGAAAAAGATGAAAAGAACCGTATGCTTGCTTCTGGCTGTACTTATGCTCGCGCTTGCCCTTTCGGCCTGCGCTCAGAAAAAAGAAGGGCTGATCTGCGGCGTGACGCTGTTTGAGCCGATGAATTACCAGGAAGCGGACGGAACTTGGACGGGTTTTGACACCGAGTTCGCGAAACTTGTCGCCGATAAACTGGGAGTAGACGTAAAATTCCAGCCAATTGACTGGGACAACAAATTTTTTGAGCTGGAAGCCGGCACGATCAACTGTATCTGGAACGGCTTTACCGCCAACGCGAACGAAGCCGACGGTACCCCCCGGAGCGATCACGTGGATTTCAGCTACAGCTATATGCTCAACGAGCAATGCATTGTTGTTAAGGCGGAAAACGCCGCTGAATACACAGGCGTTGAAGCGCTGAACGGAAAAACAATCGTCGCCGAGGGCGGTTCCGCCGGAGAGACGTTCGCAAAAGAAAATGCCGGCGACGGCGGTACGGTTCTGCCGGCGGGCGTGCAAATCGACACGTTTGTAGAAGTGAGTTCCGGCGCGGCCGACTGCGCGGTCATTGACGTGCTGCTGGCGCGCGAGATGGTCGGCTCGGGGAGCTATACCGATCTCGTAATCGCGCCTATTGAAATGGCATCCGAAGTATACGCCATCGGGTTCGCGAAGGGCAGCGACCTGACCGCGAAGGTAAATCAGGCGATCGTCGAGCTGTTTGAAAGCGGAGAAATGGAAACCCTCGCCGCGAAATACGATTTGGTAAACTCACTGATGCTGGATACCACGTTCAAAGGGTAATAAAAATCAGGAGCTGCTGAACAACTTCTTTTCGACCCGAAGCGCCGCAGGCGCGTTGTTCAGCAAGCCTTAAATTAAGGATACGGATCATAGCGTAACCGTGTAGGGGGGATCCCGTCCCCGGTGTCTCACGGACGGCCGGGACGGCCGCTCCTACATACGGGTACGCTGTAACCCGTTCCCAAACAAACGGGGGAAGCGGATGGGATTCTGGGAGGTAACGAACAGCCTGTTGAGCGGGTTTCGCTCCACATGTCTAATGTTCGCGCTGACCCTTTTGATCGCGCTTCCGCTGGGGCTGATCATCTCGTTCGGGTCGATGTCGAAGTTTGCGCCTTTGCGCCTTTTGGTTAAGACTTTTGTTTGGATTATCCGCGGGGTTCCGCTGATGCTCCAGATTATGATCGTTTTCTATGTGCCCGGTCTGATGGGCGTAAGCGTGCTGCCGCGGTTCAGTGCCGTGATTATCGCGTTCTCCGTAAACTATGCGTGTTATTTCAGCGAAATATTCCGCGGAGGAATCGAGAGCATTTCCCGCAGCCAGTATGAAGCCGGGCAGGTACTGGGGATGACGAAGACGCAGGTATTCTTCCGGGTAATCCTGCTGCAGGTGATCAAGCGCATCACCGCGCCGATGTCCAACGAGGTGATTACGCTGGTGAAGGATACCGCCCTCGCCCGCGTCATTATGGTGGAAGAGATTTTGAAGACCGCCGAAAATATCATGACAAAAGGAATCATTTGGCCTTTGTTCTATACCGGCGTTTTCTATCTGCTCTTTGTCGGCGTTCTGACGCTGCTGTTCGGCTGCGCCGAGAAGAAAATGAGCTATTTTCGCACATAGCGATGCAGAGGTTTCGTATGACCATTTTGGAAGCCCACAACATCACAAAGTCGTTCGGCTCTGCCAAAGTTTTGAACAGGGTGTCTCTTTCTTTGGAGGAGGGGGAGTCGCTTGCCATCATTGGTCCTTCGGGCGGCGGCAAGTCTACTCTGCTGCGCTGCCTGAACTTCTTGGAACGGATGGATACGGGGCGCATCTCCGTGCGGGGCGAAGTGCTGTATGATTCTGAGGTTCCGGGGTCGGAGGACGGTCTGCGCGAAAAACGGCTGCATTTCGGGCTGGTGTTTCAATCGTTTCACCTGTTCCCGCAGTATACCGCGCTGAAAAATATCACGCTCGCCCGCGAACTGCTGGTCAAGAAACAGCCGAGCTATAAAGACAGGAAAACAGAGCTGTTGGAACAGATCCGGTCTGACGGCTTGGCATTGCTGGAACAAGTAGGCTTGAGCGCGAAAAAGGACGCGTATCCGCATGAGCTTTCCGGCGGACAGCAGCAACGCGTCGCGATCGCGCGGGCGCTGGCGCTGAACCCGGACATCCTCTGCTTCGACGAGCCGACCTCGGCGCTGGACCCGGAACTTACCGGGGAGGTGCTGCGGGTGATCCGCAGCCTCGCGGAGAAGAATACCACGATGATCATCGTGACGCACGAGATGCAGTTCGCGCGTCAAGTCGCGGACAAGGTAGTGTTTTTAGACGACGGCGCGGTGTTGGAATACGGCGTTCCCCAAGAGGTGTTTGAGCCGCCCCTGAGCGAGAGGATGCAGCGGTTTCTTAGCCATTATACGGATCAGAATCTCTAAAAGCCCCGAGTTCGCCGGCGGCAAACTTGTATACCGTCTTCCGCCATCTTACGACAGAATATTCCCCTGCGTATCCTGTATCCTCATTGATAAGCGGCAAAGGAGGCGTTCTATATGCTCACGCTCGACAAACTGACAAAACATTTCAAGCGGGTCAAGGCCGTACAGGAGGTCAGTTTTACCGTCACCGGCGGCGAGATATTCGGACTGCTGGGCGCGAACGGGGCGGGTAAGACCACCACCCTGCGGCTGCTCGCGACGATGCTTACGCCGACCGGCGGTACGGCTTCGATCGAGGGGATCGACCTGCTCAGGGAACCGGATAAGGTGCGCAGCCGTATCGGTCTGCTGTTCGGCGGCGACGCAGGGTTGTATGACCGCCTGACGGCGCGGGAGAACATTGTGTACTTCGCGCGCCTGTGCGGCAGGGAGGAAGAGGACGCTCACAAACGCGCCGTGGAGCTGGCGAAAGCGTTCTCGTTCACCGAATACTTAGACACGCACGCCAAAAAGCTCAGTAAAGGGACGCGCCAAAAGGTGGCGCTGGCGCGAAGCGTTGTGCATGACCCGTCGGTGATGCTGTTCGACGAGCCGATGGTCGGGCTGGATGTTACCAGCCGCAAGGATGTGGAGGAATTTATACTGGACTTGAAAAACCGGGGGAAGACCATCGTGCTCTCCGACCATAACCTCAACATCACCGAGCGCCTCTGCGACCGGATCGGCATCCTGCACAAGGGCGTGCTGACCGCCGTCGGGACGCTGGAGGAACTGTGCCGCAACCACCAGTGCGCCAATTTGGAAGAGGTATTCTTCAAGCTCGCGGGGAGGTCGGCGGAATGAAAAGTTTTACCGGAATCATCTTTAAGAAAGAACTGCTGGACATCGTGCGCGACCGCCGTACTGTCCTGATGACCTTCTTGCTGCCGCTGGTGCTGTATCCCGTGATGTTCTGGTTTATCGGTTCGCAGACCGCCGAAATGCTTGACGGGCCTTCCGAGACGGTGATTGCCGCCGAAAGCGCTGCCGCCGAAGATCTGAGCGCCCTGCTGGGCGACCCGGTGTTTTCCGGCGCGGGCATCCGCGTGGCGATAACCGGCGATCCCGCGTCGGCGCTGCGCGAAGGGGAAGCGGACTTGGTCCTCGAATCGTTTACCGTAAGCGGGGGCAAGACGGATATTGAGTTGATCTACGACCCGAACAAGACCTCATCCTCCATGTCACTCAGTCATTTCAACGATTTGCTGAACGCTTACAATCAAGCGGCGCAGACAGCGGAATTGGCGAAACAGGGGATTAAGCTCGCGGATCTCACACCGCTGCGCGTGAGCGCGGCGTCGCTCGCGGCGCTGGAAGGCGAGGAAGAAAGCGGCGCGGGGATGTTCCTCTCGATGATGCTGCCGATGCTGATGATCCTGCTGCTCAGCGTAGGCGGTATGGCGACGGCGGTTGACCTCTTCGCGGGGGAAAAAGAGCGCCGCACCTTTGAGCCGCTGCTCTGCACCGGCGCGCGCCGCACCGATATTCTGGCCGGGAAGCTGCTGGCCGTGGCGGTGATGTCGCTGCTCTCCGCCATCGCGAGCGTCAGCGGCATGGTTGTCGGTTACCTCGTCAATCCCCGCGCGATGACGATGGGCTTGGACGACGCGCAGGGCATCGCGCTGCCGCTGCCGACCATCCTGTTTGTCCTGCTGATCATCGCCGCGACGGCGGTCTTCTTCTCGGGGCTGCACATCCTGCTCTCTACCTACGCCCGCTCGGTCAAGGAGGCGTCCACGTACGGCGCGTTCGTTATGATGGCATCGTATGTCCCGATCTTCGCGACGATGCAGATGCTCGGCGGCGACTTTGAGCTGTGGTCGGCGTTCGTACCGATCATGAACGTCTCGGGCTGCCTGAAGATGGTGCTCGCGGGGATCGAAGACCCGCTGTATATGTTGATTACGCTGGGCGTGACCCTGCTGTTTGTCGGCATCGTTCTGGCTGCCGGGCGGTATATGTTTAAGAAAGAGAACATCATGCTGCGGGCATAAACGTTTTTGTCACGCT
>JAISVY010000141.1 GCA_031271325.1 Oscillospiraceae bacterium
CCCTCGCGCGTCGTCTACATCTCCTGCGACCCCGCGACGCTGGCGCGGGACATCAGACTGCTGGAAGGTTACGAAGCGCGGAGCGTCTGCGCGGTGGATATGTTCCCGCGCACAGCGCACGTTGAATGCTGCGCGCTGCTGGTAAAGCGTTCTTAGCGCATTTTTTTGCTTTGGAGGGATGAGCATGAACAGGGCGCAATGCCTGATCGTCAGAGACCGTCAGATTCTGACCGTGAAGCACAAAGAGCACGGCAGAGAATACAATTGTCTGCCCGGAGGCGGCATTGAGCCTGGCGAAACGCCGGAAGCCGCCGCCGATAACGCATTCCCGCGCCGTACAACGGAAAGCCAAAACGCGTTTGAGCGGTTGGACGCGGAGGGCTGACGTATGTCTAGGCAGCAGGTCCGGTGCCACGGCGACGAGCGGCGATTTGAGGCGGTGGCGGCGTTCATCTATCAGCGCTTCGGGCGCAGCGTGAATTACATCGCCGATGTCGCGGGAGGGCAGGGGCTGCTTTCCCGCGTGCTGAACAAGCGGTATAACTACCGAAGCGAGGTCATCGACCCGCGCGGTTTTACGCTGAAAGGCGTTCCGTCGGTCAAAGCCGAGTATACGCCCGATATGGCGGGGTTTTACGACCTGATTGTCGGACTGCACCCGGACGAGGCGCTTCACCCTGTCGTGGAAAGCGCGGCGGTGCGCCCGGTTGTGGTGGTGCCGTGCTGCAACCATTGGTCGCCGGAAAAACTGGGCGCGAAAGAGTTAATCAACGCGGTCTGCGGGTATTTGGAAAGCCGCGGCGTGAAGACCGAGACGGTGACGCTGGATTTCAAAGGACCGAAGAACATCGGGATCGTAACGGGGTGACCGGCTTCACGACAAACGCATGAACGGGCAAAATGCACAATAATCGGCATCCACATGTAGGGGCGACCGTCCTGGGTCGCCCGCGGCTGCGGGATTTTCCGGGGTTACGGGCGGTCGGGGACGACCGCCCGTACATTTCGTATGTGCAACACGGACATTCATGCGTTTGGCGTGTGACCGGCTTGGTCTTATGTTGACAGGCTCTTTTTTTTATGGTATTGTAGGAGCTGCCGAACAACTCCTTTTCGACCCGAAGCGCCGCAGACGCGAGTTGTCAAATTCAGAATTTTGGAACTTTATTTCGCAGAAATCAAAGCGAAAATTTCTGAATTTGCCGGTCGAAAAGAGTTGTGAAGCGTGACATCCTCGTTGTTCAGCAATCCCTATTGTAAGCGGGACGATTTAAGAAACAAACGTCAGGGGTGAACGGGCATTAAGAAAACAGAGGCGGCTTCTATCCGCGGCAAGGGTTGGACATATTTGCTGCTGACCTTGGTTTTAATCGGAGCGGCGGCGCTCTCGATTTCGATGATATACAGAGTCTTTGGCGACGAAGGAAAACTGTTTACCTTTGATTTCTTCACGCCCGCGACGCTGACCGCCATTTTAGGGTTACTGCTGGTTTACTTTGCTCTTGACTCGCTGCGTTTTTACTGCGTGCTGAGGACGCTTGGACATAAACTGCCGTTTTGGTATATCGTTAAGCTCTCGTTTATCAACATCTTTGTCTCCACGATCACGCCGTTTGCCACCGGCGGAGGCTTCGCGCAGATTTACTTCCTGACCAAGGCGGGCGTGCCGATGGGGCGGGCGACCGCCGCGACCTCGATCCGCACCCTGCTCTCGGTGGTCTTTTTTATCGTGGCGCTCCCCTTCGTCCTGCTGATCAACCCCGCCATGCTGAACACCCTCCTGGAGGGCGGCTTTTTGTGGATCCTGATCATCACGCTGACGATCTATATCGTCATTGTCGTCGGTCTGCTGCGCGTCGTATCGAACGAACGCTGGGTCAAGCGGACGGTGCTGCGCTTCCTGCGCTTTCTGCGCCGCCGCGGGATCATATCCCCCCGCACGATGCGCCGGACATACCTGCGCCTGACCGGCGAGGTACGCCACTTCAACAGCGGGATCCGTCTGTTCGCCGGCGGAAGCAAAAAGTTTCTCGCGTTCTCTGTTCTCTGTACCGGGCTGTTTCTGCTTGCCATGTTTTCGTTTTCGGTGCTGCTCATCCATGCGATGGGGTATGATGTCTCTCCGGGGTATATTTACCAGATGCAGGTGCTGATTAACTTTATTATGTATTTCGCGCTCACGCCGGGCGCGACGGTGATCGCCGAGGGCGGGTTCGCCCTAATGCTGTCCGGTCATGTCGAGGGGAATATCCCGCTGCTCACGCTGATGTGGCGGCTTTTCACCGTCTACGCCGGCACGGTGATCGGCATGGTTGTATTCTATATTGAAATGTATTCCGTTTCGCGGAAGAAAAAGGAGCGTCGCAATGGATGACACGCCCCTGCGGATTGCCATGTTTACCAATAACTATTATCCCTTCATCGGGGGCGTCCCCCTCTCGATCGACCGGCTGACCAAAGGCTTGCGGGCAATGGGTCACACGGTCACAATTTTCTGCCCTAAATACCCCGAGCAGCCCGAGCCGGACCATGACCCCGGCATCGTGCGCTGTAAGCTGCTGCGTTACCAAAAGTCAGAAGTTTACAATTTCCCCATCATCAATATCTTCTCGCGCCGTATACATAACGAATTCGTGCGGCGCGGCTTCGATCTGGTGCATTCCCACCACCCCTTCTGGATGGGAAAGAAGGGTTACAGACTCGCGAAAAAATACAAGTTGCCGGTGGTGTTTACCTTTCATACGCGCTTTGACCAGTATTCCCACTATCTTCCGGTTTTTAAGAAATTCTTCAAGGCATATATCGCAAACCGGTTTATCAAGCGTTTTTCCGGGCGTTGCGACGCCGTTTTCACGCCGACCCAAACCGCGAAAGATTTTTTAACCGACCTCGGCGTAAAAACCCCGATGGACATCTTGCCCACCGGTATCGAGATCGGGCGCGGGGAGAGGGACCAAGCCCTGCGCGAATCTCTTGCGCCGGGCGGCGGCGTTCTGCTCTGCACCGTCTCGCGCCTCGCCAAAGAGAAGAACATTTTTTTCCTGCTGGAGGGTATCCGATATATCAAAGAGCACACTGCCCTCCCGTTCCGGTGCGTCGTCGTCGGCGACGGTCCGGAGCGCGGCGAGATCGAGGCGTTCATCCGCTCGTCATGTTTGGAAGATACCGTTACATTGGTCGGCAGCGTCCCGCCGGAAGAGGTGGCGCGTTATTACCGCGCGAGCGACCTGTTTGTCTACTCCTCGCGCTCGGAAACGCAGGGAATGGTGCTGCTCGAGGCGATGGCCGGGCAATGCCCGGTGGTGGCCGTCTCGTCCGGCGGCGTGGACGACGTTATCGAAAACGGTGTAAACGGTTACCGTACACAAGAGGTCACCGAAGAGTGGGCGCAAAGAGTCATCGAGCTGATGAGCGACGGGGAAAAGAGGCGCGTGATGTCCGGCAACGCCTACGAACACGCGAAACAATACTCGGCGGAAGAGATGGCGGCGCACGCCGCGCATGTATACCGCGGCGCGGTGGCAAAACGTCATGGGGCATAAGGGCGGTTTGACCGCGGCGCTGACCGCGCTGTATATACGCATCGTTCACGCGACAAGCCGCGTTACGCGCAAGGGGAGGCACGACGCGCTGTTCGGGGAGGAGACGTTTGCCGTCGGGTTCTGGCACGGCAGCAGTTTCTGCTATTATCCCGAGCTGCAAAAGCGCGGCGACTTCATCATCACGACCAAGCATAAGCGCGGCAATCTGATCGCCGCCGTCGGCCGCCGGTTCGGTTATGTGCCGTTTCACATGCCCGACGAATCCGACCCTGACTCTACCCTGCTGGATATCCGCCGCCTGCTCTCGACCGCGTCCGGTAAACACATCTGCTACAGCATGGACGGCCCGCTCGGCCCTTACCATGTACCGCAGCGGTTTTTCCTGACCACCGCGTGGCTCGCGAAGAAGCGCGTTCTCCCCGTTTCGGTGACGGTGAAACACAAGATCACGCTGAAAAAGCGCTGGGACAAATACATCATCCCGCTGCCGTTCGCCCGGATTGACTTTACCTTCCACGACCCGATCGAGGTGAAGAAGAACCGCTTCGACGAGTTGATCGCGGAGATACAGCGCGTGATGGACGAATGAGCGACGCCGGCAGAACCAACCCCCGCCGCTGACGAACACTGCGGCGGGGGCTGCGCGTTATCCTGTCTTACCGGGGTTGGGTAGCCGGCAGGGTTCTTGCGCGGGGGAACGCGGGCGTCGCTCTGCGGGGGATCGCGGTGCGGCTGCGCGGCGCGGTGCGCGGTGACGTGCGCGGCGCGGAACGGACGCGGGGGTTTGCGGTTACGCCGCTGCGGGCGTTCGGGCGCGTGTTTCCAAAATTGTAGTCCTGCGCGCCGCGGACGCGGTTGTTCCCCGTGATTCCGTCACGGTAGTCGCGCCCGGTATAACCGCTGCGCCCTGACCGGACGAATCCGCGTGCTTTTGCGCTTGGGGAGCTGTTGGGGGAGCTTTTTGGGGTGCCCGTGGTCTTCGGTGTGGGCGACACTGTAACACTCGGCGTGACTCTGGGTCTGGGCGAAGGTTTGTGATGGCGGTTTGTGCAGCCGAAGAGGGTTGACAGCAGCACGCAGACCGCAAGTATCGAGAAAATACGCTTTTTCATAGCAATTCGGAACCTCCTTGAATTTGCTCCGATCATAGCATTACACATAAAGATATCGAATATGTTGGCAATAACGCGAAAAGCAGAGAGAATTTCTCCATATAATGCTGAATTTATAATTTTTTGCAACGGTTACCGGTTTTGAGAGAAATAGCGCGAAAAATTTTTATAGCGTTAGGCGTGAAAAAATCCCGAAAGTATCTTGACAAGGCTTGTCCGGCGTTGTACAATATGTATGCATTGTTCGAAAGCGTCTTCTATATATTGTGCCTGAAGGCTTTATTTTTTTCTAAAGGAAGCGGGAATATGACGGAGCATATCGCGAATATCGGTCAGATCCGTAAGCGTGACGGGCGTGTGGTGCGTTTCGATCTCGATAAAATCACGGCCGCCATCAACAAGGCGTTTATCGCGACATACGGCAGCGACCATCGTGAGGAGGCGCTCCGCGCCGCCCTGCGCGTTCTGGACGCGCTGGAAGTGGAAGGGTTTCCCGCCCCCGACGTAGAGCACATTCAGGATACCGTGGAACGCGTTTTGATGGAAACGGGGCATCAGGACGCCGCCAAAAAATATATACTCTACCGCGCCGAACGCAGCCGCTCCCGCGAGATGAATACCCGCCTGATGAAGGTTTACGAGGACATCACGTTCAGCGCGGCATCCGACAGCGACATCAAGCGCGAGAACGCCAACATCGACGGCGACACCGCGATGGGCGTGATGCTGAAATACGGCTCGGAGGGGGCCAAGCATTTTAACGAGATTATGGTGCTCCGGCCCGCCCACGCGGAG
>JAISVY010000020.1 GCA_031271325.1 Oscillospiraceae bacterium
ACATAGAATGGTTGTACACACGAAGTGTTGAAAATTGCGTGTTCGCCTGAAAGGCGAACGAGCGCAGCGCTTGCGAACAGGCGGCTATGCCGCGGTATCGCAAGCCGGAGCGGATTTTCAACATGCCCACACATTCAGGCTGGAGGGTATGACCGTTGGAGGGACTGACACGGGCGGAGGTGACCGCGTCGCGGAGAGAACACGGCGC
Source organism: Oscillospiraceae bacterium (assembly GCA_031271325.1). Taxonomy (GTDB): domain Bacteria; phylum Bacillota; class Clostridia; order Oscillospirales; family UBA929; genus UBA929. The sequence goes on from JAISVY010000020.1 coordinate 209, forward strand.
GAACCGCGTGACGGCGCGGAAGCGGCGCGGCTTTTTGCCGCGCCTTTTGGCGAACTTCGGCGATCCGATGATCAAGATACTGCTCATCGCGATGGCGATCAATCTCCTTTTTTTATTCAATACGGCGGACTGGGTTGAGACGGCGGGCATTGCCGCCGCCGTGCTGCTGGCTGTCGGGATCTCCACCGCGTCGGAAATGGGGAGCGAAGCGGCGTTCCGTAAGCTCCAAGAAGAAGCGTCCCGCCTGCGGTGCAGGGTGCGGAGGCGGGAAGGCGCAGCGGAGATCCCCGCCGAGGAGGTTGTGGTGGGCGACCTGATGCTGCTGCAAGCGGGCGACCGCGTTCCCGCCGACGGTATGATGCTGAAAGGCGAGCTGGACATCGACCAATCCGCGTTGAACGGGGAGACCAAAGAGGCGCATAAGACGGTAAACAACGGACACATAGCAGCGAACAGCGAACAGCCGAAAGATGAAAAAAACCTTTCCGATCCGCGCCGCGTCTTCAGCGGCACCGTCGTGTGCGGAGGGGAGGGGACGGCGCGGGTTACGGCGGTGGGCGACAGCGCCGTCTACGGGCAGCTCGCGGGCGAGGTGCAGGAGGAGAAGAGCGCGTCGCCGCTGAAGGTGCGCCTCGGAGGGCTTGCGAAGACGATCAGCCGCTTCGGATACGCCGGGGCGGCGCTGGCCGCGTTCGCGTATCTGTTTAACGTGCTGGTGATCGCGAACGGGTTTCGCCCTTCCGATATTTTCGGGGCGCTGACCGACCCGGCTCATATCGCGGAGAAACTGCTTCACGCGGCTACGCTGGCTGTCACCGTTATCGTGGTGGCCGTACCCGAAGGGCTTCCGATGATGATTACGGTGGTGCTCTCGTCCAATATGCGGCGGATGCTGCGGGACAACGTGCTGGTGCGCAAACCGGTCGGCATCGAGACGGCGGGGAGCCTGAACATCCTGTTTACCGACAAGACGGGCACCCTGACAAGGGGGAAGCTGCAGGTCACCGGGTTCATCGACGCGCTCGGAAACGAATATACGCCGGTCAGCGCGGTGTACGGTTCTCCGCTTTGGCACGACCTGCACCGGGCGCTTGTGTACAACAACGGGGCGGTCATGTCGCGGGGCAAACCGGTCGGCGGCAACGCGACAGACCGCGTTCTGCTGGCTTTTTCCGCGCTGCGCCCGGTAGAACACCGGCTGACGATAGGGAAAACCGTCCCGTTTAACTCGGAGCGAAAGACCATGTCCGCCGAGGTGAGCGGCGAATTTAGCGGCACCCTGCTGAAAGGCGCGCCGGAGACGGTGCTGCCGCGCTGCGCCGGCGCGGACAGATTTGCGATCGAGAAGACGATGACGCGCTGGCAGAAAGAGGGGGGGCGGCTGATCGCCGTCGCCGAAGGGCGGCGGTTACTGGGCGTTTTCTGCGTGCGGGACGACGTGAGGCCGGAGGCGGCTAGCGGCGTGCGGCAGCTTCAGGACGCCGGGATCCAAGTGGTGATGATTACCGGGGACGCGAAGGCGACCGCGGAAGCGATCGCGCGGCGCGTGGGGCTGCTGGGGAAAGACGCGCTGGCGCTGACCTCCGCCGAACTTGCCGGGATGAGCGACGAAGAGGTGCGCGCCGCCATACCGCGCCTGCGGGTGGTGGCGAGGGCGCTTCCGGGCGACAAGAGCCGCCTGGTTCGCATCGCGCAGCAATCCGGGCTTGTGACCGGCATGACCGGCGACGGCGTGAACGACGCGCCCGCGCTGAAACGCGCCGACGTCGGCTTCGCGATGGGCAGCGGCACGGAGGTTGCCAAAGAAGCGGGCGACATCGTCATCCTCGACGACAACCTGCTTTCGATCACCAAAGCCGTACGTTACGGGCGCACGGTCTTTAAGAGCATCCGCAAATTTATCATCTTCCAATTAACGCTCAACTTCTCGGCGCTCGGGCTGTCGGTCGCCGCGCCGTTTATCGGGGTGGAGACGCCGATCACCGTGATTCAGATGCTGTGGATTAACATGGTGATGGATACGCTGGCGGGGCTGGCGTTCGGCGGGGAACAGGCGCTGTTTGAATATATGCGCGAGCCGCCCAAAGCCCGCGCCGAACCGATTATCAACCGCTATATGTGGCGGGAGATTACGCTGGGGGCGCTCTATACCGTCGCTCTTTGCCTGTGGTTCCTCAAAAGCCCCGTCACGGCGGAGCTGTTTGGCGAAGCGTCTTTTATGACGGCGTTTTTCGCGTTGTTTATGTATACCGGCATCTTCACCGGGCTGACGGCGCGTACGCATAAATTCAACCTCTTTGACCGCCTCGCCGGCAACAAGCCGTTCCTCAGCATCATGGGGCTGGTGGCGGCGGCGCAGACCGCGATGATCTATTTCGGCGGCGCCGCCTTCCGCACCGCCGGGCTGAGCCTGTACCAGCTCACGTTCGTGCTGTTTCTCTCGTCTACCGCGATCGCGGCGCATTTGATCCGTACGATTATTTATGACAGGAGGGGCGCTTTAACCGGAACGTAGGTTATTAAATTAGCCCACATGACAACCGCATGAATGTCCATGCCGCACAGGCAAAATGCAGGGGCGGGGTTATCCCGCCCGTGAACCACCCGTCAGCCAAACAGCCCCCGGCGGCTTCGCCGCCACCCCCTTCCGGCGGAAGGGGGCAACGGGGAATGCGGGGACGACCGCCCCTACATTTCGTCTGTGCAACTGCGACAATCTCGCGTTTACTCGTTTATTTGTCCGTGCTTTTGTCGTGCAAACAACCAAAACAATTGTTGCGTTTCTACCGAACTTGTGTTAGAATGAGGGAAGAGGGAGCGTGACGCGGGTTGGACAGGATGGAAAAGCTCAATATCCTCGGCGACGCGGCCAAGTTCGACGCCTCGTGCGCGTCGAGCGGCAGCGGGCGCGCGGGGAAGCCGGGGCAGCTCGGCAACGCGTTTTCGTCCGGTATCTGCCACACATGGGCGGCGGACGGGCGCTGCATCTGCCTGCTCAAGGTACTGCTCTCCAACGCCTGCATCTACGATTGCCAGTATTGCCAAAACAGACGTTCTAATGATATTCCCCGCGCGACCTTCCAAGCCGAAGAACTGGCCGAGCTGACCATCCAGTTTTACCGGCGCAACTATATTGAAGGGCTGTTCCTCAGCTCCGGCGTGGTGCGGAACGCCGACCACACAATGGAACAGATGATCCGCGTCATGCGTATCCTGCGCGAAACGCACAAGTTCGGCGGCTACATTCACGTCAAGACGATCCCCGGCGCAGACCTAAAGCTGGTGGAGGCGGCGGGGCTTCTGACCGACCGCGTCAGCGTCAACATCGAGCTGCCGTCTTCGGGTTCGCTCTCGCTGCTCGCGCCGGACAAAAAGCCGGAGATGATCTTCACCCCCATGCGCGGCATCGAGAGCATGCGCCGCTCGGCGCTGGAAGACGGAAAGAAGCACGCCTCCGCTCCGCTGTTCGCCCCGGCGGGGCAATCCACCCAGATGATTGTAGGCGCGACCGGCGACACCGACCGCACCATCCTGCGCCTGTCGGGCGGTCTGTATCAAAAGTTCCGGCTCAAACGCGTCTATTTCTCCGCCTATATCCCCATCGGTACGCACCCCGCTCTGCCGCCGCGCGAAACCGCCGCCGTGCCGCTGCTCCGCGAGCACCGGCTGTATCAGTCTGACTGGCTGATGCGCTTCTACTCGTTCAGCGCCGACGAGATCACCGAGGACGGCGAGCGGCTGGACATGGAGGTTGATCCCAAGTGCGCGTGGGCGCTGCGCCATCCCGAGTTTTTCCCGGTCGAGGTCAACCGCGCCGACCGCGAGGCGCTGCTGCGCGTACCCGGCGTGGGGATGAAGTCCGCCGATAAAATCATTGAGGCGCGGCGTTTCGGTCCGATTCGCGCAGAGCATTTGCGCAAGCTCGGCATTGTGATGAAGCGGGCGCGTTTTTTCCTGACGGCGGGCGGCAAATACGAAGGCGAAGCCCGCCACGACCACCCGTTTTTGCGCGAACTGCTGACCGACCGCTACGACAACGGTCAACTCTCCCTGTTCGGCGGCGGGAACAGTCCGCCGCGCCTGCCGGGCGCTTCGGAGCCTCTTACACCCCCGGCGGCACTGCCGCTAAGCCCGCCCGCGCTGCCGGACGCGCCGCCGCTCTTAAAATTGATGAATGCGTGACAATAAAAGAAGCTCTAAAAACCTCATGTTCGCCGAAGGCGAACGAGCGGAGGGCTTGCGAACAGGCGGCTATGCCGCGGCATCGCAAGCCGGAGCGGGAGGTTTTTAGAGTGACAAAACACGGAAGCTCTAAAAACCTCATGTTCGCCGATAGACGTCACGCCCTACACATCTTAATTGTTAACTGTTATCTGTTAACTGTCCATTGTTTACATCCCCCGGCGGCATTCGCCGCCACCCCCTTCAAACCGAAGGGGGCAACAGGGAAACGGGCGATGTAGCCTTCGTCTTTAATTGTTAACTGTTATCTGTTAACTGTTCGTTGTTCACATCCCCCGGCGGCATTCGCCGCCACCCCCTTCAAACCGAAGGGGGCAACGGGGAAACGGGCGATTTTCAACATGCCCTTTATCCATTTTGGAAAAACCCGATTGACAAACGGGACAATGTGGTGTACGCTATCGGTAACGTTTGCCACGAAGGCAGACACAGGTTACTCAGCAGCACCAAGCGGGGTTTATTGACCGCCGGTGCTGTCACGCTTCACAGCTCTTTTCGGCCAGCAAACTCGCGCCTGCGGCGCTTCGGGTCGAAAAAACGCTGTTCAACGGCACCAAAGTAAGCCAAGAAGGCTTTCGGTTCGCGCAAAGCGAACACGCCTTATGGCTTATTTTTACTGTTTGGAGGTTTCCTATGTTCAGTGTAAAAAAGCTCGTCTACACCGCGATTCTGATCGCTCTTGGCGTCGTTCTCCCGCTGACGCTGCACGCCGTGCCGAATTCCGGTCAAATCTTCCTGCCGATGCACATCCCCGTCCTGCTGAGCGGGCTTATATGCGGCTTCCCCTACAGTTTGGCATGCGGCGTGCTGACGCCGCTGGTGTCGCACTTGGTCACCGGGATGCCCGGTCCGGCGTATCTGGTGCCGATGATCTGTGAACTTGCCGTATACGGGTTAACCGCATCGCTGCTGTTCCGGCTGATCCGTACAAAGAACGTATACATACGGATTTATATCGCGCTGGTCGGCTCGATGGTGGCCGGCAGGGTGATTTACGGCATAATGAAAGCGCTGATTTTCAGCGCCGGGGAATACTCTATGCAACTATGGGTCACGTCTATGTTCGTGACCGCGCTTCCGGGCATCGCCATCCAACTGGTGCTGATCCCGGCGGCGGTGATTCTCCTGCGCAGGGCGAGGGTTATTGACCTGGAGGCATAATTCCCCTACCCCGCATCATACCCCGCTTCCTCAATCTCCCGCTTGATGTCCTCCGCGCTCACCCGCCCGTCGTGGGTGACCGATACCGTCTTCCCCGCGAGGCTGACTTCCACAGCGGTGACGCCGTCTATGGCGCTCACCGCTTTTTTTACGGCGTTTTCGCAGTGGGAACAGGACATGCCCTCTACATTGAGTATAGTTTGCATAAATGATTCCTCCCGGTATTATCGACATCTTCCGGCGTCAACACGCCGCAATATGGGGGTTGCTGAATTTTCGGCCTGAAAGCACACCCTCCCGTTAATACCGGTGAGAGAAAGACGACAGCAGCCATTGCATCACCCACCAGATGAACATATAGATCAGCAGGTTTGCCGGAGAGATGGTCGCGGCGGCTACCGGCTGGGTCTGGGAGGCGAAGTAGAAAACCAAAAACACGCCGAGCACGAGCGAGGTCAGGTGGACACAAAGGTTCATAATCGTGAACTTATGCAAGCGCTGCCCGCCGATCACCGATTCGGCATACGGGCAAAGCCCGTCGCGCGTCAGCACGGCCGACACCTTACCGTGGAAGGGGCGTTCGGGATCGGAAAGGGAAATGCGTTCCTCCACGACCGGAAACTCGGGCAGATCGGAGTTGATCCCGAATTTATCGCGCAGAAGGGTCGGGGTAATGTTCACGTCGCGCACGGCGAGGATGTTGGTCATCTTCTGCTGCTCCAGCAGCATCAGCGCTCCTTTGACCTGCGAGGCGGGGGTATAAGAAACAGCCAGCACACCGGCCAGTTCGTGGTTGACCGACGTAAAGACGGCGGATTTGGAGCTTAGCTCGGGCGGCACTTGGATTCCCATGCTGTGCATGAAATTGAGCGTCCCGACCATCACGCGCTCACCGCCGACGATGCCCGACATACCGCCTTCAAACGCCTCCAAGCCGGTGACCGGACGGAGGTAACCGTCCTGATTCTTGATGATCGAGGCGAGCGCGTTAAACAAGCCGCTGCCCGACGCGTACAGCAGCGAAGCGGAAAGGGAAATCACCGTTTCAAACGAGTGGTCGCCGAGGATCTTCAACCCGTTCAGCGCCAATGTGCCGGGCGGGAACAGATCACTGTCCGAGACCACCAGAAACCCCCCGCGCGACATTTCGACCGCGCCCGCCCATCCCGTGACGGACGCGCCCATATGGGAAAGCCTCGCGGCTATGCGGGAAAAGACATACGAGAAAGCCCCGAACGTCGTCATCGGAACGCCGGCGCAGCAGAGCGCCGCAAACGTGAAGAAAAAATACTGCTGCCGCTGGATGCCGTCCGTCGCGAGTTCGGTCGCGACATTCGCGTGTTTCGAAGCCGAGAGAAGCCCGAGCGCGATAAACGCGACGATCAGAAGCGGCGTGAGGAACCGCATGACACGCTCGGTCACGTCGGGCGTTTCCGTTTGCGCCACAAAGCCGTCCAGCTTCGACGTATGACGGGCAAAGCCGGGAAGCCCGCCCCACAGGCGTTCCTCACTGACCACGCAGTCGCAGTCTTCGCCGAGCGACGCGGCAAGTTTATACGAGCGCGCGCAGGCGGACTGCCGGTGGGAAGCGCCCCAGAGCGCGAAGAACACCGACACCGCCGACACCGCGCAATAGGGCAGGAACCCGGCGGTGTTGAACAGCAGCCCTTCCGTCTGCGAGCGCATGACGATCGAGCCGACCTGCATCAGCGAGGCAAAGCAGCTCAGCACAACCAGCGTTTCCGCGCCCGGACGCAGATGAATCAAATCGGAAACCCCGCGCCCCAATATGTCGATACCGCAGAGCATCACGGCAAGCTGCAGAAGCACCATAAAAAACAGCGTTAAGTACGGCTGCCCGTCGGCGGAGTAGGAGAGAAACCCGGGCAAAAATCCCCATGTCTGGCAGCAGGAGATCAGGATCAGCGGTATCAGCGGTATCAACGCCAATAACGCCCGCAGCCGCAGATTAACCGCGTAGCGCTGCGCCATCGCGTGCGCCTGCGGCAGAGCCGGTGCGGGCGCTGCCTCCGGCTGCTTCAAGCGCTGGATAAACTGCCGGAACCCCTCTTTTTTCGGTTCCTGAAAGGTGTGTTCCGCGTCTTCGGGCATTTGGAACGCGCTGGAGGGCGAAAAATGTTCCCCAAACTCCGGGCTGAACGAAAATTCGGACAGTTCCGGCGTGTCGGCGGGCGCATTTTCCGGGCGCATCGTCTGCACCTGATTGGCGTAGTCCCGCATCTTTTGGGTACGCTTCTCGATGTCTTCAAACTCTAAATCCTCATCGACGAAGACAATCGGGTTAGGTTCCGCCGGAACCGGCGGCTGACGGGGAACCTCCGGTTCCTCAGGCGCCGGCTCGGATGCGGGTTCGCCGGAATGATGGTATTCGGAGAGAATGTCCTCCCAGCCGGGCAGTTCCGTCGTGTCGGACAGCGGGGGCACAGATGACAATATCCGTTCCAGCTCTTCGTCAGGCATTGGGCTTCCACCTCATTCTGTATAGCAGTACCGCGGCGGCGCAGGAGACATTTAACGACGCCGTCTTACCCCGCATCGGCAGGGAAATCAATGTATCGCACAACTCGCGCGTCAGGCGGTGCAGGCCTTCCTCCTCGTTGCCCAGCACCAGCGCCGAGGGACCGGAAAACGTCATATCCAGCGCGCTCTCCGCGGCTTCGGAAGCCGCGCCGTAAATCCAAACGCCCGCTTCCCGCGCTTCGCGCAGAAACCCCGGGATCCCGGGCACGCGGATCACCGGCAGATGCTCCGCCGCTCCGGCCGCCGCGCGGGCGGTCGCCGCCGAAAGGGTCGCGCTGCGGCGTTTGGGAATCACCAGCCCGTTTGCCCCGACCGCCTCGGCGGTACGGATTACCGCGCCCAGATTGCGCTCGTCCTGTATGCCGTCGCATACGACGATTAAGAAATCCTCGCCAACCTCCGCGAGCAGCGCCTCCGCCGAACCGTACGCGTACGCCGCGACGGACGCCACAATCCCTTGATGGTTCCCCGTCTGGCTGAGGCGGTCAAGCCGCTCCCGGTCGCACTGTACGACGGCGGCTCCCGCTTCCCGCGCCGACCCGATGATGTCACCCAGCCCCTTCGCCGTGGAAAGAACGTAGAGTTTGTCCACCGGGCGGCCGGAACGCAGCGCTTCGGCAACCGCCCTGCGGCCTTCCAGCTGTTCCGGCACGCTAACGGTCCCGCCTGCGGGTCGGGTTGACAATATCGCGCCAGCCGAGGTCGCCGCGCAGCAAGCCTTGTATCAGCACTTCCGCCGTCGCGACGTTGGTGGCGACGGGGATGTTGTGCAGATCGCACAGCCGCAGCAGCGCGAGGTCTTGCTCGTGCGGGGAGGATGCCAGCGGATCGCGGAAGAAGAGAACCAGATCGATCTCGTTATAGGCAATCCGCGCGCCGATCTGCTGTTCGCCGCCGTGCGCGCCGGAAAAGAAGCGGGTGATGTTCAGCCCGGTCGCTTCGCTGACCAGATTGCCCGTCGTGGCGGTGGCGTACAGCGAGTGCTGGGCGAAGATGCCGCAGTAAGCGATACAGAACTGCACCATCAACTCTTTTTTTTGGTTGTGCGCGATCAGAGCGATATTCATAAGCCTTCCACCTTCAACCTTCCACCTTCCATTCCCGAAAGCGTCGGGGTATGCGGCATTCGCGCCCCATCAGGCGCTCCGCGATGTTGCACAAGGCGGCTCCGGCTCCCTTCTGGGATGCCAGAACCAACGGGATGTTGTGGTTTTGCGCCGCGCTGACCATCTCGTCTTCCGGCACGATGCCCAGCAGCGGCAGACCCACGGTATCCATCGCCTCGTCGATATTATACGCGTGGCGCAGCCGGATTAAGCGCGGCTGCACACGGTTTACGATTAACTTTACCGGACTGTGCCCCGTCAGGCGTTCGGCGCAGCGGGCGCTGTCGCGCAGAGCCATCTGGTTCGGCGTCGTGACGACGATCGCGCCGGCGCAGGCGTTCGCCGCCAGCGTGAAGCCGGTATCAAGCCCCGCTGTGCAGTCCACCAGCACAAAATCCGCCATTTCGGACAACGTCGCGATCAACGCGGAGAAGGCGGCGGGATTGACCGCCGAGGCGGGGGTATGCGCGGGCGCGGCCAGCAGCTGAAGCCGCGGGATGTCGGAGCGGGAGACGAGCGCGTCTTTCAGCGCGGCGCGCCCCAGCAGAACGTCGTTGAAATCGAACACAGCCTGTTCCTGAAGCCCCAGAGCCAGATCGAGGTTGCGAAGCCCCGCGTCGCCGTCGACACAGATCGTCTTGCTCCCAAGCGCCGCAAGGCAGGAAGCAAGCCCCGCGACGACCGACGTTTTGCCAACGCCGCCCTTCCCGGAGGCAACGACGATCGAAAGCCCCATCCGGCCACCCCATTCCCTGACATTCCCTCACGGTTTATTCTACACGGAACGGGGGGCGTTGTCAAGTCACCCGGCGGATACTCTTGTCCGCGCTAAACCCGTCGGGGTAACGCTTTTGGAGCTTCTCAATATTTTTTTGCGCGATCTCGTCCAGACCGACGTTTAATCCCCCGGCAAGGCTCGCCAGATACCACAGGCAATCGCCCGCCTCGTCGATGAGCTTGTCTCTGTCCAGCTCATGACCCTGAAACAAATGCTTCTTCATCAGGTCGATGCATTCGCCCGCCTCGCCGCACAGCCCCATCACGCCGTTCAGCAGCAGCGCGTCGCTGTCGGCGCGGGCGGTCGTGCGCATCGCAAGGGTTTGGTATTCGGTAAAATTCATATCACACCGCCATGTCCACATACTGCCCGAGCAGCCCCGTGTCCAGCCGCGCCGGGTTGGAGACGAGCCGCGTCTCGGTCAGCCCGCCCGATATATATACCCGCCCGCATTCGGGGCAGTTCGCGGTGAACAGCCGCACCGACGAATACGCTGCGCGGGCTTTGTTCTGCCGCGCGTCCGCGTGAGCTTCCGCCACATGCTCCCGCTCGTGCGAGGCGACGGCCGCCGCCGAGTTCTGCGGGGCTATGTGTGCCGGGGTTTTGAACGATACGTTGCCGTCGCCGGAGCTGTCTTGGTACGTCCGCGTCCGGCAGGTCTCGCACAGCGCCGCGTTTCGCGTCTGTTCGGCGGCTTCCGCCCTGGTGCGCGGCTGCCGGCCAAAGCGCGGGTCGAAATATACGGTGTCCGGCTTCCCGTCGGAGCGGTACAGCGTCAGCGTGGGGATTTGCCCGCCCTCGCCCCGCTTGGGCGTTATGAAGTCGTAAGGTTCCGGCACTGCGGGGCGGGCGAGGCGCTTGATCAACGGCTCGGTCACCGCCATCACGCGCGGCACGATGTAACCGCCGCGCAGCTGCGTGAATCCTACGGGTTGTACGTTCATACGGTTCGCCCCCCGAAAGAAACTATCCCAATTGAGAAGCTCTAAAAACCTCGTGTTCGCCGTTAGGCGAACGAGCGGAGCGCTTGCGAACAGGCGGCTGTGCCGCGGCATCGCAAGCCGGAGCGGGAGGTTTTTAGAGTGACCCA
>JAISVY010000034.1 GCA_031271325.1 Oscillospiraceae bacterium
TCCAGGGACGCCTGCTGTTCTGTCGGCGCGTTGGGTTCGTCTTCCCGGTACATGCCGGTTACGGGGTTCCAGCCGCTGATGACCGTGGTCATTTCACTGTCGGAATACAGGGTGTACCGAAGGTCTTTGTTCAGGCCTTTGTCGCTTACCTTCCCTTTGAGGCTGACTTTTTTACCCGGAACCACCTCGACGGCATTGCTCTTTACGGTGATCTGGTTTGACTTCGGGTATTGCAGTATCTTGATGGATAAGTTGATCTTCTTGTTTCCGTTGTAACTGACGCCGGTGATTTTGGCGGTACCGGCAACCAACGCCCTGACTGTAATCACCGGTTCGCCGTATTCGTTGGGCGCGCCGGAGACAATTTCCACCATCGGCTTCTGCGTGGCTTTATCCACCTTCGATGTCCATGTAAAGCCCAGCATGGTAGCGTCCGCCGGTTTCACCAAACGAACCGCGAGCGTCGCCGATTCGCCGTTTTTGCCGTTGCTGTCAATGCAGAGGGTCAGTTTTTTCACAAGCTCATCAGCGGTGCTTCGGAATTCCATCTTGGAAATCGGCACGACCGACTCGATATACCAAGACTGCTGGCGAACCGTTTGGTCTACCTCCACGCCGTCTTCGCCCGTCATCGGCACCACGACTGTGGCTGTTAACTTCGCGTTGCCTACGCCGGAGCTTTTCACCTTATACTTCGCGCCGCTCTGTGAGCCGCTGAGGATCGTCTCTTTCGTCGCGTTATCGATCAGTTCGCCCGTTTCCGGGTTCTGCTGTGTTGAACCGCCGCTGTCAAGCGGCTGCAACGACCAAAGGACTTTGTCTTTTGAACCCGCGCCCAGCACGGAGAAGGTGACGGTTTTCCCCTTCTTGATGATCGACGGCGCGCCCGTAACGGTTAGCACGCATTCCGCTTTAAAGCCCCCGGTGACCGTCGTCGCGGTGATTGTCACCACACCTGTTTTAACAACTTCGATGATACCCGAATACTCGCCGACCGTCGCGATCTGCGTATCGCTGGATTTCCACTTCACGCGCTTGTTGGAAGCGCCGGAGGGCTTCACGTTGGCGGTCAGGGTAAGCATGGTGTTGACCGACACGGTATATTTCTTTTTGCTGAGAGAGATCCCGGTGGGGGCAACCTTGGTTACCGTGATCATGCACGGTTCCGACCTCACGCCGCCCGCTTCGGCATAAACATAGCAAGTGCCGTCGCGCAGCGCCGTTACCTTTCCGTCTTTGTCTACAATGGCGACCGGGCCGTCCGGGTTATACGGGTCGGCGGGGTTGTATGTCTGGGGGAAATCTGCATACTGTTTGCCTTCAACCGTGTTTCCGTCTTCTCCCGCCGGGACGGTGGTATAGGACTTGGCGATCTTCCACGTCAGCTTGCGTTCCGCCACACTCGCCTGTTCAGCGTCCAGCTGTTTCGCCGACAGGGTCACCGAAGAGCCGGCCTTCAAGGTGTGAGAGGATTTGCTCAGCTCGATCGCCGCAACCATTTCGGCGGTGATCTTCACGGAAAAACTGTAGTCTACGGTGCCGTTCGTCTCATACTTATCCGGAGGCGTTCCCAAAAACTTTCCGTTTACTTTTTTACCTTTGGTCACGGTAACCGTCATCGGGATAACCGTGCTGTCCGTATCGAAGTAGACCGACTCTTTGGAAACCTTGAGCGAAGCGAGCGCCGAACTGGAGGCGGGGTTTGTCAGCGAGATGGGCTGTTCGATATAGTTCTCTACCGTCACGATCTTATCGGTGCCGTCTACCGAAACTTTTGCGGCGTTCGGCTTCCAGCCGCTCTCTTTGCCCGTTGATTTATAGGACTCGGGAAGGAACAAACCAAAATTTTGGTTCCAAACCAAGTCGGCTTGCACCGCCGGAAGACCGTCCATCGGAACCGGGTTTCCCTCTGCGTCGGGAACGCCCGTCACGAGCACATACTCGCCGGCAATCTCTTTTACGTTCTCTTCTTTTAAGTAGCCTTCGTCATCGCGCTCGTAATACGGCAGGTCGGCCGTCCAGACGGTCATGCCGTAGAGAATGTCGTTGGCGGTGGCGGGAACCATCGTCGGACCTAAGGTGAACGTGCCGCCCGGCGCGGCTTCCAGCGGGTTGATCGCGTCGTCGTCAACAAGCTCGCCGTCCGCGTCCCGGATTTCCACGTCTGTCAGCAGGATGTCAACGTCTTTCTCGGCGTGCGCTTTGATGCAGATCGCGGCGGTTCCCACATCGTTCCAATCCGCGCCGTTCGAAGATGTGTATCCCTGACCGGCTCTGGTCGTCGCGCCGCCGGTCTGCAGCGGTACAGAATTGCTTGTGGAATCATTGATCACGACAATCGCGAATTTCTTTCCGGCAATCAATTCGGTGCTTGAGATACGGATGCCCTCCGTGTTGACGGCGTCACCTTCAAGCGCGAAGGTGTAATACCCCGGAAGGGCTTTGCTGCCCTCGGCCAGCAAGGTCCACTGGCTTGGGTCTTCCTTCAGGTCGTCAATCTTTTTGTAGTCTTTTATCAGGTAAACTTTGTAATTGTTGTTTTCGCCGGTCAGGAATACCGACACGGCGTGGAGCGCCGTCGCGCCGTCTTTCACGTCAAACACGTTGGCGTAGTACGCTTCGCTGCCGCCCACCGGCTTCACGCCGGTCTGCCCGTTGAGGTCATACTCGTACGTCACCGCGAGCGGGTTCGTTTTGGTGGGCTTATTATCGCTGTCGGTGCGGGCGGAAAAAATCGAAAACGGGTTTTGGAAAAAGCCTTCAATGTAATACGCGCCGGAGAGCGCGGTTTCATAGCTGACCCAGTAAGCGCTGCCGCCCATCGGGGAGTTGGCGTCGCCGAGGCTGTCGTATACGAGGAACGCGCCGGTTACCGTTACCGTTTCGACCCTTGTGGTGATTTTGCCCTCGCTGTCGGTTTCGGTGACGGTACGTTCATACGTGCCGATTTGTCCGTCGTCCCAGCCCGCGATGATCACCGTGTGGTCGGGGGACATGCTTCCGGCAGCGCCCGTAACGGCGGAGTTGTTGTCGTAAATCCATACTCTGGAAGTCTGGGTTGCGGGTGTTTCATGGAGAAAATCTCTGGTGAAATACATAGAAGCCGCGACCGCGCCTTTATCCTGAACGGCTTTCTTGATGCGGCTGAGGTATTTGTCCTCCGCTTCCGTACCGTCGGTAACCCTCAGGTCGGGGATATATGTAATGCCGGTTACCGGTTTCGCCGGTTTTTCGTTGGCGGGAGTCACCGCGTCCGTAATGTAGCTGAACCCCTCTTTCGGACCCGCCTTCGTGCCGCGCATTAAGTAGGCGGTCACCATCGAGCGGTTTCCGGCGTTCTTTGTGGTGGCGGTTACCAAGTCCGCGATGCTGTAAGGTCCGGTTCCCTGGGCATTCAGCAGGGCGACGGCGGCATGCGCCCAAGAGGCGTTGCCGTCACTGCTGACCGGCAGCGTCCCCCCCTGACCCAATGTCATTTTTGAGATGGCGTCAGCAGACCTGTAACTGGTAGCCAAACCGGTTTCTAAAACGGCGCCGGAATCCTGAAAAAACGGATTGTTTGACTCGGGTATATAGTTTGACGTCGTCAGCGCGTCCGCCTCGCCGTTTAAGAACGCCGGAAACGCCAGCATCAGCGCCAGCGCGACGGATAACCCCCGTTTGAAAAGTCTCATTTTAACGTCCACACTCCTCACAGTATTTTCACACTCATACGGCCGGGTCACTCTAAAAACGCCCGCTCCGGTGCGCGATGCCGCGGCACAGCCGCCTTTCCGCAAGCGCTTGAGCCGTTCGCCTGCCGGCGGACACGAGGTTTATAGAGCTTCTTGGTTCTGTATTCTCTATCGTATACACAGCACGGTAACTATAGTGTTCTCCCGCATTTATTTTACTACCGCGGAAAATTTTTGTCAAGCAAACCGGAATATTTTACACGGCGCGGGAACCGTTCGGAATCGCGGCATCCCCGGCAGCGGAGCAGCGCACATTTTCGCGCAAAAACAGCACACGCCGAAGGTGAGACGGAGGCTCCCCTTACGGCGCGCGCCGCATGAATATCCAAGCCGCGCAGACGAAACGCAGGGGCGGCCGAAAACGGCCGCCCCTGCGGTATAATGCCGGTTTTATATGTTCATGCGTCAGCCTTCTGGTTATTTCGGGAGGGGGTACACCGTTTTCTTAAAGGCGGTGTTGACCACGATGGCGGCG
>JAISVY010000054.1 GCA_031271325.1 Oscillospiraceae bacterium
TTGGACATCGGCGTATGTTTTGATTCTGCGCTTGATGTACCGGGTCATCACCGCGTCGGTGTAAGAATCTCCCCAAAGGTCGGGGGCGTCGGTCATGCGCTGGTTCGCGCCGCGAAGCAACGAAGACGCTTCGGCTTGGATGACGGTCGGGGCTTTTTTGTAAAGCGCCCAAAATGCGCTGCCGAGGGTCAGCGCGGGGTAGCGGTCGGCTTCTTTAACGGTTTTTGTCACAATTATTCCTCCTGTTTTTGTTGACAGGAGCGGCCAGCCGTGTTATCATGTTATCGATGTGTTTGGGCTGGTCGCCCCTTTGTTTTTGATGCCGTCACGGGTGCAGCCGGGCGGCATCCGCTTTTTTGCGGGTCTGTGCCGGTGGGTTGCGCGGCGTAATGTGTTTCTCTGTGCTTCCGCATGATCTCTTTCAGCGCGATCTTCACCTCCTCTTCCGTCATATGGCGGCGCTCCCTGCCGCGCGGCGTTCTGATTGCCGCCGCCGTGCGCTCAAACTCGGTCTTCCCGCGCTCCTTGAAGGCGTCCAAGTCGCACACGTCGAACTTCCATCGCCAGCCGACCCTAAAGCCCCGGACTTCGCCCTTATGCAGCAGGCTCATCAGCGTGTCCACGCAGACGCCGAGATACGCGGC
The DNA here is from genome assembly GCA_031271325.1 of Oscillospiraceae bacterium. Taxonomy (GTDB): domain Bacteria; phylum Bacillota; class Clostridia; order Oscillospirales; family UBA929; genus UBA929. The sequence continues at coordinate 645 of JAISVY010000054.1, forward strand.
GGCTTCCGTTGAATATAACGGCGGAGTCATGGCTGGGGTCACCTCCTTTCGCGCTGTCTTTCGCCGGGGTCATTCGTGGATCGGCGCTTCGTTTTTGCTGAAATAGTCGGCATCCAGCAATTCCCCCGGCGTGACGCCCAACGCGTGAGCCAGAGCGGTTATGTTTTCTTCACGCATTATTTTCCGCCCGTTAAGTAAAGCGTTGAACGTTTTCGGATGAAGCCCGACTTTCGGCGCTAAAAGGTCTTGCCGCAAGCACTTCTCCCGTATGATGCGGCGCGCGTTCCTCGCCACAACCCCTACAATACCTTGACGGTCACCACAAACGGCTTGAAACCCGTCCGCAAGGCTTTCAGCGAGTTCTTCGGCGTTTATTTCGCCTTGCCGCTTTTGCAGTTCCAGCGCCAGAGCGGCAAATTCTTTTGGGTCGCCTTCTATAATGATTTGCATCGCGTTCACCCCCTCCCATCCTAACCACGCTAACAGCAGCGCTACGCTTGGTCACGCGCCGCCGTGATCGCGGCTATGATTTCGCCTTCGCTGACGTTTAGGGCGGCGGCGACATGTCCGGCTCAAGTAGGTACTCGGTTGATTTGCCTGTTAACCTAGATAGTTCAAACATTTCAAAAGATGTAAAAGGACGCTTCCGGTTGATCTTATTGCTGAGTGAATTTTGTGACATTCCCAAGCGTTCAGCTAACGCTGGTCTTGAGAGGCGCAATCTAACGCGCTCGGCTTCGATATTCACATAATAAGCCATTGCTATCACCACCTTGCGAATTCTATTTGTTCGTGGTATGCTGTAATAGCCCATACGGGCGAGAAAGGAGTTGGTCTAATGCTTCTTGTAATCTTAGACAAACTTTTGAACTTGCCCAGTCCCAGTGAAAGCCGATGCGTAGGGCGTACGTAGCGGAGCCGGAACCGCTAAAGTGAAGCGCCTGCCAAGAAGTGACCTGCAACGGGGTTACGCATTGTTCGGAAAAGCAACAGCCATACTGGAACAGCCAGACAAATAAGATAGCTGTTGGTCTTCGGGTGTACCGGGGGTAGCCGGATAAAATATAACCCAGAAAAGACCATGCCTTAGAACGGCAAAGCTGCAACAGGTCTTGGGAAAGCAAATTCGGGCAGTTGACAGTCGGTGCGTTGCCACCGGCTGTTACTGTTTCTTCCTCCAATTGCACACCCGGCAGGCGCTTCACTTTAGCGGCGTTACTCCAATTGGAGCAACTTTATTTGTATGATACCCCAAACGGATTAGCTTGTCAAGAGGTATTTTGAAAAAAATTATCCGATTGGCGCAATTAGGTGTTTACAAATACCGTTTCTTGTGTTTTAATGTGGATGGGGTGATTTTCATGTCTATTGGTGATCGACTGCGGAAACTTCGAAGCGACAAGGGCGTAACTGTAGAAGAGTTGTGCAAAGAATTGGACTTGAGAGTAGGAACCTACCGGCATTATGAATATGGAGAACGAGAGCCAAACTCTTTCGCCATCATTAAATTGAGCCGCTACTACAAGGTTTCTCCGGATTATATCCTTATGGGTGTGACTCCCTTACAGGAGAGCGTGTCAAGCACGGTTTTTAATTCGACCGAATACGCGCTTGTGCAAAAATACCGCGCCCTTGACGAGCGCGGAAAACATAATGTAGAGGGTGCGGCAAATCACGAATACGCCCGGCTTCATGGGAAAGCGCCGTTTTTGCGGGTCGTAAAGCCGGATGAGGAAATTTCCGAGGAGATCGTGCCGTCTCATACGCCGACCTATACGCAGACAACGGCGGTCGGCTTGGGAAACTATATTGATGATGATCACTATGAACTGGTCAATTACCCGGACATCCCGTCACGCGCGAATATCGCCGTAAAGATTTCCGGTGACAGTATGGAGCCGAAATTTTTTGACGGCGATGTTGTTTTTGTGGAAACGGAATCGGTCTTGGAAGACGGAGAGATCGGTATCTTTATCTATGACGGTGACAGCTTTATCAAAAAATTGCGAACACACCCGGCACGGCTCGTGTCTCTCAACAATCGTTACAATGACATTATCTTACGCGAGGGGTTTGAATTTAGAACCGTCGGGCGCGTCGTCGGAGTGGCGGGGCGGTAATCCCTTTGCGAAATCGGAGTGAACCGGCGGCCGGATGACCGTAATATATATTTGGAGGGCGCTCTCATGACAAAAGAAGAATTGGCAAAACTCGAAGCCCAAGGGTTAGTGCTCAACGAGGAATCGGCCAGAACCGAAAGCGAAAACCCGTATGACGGTTCAAGCGCTCATGTCAGATCATCATCAAACGGGGAGTTATTAGACATTGCGAGGGAGCAGCTAAACCATCTCCGCAGTATCAAGAGCATGATGATCTTTTTTACGGTTCTCCTGATTATCGGCTTGCTGGCGGGTCTTGTCGCGGGAGCCGCGCTTTGGTCGAATATCGCGGGGCTGCTCGGATTATAGCGCAGAAGGAGCATACTATGGATATTGAGTATTCCAAACAAGCCAACGCATACCTCGACAAGCAAACGGATAAGCAAGCGGAGCGGATAAGGCAAGCGGTTAAAGCCCTTCCTTGTGGGGATGTAAAAAAGCTGCGCGGGATTGAAAACGGTTATCGTCTTCGTGTTGGCGATGCTCGGGTTCTCTTTGAAAAAGAGGGTTCAATGATTCATGTATTCAAGATAGATAACCGCGGCGATGTCTATAAGTGAAAGGGTGAAAATGATGTCAGCAAAGGAGCAGCTTCAAAGCATGCTTGACTTCATCGGAGAAGCGGAAGCGATGCGGATTCTGATTTATGTGAAAGAGACATATTCCCTCAAACCCCGAACGTGGGATGACATTGAAGAAGATGATCCTACCCCGGATGAAATAGCCGCTTTCGAGCAATACCGAGCCGAAAGGGCTTAACCCATTGGGATAGTTTTATCTCAGTTATTGAAAAGGTCAAGAATGCATGTGAAGGAAGTGGTATCAGCGTTTTAGACCATTTTGCCGACGTCGGCAAAATGGTTTCTTTGGGGAGCAGGGCGAAAGCGAGCGCCGGTTAAAAGAAAATACAGAAAAAAAAGGAATGATTCCCACACAATTGAGCGGGGTGGTGATGATTTGGTTGCGCCATGTACCTCAGAAAGAGCCGGGCGGAATTATGAGCTTATAAAAGCAAAACCCGCCCGCCGGAAAAACCGGGCAGGCGGTAGAGAGGAGGCGGTGATACTGTGAAGACCAAACGCGGACTGCCCGATATGACGTGGATTCCCGATAAGAAGCTCTGGCGGAAGCGAGGCACGTACAAAAGCCACAAGTACAGCCTGACCGCCAAGACGCCGGAAGAGGTGCTCGCAAAGATCGAGGAGTTCAAGGCGCGAATCGACAAAGACCTTATCGTCGATGAAAACATTACTGTGTCTGAATATGCCATGCGCTGGCTCCCGCTTCGCGTTGCCGGACTGAAATCTAGAAGCGCGGATGTGTATTTTTACTCATTGCAACGGCATATATTGCCTAAAATCGGGCAGCTTCAATTAAAAGCCGTAAAGCCGCTCAACATTGATGAGCTGATGGCTGAAATATCTGGCATGTCATCGTCTTTGAACAGCAAGGTATTGCTCACGTTAAACCAATTGTTTCGCAGCGCCATTGACAATGACATCATCTCAAAAAACCCATGTTCCGGGCGAAAGCCGTGCGGCGCACCAACAAGGGTAAAGACACCCCTTACAAGAGAACAGCAAGAAACGCTTACAGAAGCCGTCAGAGAAACGCGCGCCGAGCTGTTTACTCTGCTATGTCTCTATGCCGGACTGCGCCGTGAAGAGGCGCTGGGGTTGTTGTGGGGCAATGTGCACCTGGAGGGAACTCCATATATCGATGTAAGGCATACGGTTATCTATGAGTCTGGTCGAACAGTGCACGATGAATCGTTGAAATCAAAGTCCGCTTACCGATCAATTCCTATACCGCCGCAGTTAACAGAGGCATTGCTTCGCTGGCGAGGAAGAGCGCAGAGCATGTTCGTCGTCCCGGCGGTGAGGACGAATAGGGCGATGTCGGAAACAGCGCTTAAGAGACTGTGGGACATCGTGACGGGATACACCTATCGGCGCAAGGTCAAGTCAGACGGGAGCACAGCCGCTTACACAGAGAAGCGTTATCCTGGTCTCGTGGATTTCCCCGTGCAACCGCACCTGTTGCGGCACACATACATCACAGAGCTTTGCGCGTCGGGCATGGACATTAAAAAGATTCAGTATCTTGCCGGGCATTCCACCGTCCAAATGACGCTAAACGTGTATGCTCATGTCAAGCAAAACAAGCCGGAGCAATTGGCTCCGGATGTTATTAAAGCATTTTCAGGGACACTAACGAGGACACTTCCGTTATCCCATGACCGGTAATCCGTTGGTATTACTGCAATTATCTTATGCACATTAAATGATTTGTAATCATCAGGTCGTCGGTTTGAGTCCGACCTTCGGCTCCACGGAAAACGCTTGAACCTGTAAGGTTCGGGCGTTTTTTGGTTTTATGCATCCAAAAGAAAACTTATCTGCTGACGACATATTGACGACATAAAACAGCCGTACCAAAATTGCTTTGGCACAGCTGTTTTCGTAAAGATTACGCAAGCAAGTCCACCAGCATACCGTGGATGTCCTCGATGTCGGCCATCAGCTGGAGCTGATCGACCTGCTGGCTGAGGATGTCTTGCGTCATTTTCTCGAGCTTTTCGTTGACACAGCGGATGATGGCATACATATGATGCCGCCCGCGCCCGTCACGGGTGGAGCGTTTCTTGAATTCATACGTGAAGCGCACGGCTTCCTGCATAAATTCGGCGATCAGTTTCTTATACCGTTTCAGCTCGGCGATGTCGTAACGACGCGCCAAAACCTCCCCTTGGCGAAGAATCTCCTCGCCCATCGCGGAGAGCGCTTCCGTGCAATTGGATTGGTTGATGCCGTTCATCACTTCCATGAAACGGCTTGGCGGCGCGGCTTGCACCGCCCCTACGGAAGCGCCGGGCGATATCGGGCGGCTCAAGCCCCGGTTCAGTTCGGATATCTTCATTAGTTTTTCGTGTCAATGTAGGTGGCGCCAACGTTGGAGGTGATAACATCATATCCGCGCACAGCCGCCAACCCCTCCTGTGTTTTCTTCAGCGCAGCTCTCAGCCGTTCCATTTCGGTGCGCGCCAGCGAAATATTCTCGCGTTCCGCCGCGACGATTCTGTCGAGAACCGCGTGCGCTTCGGCGTTCTCCTCCAGCGATCTGCCTATAAGCGTTTCGATCAGCCGGTTTTTTTCGTCCAGGTTACGCTCCAGACCGGACGTGTCATCCTGCCCGATCAAATCCCGCTGCTCCGCAGTAAGGCGTTCGATCGAGAGCAGGGTTGTTAAGACGCTCTCCACGGCATCAGGCGAACTCACGGCTGCCCTGTTGCTTCGCGCGGTTGATGCGCACGACCTGCTGCCAGGTTTCGCGTAAATCTGTCATAAACCCTAAGGCAAGGTCTGTTTTTTCGGTATCCTTTTTCACGTTGGCCTGAACCACGGTGTTCAGAATAAAATCATACAGCTGGGAGAGCTGTTTTGCGATGTCGTAACGCATATCCAGCGAGCGCAGTAACTCAATGATGATACTCTGCGCTTTTTGCAGCGTGTCGTTCGCCTTGGCGTAATCCTTGGCTGTGATATGTATTTTGGCCAGCTTGAGATTCTTTATGCAACCGTCAAACAGCATCAGGGTCAGTTCTCCGGGACTTGCCGTCATAGCGCTCTGCTGCCTGTATTGATCGCCCGCATTTGCGTAAGCCACCACAATATAGCCTCCATTCAGCCGTTATTGATTATTTATGCGCGGGCGGCGTTTTGCCGCCCGTTTAGGTCCTGTTTCCGTGCGGGGCACACACGCCCACACGCGGTTTTCTGACGGGCGGGACGCGAGGTTACGACTGCGTGCCGCCGCCGAACATGGAAGACATCTGGCTTTGCTGCGCCTGCATCTTGCTCATGGCGGTTTCCAGCTTTGCGTATTTGAGGTAGTATTTTTCGGTAACCTCTTCGAGCTTGTCTTCCTGCTCTTTGATTGATTTTGTGTAGTCGGTGATGCTCTGGGTGAGGTTTTGGATGTCGCGGCTCTTGATGTCGGCGATATAGCTGTCCATCGCTTTGTTCATCTGCTGCATCAGACCGCCGTCGCTGTCGTCCGTTCCGGCCATACCGAGCATACCGTATACCTGGTCGGCGTTCGATTCCAGCGCGGCCAGCAGTTTTTCCTCGTCAATCTCGAGCTGCACCGACTCCCCTACCAGATATTTGCTGGTGTTCAAGCCGATTGAAGAGAGCTTGCCAAAGTCGCCAAACGTCTTGGTGAGGATGCCGCGCATGGTGTCTACCAGTTTGCCGAGCGTGGCGTCGCGGTTGAGCAGACCTTCTTTGGCTTTTTCTTCCCACTTCTCGATCTCTTTTTCCGACATGGCTTCACGCATCTCGTCGGTCAGCGGTATGTAGTCTTTGTCGGCTTTTTGGCTGTACGCGTCGTACAGCTCTTTGATCAGGGCGTTAAACTCCTCGACGAACTTCTTGATGGTTTCGACCGCCGGCTTGTAATCGGCCGAAAGGGTGTAATCGACGCCCTCTTCGCCCGTGGCGCGGACAAAGTTCATCTGGATGCCGTCCAGGGTGAGCGTGTTGCTGTCTACCCGCCGCGCGATCTGTTCGCCGTCTACATAGACGATCGCGTCCTGACCGTTGACGACGGTGTTCAGCCCGAAGCGCCCCAAGAAACCGCTCGTGTCGGTAAAAGTGATCGTCTTGGCGGCATTGGGGGTTTCCGCCAGCGCGTCATACTCGCCCATCGTGTTGCTGACGATGTCGATTCTGTCGGTCGCCTGCAAGTAAGACATGGTGACGCCCGCTTTGGATTTGTTGACGGTGTCCATGATTTTTTTCAGTGAATCGCTGCCTGTAAACGAGAAGTCCACGCCGTTGATCGAAAACTCGATGTTACCGTTCGGCGCGTCGCCGATGGCAAGCCCTGTCAGGGTTCCGATACCGGCGTTCAGTTCCTGGTCGGTCAGACCGGTGGTGCGGTTTGTGATTTTTGTGCCGAACATGGAAGCCGCCGTCGCGATTTGATCGACGCGGATGTTGTGCGAACCGTTTTTGGCTGTCGCCAAGGCGGTGATGCGCACACCGGCGTTGTCCGCGATGTCAACGTTAAAACTCGAAAACGTCTTTCTCGCGATCAGGCTTTTTTCGCCCATAACGCTGCCGTATGTTTCTTTGAATATACGCAGTTTATTGTTGAGATCGGTCAGCTGATCTTTTTTCCATTCGGCTTGCTGCTTTTTTTGGTTGAGTTTATCTACCTTGGTCTGCTGACCCATCGCCATTGCCTTGACAAGAGCGTCGGTGTCCATACCGGAGAACATCCCCGTGATCCTGTTTGTATTTTGAATTGCCGCCATGACGGTTCCTCCTCTTATATCATCTCCCGCTTTCCCTGCGGAAGAGCGCTAAGTTCCTGACTGATATATCGTATATTTCCGCCGGGGCTTTAATTGAAGCTTGAAATTTCCGTGTTCATCCGCGAGGCGAACGCGCCAATCGTTTCGGATTGCCTACGCGGCCGGCGTAACCGGCGGGTAACCGACCTGGCTGAACTGGGTGAAGTGGATGTCGCTGATTCCCTTAACGCCGATCTCTACGCCGAAGAACATCCCCGAGCTGTTTTCCGGTACGGTGAAGCTGCTGCCGTTGCCGCCGTCTTCCTTGGATACGGGGGTTCCCTTTCCGCCGGCCGTGCCGCCGCGCCACCATTGAAACGCGGCTTCGGGCAGCAGGTCGTTGCCGAACGCGTCTCTCACGGCTGTGACTTTCAGCGTGCCGCCCGGCAGCGGGTTTGCTCCCTCTGTTTCGACTTCCCATATGTTGAAGTGTGACGACCCAAAGGTTTTGGCCGCCGACACACCGGCGCTGTCGGAAGTGTATTCGCCGCCCGCGAAGTAGGCGCGAAGCTCAAAGTCTCCCTGCCCGGCGCTCCGCATCGCGGCGCGTAAATCCACTTGCTGCGTTTGGGTGTCCTTCCCGATAAACTCGGACGAGTATTCCGCCTGCACCGTTTCTTTTGCGACAGACTTTCCGGCAACCAGCAGCTCGACGCAGAGGGTGCGGCTTTGCGCCAGCGCCACCGGCTTGAACGAAACCGTCGCCATGCCGAAATTGCCGGAAGCGTTGCGCGACGTGCCGAACCAAACCTCCGTAGGCGCTTCTTTTTCGGCGGGTTTTAAGATCGTGACGGCCGTTTCGCTCAGCCGGTATGTGTCCCTGTCTTTGGGCGTGATTGTGAGGATGGCGGCGTCTCCGGGACGTAAGTTCTCTATGCGGAACGAACCGTCTTGCGCGGGGAGGATTTCCCCTTCCGCGGCGAAAACAACCGCCGACTCGATCAGGTCCGTATCACCCGGCGCATAGAGGGGTCTCGCAGTGAAACTCACCGAGCTGTTGATGTCGCTGGCTTCTATCGTGGCTTCGGGCTTGTCGAGCGTCACGGCTTTGCCGCCCTCGACCGCGCCCGAAAGTTCCCACCCGAGCGGCTTAACGGATTTCTTCGGCTCGATGGTAACCGTTGCCGTACCCTTCTTGTCGGCGGGGTATGCGATCTGGCATTTCACCGGCCTGCTGGCCGCGTATCCCGTGTTGACGTTGGTTTTCGCGTTATATTTCGCCGTGGCTTTGCGGCGGACCAGCCCTTCCGTGTCGCCTTTGGTAAAGGAACCCCATTTCTCTTTGCTTCCGTAATACTCAAAGCCCTTTTGCACGCCGGCGGAGGATTTTTTGGCGATCAGGCCTTCGGCTTCGTCGGGCGCGATGCCGCGGGGCGCAAGCGTCATCGTCTGGTATGCCGAGCGGGACTTTTTGCCGTTTTCCGGTATATAGATATACACCGTTTGCCGCTCGGTGAGGGCTTCTTCGATCGACACCGGGTCGCCGCCGGCGTTTTTGTACGTCAGGGTGCGGACATCCGCTCCGGCTTCCGCGAACGCGTACCGCATACCGTCTTTGATTTTGATTGTTTCGCGCTTGTAATCCGGCTTGACCGTAGGCGCTTTGAGCTGCTTGACTTGGGTATATTTCCTCGGCTTGGACGCGGGAACCTTGCTTGCTTCGTTCGCCGCGATGCGGAACTGATAGGATATGGCTTTTTGCTTCGCCGCCTGCTCCGCTACCGTCAGCAGCGGCAAGCCGGTTTCGTAACTGAACGGGCTCCAGCTCGCGCCGCCGTTTGACGAGTATTCCAGCGCCGCCTTCCCTCCGGTCAGCGTCCAGTTTTCGGGGAGCTGCTCACTGATAAACGCTTTGACGGAATACTCTTTGCCCAGAGCCGGGCGCGGTTTGATCTTACCCTCCAGCACGGTGGCTGATTTGGCCGGTTCGGTAAGGACTGTCCCCTCTTCCGTTTCTTCCGTCTCAGCCTGTTTGATGACGTAGTGCAGCTCTTTTTTGCCGATCTTCTTGCTGAGGTCTATGTACAGGTCGGTATCGGGGTCGGCATACTCTTCTGTCCATTTGTTTCCGCCGTCATAGCTGATGTACCACGTCGTGCCCTCGCTGTCGCCGCTGAACGGTCCGATCACTTCCAAATCGAGCATCAGTGCGGGTGTATAGGCAATAAAACCCGTTCTCTTTTCGATCTCCTCGCTGTCCTGTACGCGCACCCAAATTTCGTACGGTACGCCGCGGGGCGGAAAGCGCGCCACAACCTCGCTTCCCCCGCGCTCCCGCGCCGAACCGGCGAGCGTCCAGTCTGGGCTGACCTGCTCTAAGGCGGTGACGACCGCGAACTCAAACACCGTGTCGGGGTTTTCCGGGATGATCACCACGCTGCTCTCGGTCTGGATTACCGAAAACGCGCCCGGCCCCGCGCCCTCTTCGGGAATAGCGGGGTCTGTCTCTTCTTCCGCCGCGGACACGAACGGCGCAGCCAGCGCCAGCGCCAACATAATACACAGGAAACGTTTCATGCGAAAACCCTCCCAGATAAAACTCAAAAACCCGCCTATTTCCTATTGTCCCTTATCGTCATTCTCAACACAAGACTTTAACAGCATTTCATAGACCGGCCGTCTCGATACGCCGTTTTCTTCGGCGGCTTTCCGCGCCGCGTCCCGCAGGGAAAACCCCTCTTCCCGATACCGCAGCGCCGCCGCCAGCGCGTCTTCCGGCATCGCCGCTTTCGGCGGAGCCGCGCCCTCGATCACCAGCGTAAACTCCCCCCGGGGCGGCGTTCGCTCGAAGTGCGCGAGCGCCCCGGAAAGCGTTCCGCGCAGGGTCTGCTCGTGCAGTTTGGTCATCTCCCGCGAAACCGAGACGCGGCGGTCGCCCCACGCGGCCAGCATATCCCGAAGGGTATAGATCAGCTTGTGCGGCGCTTCATAGAAGACCATTGCTCGCCGCTCGTCTTTGAGCGACGCCAAGTGCTCGCGCCGGTTTTTCCCGGTGACGGATAAGAATCCCTCGAAGCAGAACCGCCCCGCCGCGAATCCGCTGAGCGCGACCGCCGCGGACACGGCGCAAGGTCCCGGCACCACCAGCACTTCGATCCCCCGTTCAGCGCAGGCTGCCGTGAGATCCGCGCCGGGATCGCTGACGGCGGGCATGCCCGCGTCGGTTACCAGCGCGCCTTTCTGCCCGGCTGCGAGGCGCTCCACAAGTTCCGCCCCGCTGCGGAGGCGGTTGTGCTCGTGGTAGCTGACCAGCGGCGTGTGTATAGCAAAGCGCGCGAGCAGCTTCATCGTGACGCGGGTATCCTCCGCCGCGATGAAATCGCAAGCGCGCAGCACCTCAACGGCGCGGGGCGAAAAGTCGCCCAGATTGCCCAGCGGCGTACCGACGATATACAGCGGCATGACGCCCTCCTAATATATGAAAAGAAAGAGTATAGGGGATGCCGGTGCGGCACCCCCCTCGTTGTTTGAAGGTTCTTACGCTTCGATCGCGGAGACGGGGCAGACCGCCGCGCACGCGCCGCAATCAATGCAGGTATCGGGGTCGATGACGTACACATCGCTGCCCGCGGAAATGGCTTCGACCGGGCACTCGCCCTCGCAGGTGCCGCAGCTGATACAGGTGTCGTTGATTTTATAGGCCATGGTATTTCCTCCTGTTTTGGTATGGTATCTCCTATTTTACCATAGGTTTGGAAAAATGCAAG
>JAISVY010000056.1 GCA_031271325.1 Oscillospiraceae bacterium
GACGGGCGCGAGGTGGGAACCGTCGTCGCGCCGCATGTGGAGAGCTGGCAGACCGGGCGCGGGCAGAAGATTAGCGCGAACAGCGCATTCAGAAATGTATATTAGCGAAGTGTTGAAAATTGCGTGTTCGCCTGAAAGGCGAACGAGCGCAGCGCTTGCGAACAGGCGGCTGTGCCGCGGCATCGCAAGGCGGAGCGGGCAATTTTCAACATGCCCATTAAGGGATTCATCCGTCCTCCGCCAGTATGTCAAAATGCCGCCTATAGCGTTTCGGGATGGCGATGTCGCACAAATACCCGATCTCGGACAGGAATTCGGAAATGGCCGCGAACCCGTCTTTGTAGAACGCTGCTATCCGGCGCGTCTTGTCGGATATGTTTTTGTAGTTCACAGGGCAAACGAATGTCCAATCCGCGCTCTTTCGGTCGAAGACGATGCGAAAGTATTGATCGATGTCACCGCCGGACAACCCCGCCTTAGCCAAAAGGATATGGTGCTCCATACACTCGTCTATATGCCCCATGTATGCGTGCCTGCCGTCGAAGGCAATGGCGGCGAGGAAAGGCTCGTCTTTCGCCATCGCAGCGTCTAAATCCTCAAATTGGCTGTATTTGGTGATGGTCACGGGAAGTGCCCTCCTTTTTTATGCGGTTGTCAGGAGATACCGTCATTGTAACACATCCGTGGGAAAAACGAAAGAATAACCGATTACCTTACTGTGAACATAAGCCGCCTCCCAACCGGGGCGGCTTTGCTATGTGCGAAAGGAGATGCGGCAACATGACCGACAAACCGATCTGGCTATACAACGGCGTGGCGTACCCGCCGCCGCTGATGGGGTACGGGATGATGGCGAGCCAATTTGTCAAGGAGGGGAGGAACGCCAAAGGCGAGCTAACGATTGACAGGATTAACCGGCGGATGGAGAAGCTGAACAATGTGGCGTTCCCGGTGACAACCTATGACGAGATGCTGCGGTTCCGCCGCGCCGTGGAGCAGATGGAGGTGTGGATCACCTATTGGGACTTATACCTGGACAGGGTGAACGAGCGCAAGTTCTACTTCGGCGATTTCTCCGTCGAGATCGTCGCTTACGAGGACGCGGGAGCCGCCGTGCTGAAACCTTCGCGGTTCAAGTCGATGAAGTGCAACGTTATCGACATGGGCGTCGCCGACCGGATCCCGGGGTGACTGTATGCTGGACGTGACCGCTGCCTATAAAGAGGAAATCCGCGCGAATATACGGAGCGAACAGTTCATGCGGGTGGAGTTCGGGCTGATCAACCCGTTCGCCGTGACGGACGATACGTTTTCCGCAAGCTCCGCGCTGGATTACTCGTCGTTTGCGCAGATCACCGAGCAAGAGGTGATCGTCGCCCAATCCTACGCAACGCTGGAAAACGGACGCGCGAAGGCGGACGGGCGGCTGCTGATACCCCCAGACCCCGGCGACCCGGCGATGATCTATCAGGGGTATATCTCCGGTGTGCTGTCCGGCGACGGCGGGAGCTTCGCGACCCCGCCCTATATCAGCATATCTTTCGCGGAGCCGCTGACGCTGCCCGGTCTGACACTGGCGTTTGACCGCGTGACCGATATGTGGCCGACACGCTTTCGTATCACGGCAGCCAACAAAGGGGCACAAGTCTACGACCAAGTCTGGACGAACGGCGGCGCCGTGTTCGCGGAGGTCTTCCCGGTTCCCCCGGCGGATAACCTCCGTATCACGTTCCTCGAGACGCAGAAGGCGCGGCAGTATGTCCGCCTGACGCAGCTCAAGTACGGCGTAAGCCTCACATGGGACGACACGCGGATCACCTCCTCCGGCGGCGTGAAGAAGGTTAAGGACATCGACCCGATTAACCGCCGGCTGCCGGAAACGTCGATTGAGATCAACCTGTTCGACACAGAGCACCTCTTCGACATCGACAAGCCGAAGGGGATCTACGAAAGCATTCAGACACAGCTGCCGATCACCGTGTTCTACGGCAAGAAGATCAGCAAGCCGATGAACTGGAGCGATGTTTATCAAAACCGGTGGAGCGAGATCGGGGAATCCTCATGGACGCAGCTCCACGGCGGCGGGTACGTCGAATGGCTGAACGCGGGGACATTCTTTCTCGATTCCAAGCCGGAATGGAAAGACGACGTGGCGACACTGCGCGGGACAGACCTGATCGGGTTTATGGCCGATGAGTATTACAAGGGGATCGCCAACCAAAGCCTTTATACCGTAGCCGTGGATGTCATCACCGACGCGGATTTGGTTCCCAGAGACGATCACCGGGAGCATTACGTGCTTTGGGAAGGGTTGAAGACCGTCTATACCGCCTCGCCAATGCCCGTTTTGCCGCACAACGACTGTCTGCGCCTGATCGCCCACGCCGCCAACTGCGTGTACTACACCGACCGGGAAGGGCGCATACACATTGAGCCGCTGGACAGTACGCAGTACGACTACTATGTTGATTACGCGGTCACGCATGACGCCCCGACGGCGGAGAGAGCGCCAACGCTGTACGCCGTGGATTGCGAGTTTACGACAATAAAGATTGCCGAAGAGGCGCTCGACGACGTTTTAGGGAACGTTACGTTTATCCCAAAGTATGAAGTATTGCACAGCTCCGAAATCGAGATCGACGGCGAATACACCACGGTAATCAAGTTCGATCCTTCCGGCGACGCCAGCTATAACGGCGTTATTAAAAATAAAGTGGTTTCTGTTTATGGCGCGGAAATCGTATCGCAAAAAATGTATACCCAAGCGTGTGATCTCACCCTCAGGGGGAGCGGCACGGTGCAGATCGATGTTTGGGGCTTTAAGTTTGCCAAGTCAACCGGTACTGTCCGGGTCACCAACCCCGGCGGCGACCCGAACGGCGAGATAGAGTTGCTGCAAAACCCGCTGATCTCAAATCCCGAACAGGCTCGGCGCGTCGCCGAATATGTGCAGTACTGGCTGCGGCTGCGTTCCGCGTATAAAGCGCAGTACCGCGGCGACCCGGCGCTGGACGCGCTGGACTTGGTCTACGCGCAGTCTGAGTTCACCAAAAAGTTCCGCGCCAGAGTGCTCAGGCA
>JAISVY010000069.1 GCA_031271325.1 Oscillospiraceae bacterium
CGGCGTGATTCCGAGCAAACTGTCCCGTACGCAGCCGCCGACCGCGAACGCCGTATGGCCGCGCTCTTCAAGCGCGGCCAGTAAGTTTACGATGTCCTGTTCTATCCTCAACTGTATCACTCTAAAAACTCCCCGCTCCTCATGGCAATGGACAATTGACAGTTAACAATTAACAATTAAAGACGCTCCCGCTCCGGCGCGATCACTGTAAAGCCCACAGCGCCTCGAAACTCTCTTCCATCACCGGCGTCATGTACCCGTTTTCCCGCAGCCACGCGATGGCGTTCGCGTCGCCGATAGACACCGACCCTCGGATCGTATTCACATAATTCTTCTCACCGCCGCCGAGCAAGGCTTCAAATTCTATAAATTCCGGGAGCCCGGCCGGTTCATACGGTCTATACATTTCGCTGCCTCGCTCCCAATACGGGTTGTCCAGCGCCAGCGCGCCGGCAAACCCGGCAAGGTCGTCTCCGTAAAGGGTGAACGCGTTATATCGCCGGAATGAATCGCCGGCGCTCTCCTCCGGCAGATATACGAAAGCGTCCATGTTCTGCGCCGCGGCGGGGAGGTTGCGCAGACGTTCGGTCATCTGCGGCTTAGCGGCTTCGTTCAGAGCCTCGATCCGGCTGTGCCATTCGTCAGACACGGCGGGCAGAGTCATCACGTACCGGCGGGTCACCGTCTTTCCGTTGGTCAGCTTCGCCTCCATGTAAAAAAACCAAGTCTCATACGGCGGTCTATCCTCCGGTTCGGCGGTTAATTCGGCATAGGTCATAAAGGGGGAAGGATTGGACGGAACGGGCGACGCGTTCCAGTTTTGCCTCACGATATTCATTTCTTCTGTCGTGCGCTCCCCTTCTTTCGCGATATACGCCTGCAGCGCGAGCGCGGCTTGCATATCATCCCCGGTAAACCGGTAGGGGATGGGCGTGAGCAAATAATAGGCGGGGTCGTAAGAGCGGTCTCCCTGTTCACTCAGATAGATACTCTCCACCCGGCCTTCCGGCAGCACATAGCTTCCGTAGCCGAATATGTCAAACATAATCGCGCATATCACCGCAGTGTAGCAAACGCCGAACAGCGCCGCGCCCTTCCAGTACCGCCATACTTTAAGCGTCTTGCGGATGAACATCTCGGCGACAAAGAACCCGATCGCGCCGCCGAGGATGCCAAACCATAAAAATCCCAATTCGGAGCCGCTTCCGTAGACGAAAAATGTATAACCGTATACGCCAAACAGGAACGCCGCCAAAAACGCGGCTCCGTAGCGGAAGACCGGGCGCATCCCGCGCACGGCGACGAACTCGCCCGCGCACTCCAGCCGCCGCTTGCGACAGAGCAGCAGCGAGGCGGCGATCGCGATCAGGCAATAGCCGAACAGCAGAAAGAGGCTTCCCGCTTGCTGCGCCGTGATGCCGCCTGTGAGGGTTGTTTGCGCGGCGCCCCCGCCGGGCAGCCATGTTACCGCGTCCAACGCCAGCAGACCGAAAATGAACACCGGGTGAAGCAGATGGTTCAATACCGTTTGCGTTCCGTTGTAACCGAACAGAAAAGACTGGCAGAGCAGACTGAAAAACAATTCCAGCAGTACCGGCAAAGCGGCGATCAGCGCGGTCAGGATAAACTGCCCCACCGAACTGCCGGTGAGGAACGCGGCCAGCGTCGTCATGCTGAACGCGACCAGCGAACACAGCAGTGTCAGCAGCAAATACCACCCGACCGAAGCGCCGTAGAACACCCCGTAGCCCGCCTGCGTGACGGCGAACATCAACGCGCCGAGCAGCACCGGTCCCCACAGCAGCGTCAGCCCGGCAAGGAAGACCGAGTTAAAGTGCGCCTCCCGCCGCACCGGCAGCGCGTGAAGCATCACCGGCGCGCGTTTGTTGTGCAGGAAGGAGAAAAGCAAGATCGAGCAGAATACCCCGGCGAACACGACAAATCCTCCGGTGACCAGCAAAAAGTCGGCTTCCAGCATAGCTTCCCCGGCCTCGGAACGCACATGAGACAAAAGCTCCGCTTGAGTGCTGTAATACCTTTCCAGCTCATAACCCTGCTTTTGCCGCGCGATATTCTGACCGTACGCGATCGCCAGCATCGTAAAAAACAGGATGATCAGCAGCGCGCCCGCCCAAAAACGGCGCAGCGTGTTCAGATAAACGGTCTTAGAGAAGTATTTCCGCATAGTCCAGCCCTCCCAGCTCGTATATGAAAATTTCCTCCAGCGAAAGCGGCAGCAAGTCGCAGAGCAGGGGATTGAACGCGCTGACCTTTCGCGTGATCTCCTCCTGCCCCCCGCGCAGGATGTAGGTGTGCAAGCGTCCCTGCGCCGAGTGGTGCAGCACCTCGTAATCGCTCTCCGGCAGCGGTTTGTCGCTGTCGCCGGGGAACGCGGCTTGCAGTTTGGTCAGGTTGCCCTGCAAGTCTGCCAGATTGCGCTCCACAATCAGCTTGCCCCGGTGCATGATGCCCACGTGGTCGCACACGTCTTCCAGCTCGCGCAGATTGTGCGATGAGATCAGCACGGTTGTCTGCCGCTCCGCCACATCTTGCATGACGAGGCTCCACACCCGGCGGCGCATCACCGGGTCAAGCCCGTCTACCGGTTCGTCCAGCAGCAGCACGTCGGGGCGGCAGCAGATCGCGAGCCAAAACGCCGCCTGTTTTTGCATCCCGCGGGAAAACCGCCGGATATGCCGTTTGGTGTCCAGCGGGAAGACTTCGCGCAGACGCTCGAACAGGTCGTCGTCAAAACGCGGATAAACGCCTCGGTAAAAGCGCCGCATGTCGTTGACGCTCGCGCCGGGGAAGAAGTAGGGGTCGTCCGGGATCAGCGCCATCCGCTCTTTCACGGCGTTGTTTTCGTCCACCGGTTCGCCGTCTACCAGCACCGAGCCGCTGTCCGGGCGCATCACCCCGGCGATATGACGGATGACGGTGGTCTTGCCCGCGCCGTTCGGACCCACAAGCCCGTATACGCAGCCCTTCGGCACGTTGAGCGCCGCTTCGTCGAGCGCCTTGAATCCCTCAAACGTTTTGGTCAGGGCGTTGGTTTGTATCATGCCTGTTCTCCTCCTCGTCATGGATGTCTTTGATTAAGGCAAGCCCCTCGTTCAGGGTCATGCCCGCGCCAAACAGCTCTTTGATGAGCGGCTTGGCTTTTTGAATCAGCTCGGTTTTGCGCTTTTCAATCAGACCGGACGGCGGTTCCGCCGCGTAACAGCCTTTACCCGCCACCGAATACACAAACCCTTCCATTTCCAGATCGCGGTACGCTTTTTG
>JAISVY010000084.1 GCA_031271325.1 Oscillospiraceae bacterium
TACCGCGAATTCAGGGATATGGCCTGCAAATAGCGGGAACGCGTATAAAATCTGACGGCGTGATCACCGTCAGATTTTTGCGCTTTCTTTTATGAATTCCATTGTAAACGCGGGGATGAGCGTCAAGCCTTCGTTTGCGAGCAGCGCAACGGCTTTTTCGTTGCGCAGGATAACACACAGCACGGTTTCGACATCCGCGCCGCGCTGCCGCAATTCTTTTACACTCTCAATGATCTGCCCGCCCGTGGTGACCACGTCTTCTACAACACAGACCTTTTTTCCGGCGATGTCCGCGCCCTCGGCGAGCCGGCAAGTGCCGTACTCCTTCGCTTTCTTGCGCACGAACGCCGCCGGCGCTCCGCTCTCTGCGGAGAGCGCGGTGACGACCGGGATGCCGCCCATCTCCAGCCCCGCGAGAACTTCCGTTCCTTCGGGGATCAGAGGCTTCATCACCTTCGCGATGTCCGCCAGCAAAACAGGGTCGGCCTCAAAGAGATACTTGTCAAAATACTCGTTCGATACCTGCCCCGAACGCAGGGTAAAGGTGCCGGTCAGGTGCGCCGCCGCGTAGATTCTCTTGGCGATTGCCGCTTTGTCCATGGGGTGTTCCTCCTTAAATATTATGGGCTTGTTGAAAATTGTCTGCGACGGCTGTTCGCAAGCGCCGCGCTCATTCGCCCTTCAGGCGAACACACAATTTTCAAAACTTCGGCTACATCAAAGTATCAAAACTTTTTCCGTCTTCGTCCAGAAGCGCGAGGCGCTTGAAGGAAAACGCCGCTTCCGGGTCAAGATATGTCCGCCATGCCTCGGCGAGATATTCGGGGTTCAGCACGGGGTCGCGGGCGGTCAGCGTCGCCGTGACACGCAGTTTGTCTCCGTGTGCTTCGCAGGCGATGTCCTTGATAAACGGCACGATGTCGGTCGGAACCAGTTCTTTTTTTTTGTTCCGCTTTTCTACGACAGCCGAGGACGTAAACAGCCCGGTGACCCGCTCCGTAGAAACAGGGGAGTCGGCGGTGATTTCCACCCGCGCGAAAGCAATCTGCGATATTGGCCGTCCGCCGATGACCGCTTGTGTCACGAAAAACCCTTCTGGCAAAACGGCGTTTAGCTTGGACGGAAGCGTACCCATACCGATGTTTTGCATTACGCCGAAATCCAGCCGTTCGGCGGCGCTCTCCATCCCCACACCCAGCGGCAGGGCGATCGAGAGGACGATATGCGGGTTGAACCCCTCGGTATACCGCAGCGGAAGCCCGGCGCGGGTCAGCGCCCGCGCGAACACGCGCATTGTGTCGAGGTGGGAGAGAAACCGGGCGCGTCCGGTTTTCCGGTAAGCCAGACGAATGTTTAGATTCATCATACCCCAAAACTCCTTGAGAGCGGGCAGTGCCCCTGTTCACCGGACATTCGCTGCGCCGCGCCGCCGCATCCTTCACAGCCGTTTCGGCAATCAACCGACGGTTCGGCGCGGTAGGCTTTTTCCCGCTCCCGTTTGAGATGCTCACGGGAAACCCCGGCGGAGATATGCGACCACGGAAGCACCTCGTCTGTGTCCCGGCGGCGCAGGGCGTAAAAATCGGGATCCAACCCTTCCAGCGCGAACGCCTCACGCCACTTTTCCAAGGAAAAACACTCGCTCCAGCCGTCCATCCGGCAGCCCAGCCTGTACGCCCGCTCCACAACCGCGCCAACCCTCCGGTCGCCCCGGCTCAGGGCGCATTCCAAGTAACTCGCGTCCGGTTCGTGCCAGTGGAAGGTAACCTGCTTGCGCATCGCGTCGCGCACCACACCTGCGCGGCGTAAAAGTTCGTCCGGCGGCGTCATCGGCTCCCATTGGAAGGGGGTGTGCGGTTTCGGCACGAAGCAGGACGCGCTGGCGGTCAGCCGCACGCCCCGTCCCCGGTCGGGGACGACTTGACGCCAAAGCTGATATACGCGCCCGCACAACTCGGCGATCTCGCGCAGGTCGTCGTCCGTCTCGGTCGGAAGACCCAGCATGAAATACAGCTTGACGCCGTTCCAGCCGCCGTTAAACGCGGCGGCGCAGGCTGTCATCAAGTCCTCCTCCCGGAGGTTTTTGTTGATCACGTCCCGCAGACGGGCGGAACCCGCTTCCGGCGCGAACGTCAGACCGGACTTGCGTACCTGCCCCGCCTTTTGCAGCAATTGCGGCGAAAAGCTGTCGGCGCGGAGGGAGGGGAGCGAAAGGCTGACGCGGCGCGGCTCACACCACGGGACAAGCGCGTCGCAAAGCGCCTCCAGTCCCGAGTAATCGCTGGTGGAAAGCGAAACCAGCCCGATTTCGCCGCACCCGGCCGCTTCGATCGCGCTCACGGCCTGCCGGAAAAGGGTTTGCACGCCTTTTTCCCGCACGGGGCGGGCGATATGCCCCGCCTGACAAAACCGGCAGCCGCGGGCGCAGCCCCGGAACAGCTCCAGCATGACGCGGTCATGCACAATTTCCGTGCCGGGCGAAAGGGGGTGTTCCGGGTACGGGGCGGTATCCAAATCCCGCACAATCCGCTTTGTGATGACGGCGGGCGCGCCGTCTGACGGTTCGACCGACGCGAGTGTACCGTCCGGGTTGAGTGCCACCTGATACAAAGACGGCACGTATACGCCCGGCAGACGCGACGCCTGAACCAGTGTCTCTTTCCGGGAAAGCCCGTCCTTTTTCGCCTGAATAAAAAGTTCCGTCAGTTCCGCCGTCAGCTCTTCGCCCTCGCCGACGGCGAAGAGGTCGATGAAGTCGGCCAGCGGTTCCGGGTGAAACGCGCAGGGACCCCCCGCGATGACCAGCGGGTGCGTCTCTCCCCGTTCGGCGGAACGCAGAGGAAGTCCGGCGAGGTCGAGCATCGACAGCACGTTTGTATAGCACAGCTCGTATTGCAGGGTAAACGCCAACACGTCAAAATCCGCCAGCCCGTCGCCGCTTTCCAGCGCGTAAAGCGGCGTCTTTTTGCGCAGCAGCAGCGCGCGCATATCCTCCCACGGGGCAAACGCCCTCTCGCACCAAACGTCCGGCATCCGGTTCATCACGTTGTAGAGGATTTGTAAGCCCAGGTGCGACATCCCGATCTCATAGGTGTCCGGAAAGCAAAAAGCCACCCGCAGCTTCACCGAGCGCGGGTCTTTGATCACGGAGTTAAATTCGCCGCCGGTATACCGCGCCGGCTTCTTCACGGCTGTCAAGTATGGCTCAATTCTTTGGTATGGGGTCATTGGCTGCTCCTTACAGTTTCACAGTAATTCCGGCAATTTTCAATGTTTCGTTGGCACTGCTGCGCTTGGTCAGGCTTTGGTATACCATATGCCGTCATCCCATATGAGTTTGATATGGCACTTTTTCAAAACCCATTCACCTCGCTGATTCATTGAATTTTCGCTTTCTCCGGCTTTTGCAGCATCAGCAGATACAACAGCGCGAGCGGCAGCGAGAGGTTGCGGTACAGCACGGCCAGAGCGATACAGCAGATGCCGAGCGCAACGGCGCAGACAACCGTCACGGTGCGCAGTACCGTATGCGTTGACGAAACGCCGTTTGATTCCAGAACGATCTCCAGCGCCCGCCCGCCGTCCAGCCCGCGCATCGGCAGCAGGTTGAAGAACCCGTGCGCGAGGCACATGCCGGCAACCCGCTCCGTTATCATACCATCCCGAAGAGAAAAAAGCAACGCAAAACCAATCGAAACCGCGGGACCCATCAAAACGGCGAAGAGTTCTTTTCCATAACCGAGGGAAGATCGCGCGTCGTGCTCCATGCTAAGCCCGCCGCCGCTCAGTTCCAGAGAAAGCACCCGCCCCCCGAACAGTTTCAGCGGGATATAGTGCCCCAGCTCATGCAGAAGCGCCGCGCCGAAGACAATCCAGAGGAAGTACCCTTCGTCCAGATAGACCAGCGCGGCAACCAGCAAAACAAATCCGGCGCGAATCCGCAGTTTTCCGACCGTCACTCTATATCAATATATAAGGAAGGGTTGAGGAAAAATTCACCGCGCCTCAGTTCAAAGTGCAGATGCGGTCCGGTCGATACGCCGGTGGAACCCATCCGGGCGATCACGCCGCCCGCCGAAACCTTCTGCCCTTCGCTTACCGAAACCGAATCGCAGTGCGCGTAAAGTGTCACATACCCGTCGGCGTGTTCGAGGATGACGTAGTTGCCGTAGCTGCCGCTGACACCGGTCGCCGCGACGGTACCGTCGGCGAACGCGCAAATATCGGAACCGGTTTCGTTCGCTATGTCAAATCCGTAGTGAAAACGCCAGTCTTTATAAATCGGGTGGATTCGGTAGCCGAAACCGGAGGTAAACGTTCCGTTTGCCGGACGCGCCGCCGCAAACGGCAGTTGATAGAAGGTAAAGTCTACCTTATCGGGTTTGACCGTACCGAACGGGATGGGAGCCGTGTTGTCCTCCTCGCCGGTAAATGAGGGGAGGAAATCCGCGTTTACCCATGTGATCGGCGCGTCAAACCCGCCTAGATTGCTCAATGTTACCCCGCCGTCCTGACTGTTCTCCGGCGGTGCGCCGAGATCGTCTATGTCCGGATTGTCAACGGCCTCGTCAGGGGGCGGTGCGCCGAGGTCGTCTACGTCTGGATTGTCAACGGCTTCGTCCGGGTGCGGTACGCCGAGGACAAAGGCGCGCAGGCTCTCGCCCATTTCGCTGAGAACGGCGGTGTAGTCCAGCCCGCCGGAGATATACCGCCGGATAAACGCGCGCGTTTCTTCGGGGTAAAACCACCGCGTCAGCAAAGCCCCGCCCAGAATCGCGAGCGACACCGACAACTGTATGATCGCCTTGACAGGCGGCTTTTTCTTCTCTTCCACTGCGCCTCACCCCTTGCCCATATATATTCGGGCAAAGTAGGACAAAGAACAGCGTGCAGGGAACATTCCGGCAGCGTCTTTTTCGCCGGCGTTTCCGATGTTTCAGTTCTTTAACGGGCGGCTTCCGCCGGCGGTCAACGACTTTCTGCGAGGCGGGTTCAAACGATAATAATGCGGGCGCGGTTTATTCTTTACCGGGCTGCGATCGGGCGCTTATCGCCCGTGGCGCGTAAGACGCGCTCGCCGTTGATAAGGGGATTGGATGACGAGAGGACGATCCTGTCGCCGTTCCACGCGCGGGGTACGTTGTCGCGTTCCGGGGGATTGGGCGGCAGGGTTGCCGTGCGCTGTTCCAAGTCATAGCCGACCACAGTTACCGGTACATATAAGACTGTATGCACCTCATTTTCGTAGACCTGCTCTGAACGCAGAACATAGACATAGTCGCCGAACCCGTCGTTGCGGAGCGCATCCATAGGGATCGTGACGCCGTAGCGGTCGCCGTTGACGCGCGCCGTCGTCACCACCGTTTTATTGTACGGATAAAAACCCTTCCCGTATGCCGTAAAGAAGAACAGCGTCGCGGCGAAGATAAAGAGCAGCAAGGCGCTGATTTTTTTCATAGACCAAAAACTCCTATCTAACCGTCTCCGTACCAAAGAACAAGCGCTCCGTCCCTGATCGGCATTGTCTCGGTAATAATCGTCGCGCCGCCGCTGGTTAAAAAAACCGTTTCAGGAACGCGGTAACGATTCATCTCCGCTGCCGGTTCCCAATTGGGTACGGGTTCGTAGCGTACAGTGTAGGTTTTGCCGTTGTACCGGTCTTCGCTCATCAGGAGATAGACATAATCTCCCGTAACGTCGTTCCGCAGGGAATCGGGCGATATGTACACCACCGTGTCTCTGGAATTTACTTTATAAATCCCGCTGACCGTAACAACCGGCTTTCCGTACGCATAAATCGCTTCTCCGAACACAGTGAAAACGGCAACAGAAAGGAAAAACAGACCCGTCAGCGACAAAACCACGGCAGTATAGAAATGTTTCATCCCTGCTCCTCCTCACAGACCAACCGGGGATTCATAAACAGTGGCGCTGTCACGCTTCGCAGCTTTATTGCAACCGGCAAATGCGGATTTTTTCACTCTGATACTTCCACCTTATGGGAACGGGTTCTTAATCCCAGTGAAAACGCTCCATCGAAGCCACCAGCGAATCTTTGAACAGCAGGAACAGCAGCACGATCGGGATGATATAGACCGCCGCCGCCGAGAAATAGACCTTTGACGGCAGTTCGCTCAGAATGACCGACATCGGGCGAATCTCGAGCTGTTTGAAGTTGATAAAGTACCGCACCGGTTCCACCATATTCCACGCGTCGCAGAAAACCATCACGGAAACGGCGGCGATGGCGGGTTTCGTCTGCGGCAGTACGGCGTACCACAGCACCTTAAACGCCGAAGAGGTTTCCAGCGTCGTGTAATCCAACAGTTCCGGCGGCACGCTCTTGATGAATTGCCGGAACAGAAAGACCGCGAACGGGGAGAACACCAGCGGCATAATCAGCGACCACCGCGAGTTGAGCATGTGCAGGTCGCGCAGCTGGATATACATCGAGAGCGCGATCGACTGGAAGGGCAGCATCATAGCGATGATAAAGATAAAGAATATAATGTTGCGCCCCGGAAATTTTACCTTTGCGAATACGAACCCCAACGGGAACGAGAGCACGACGCAGGATACGGTGATCACCAGCGAGTAAAACACCGAGTTCCAAAAATACGGCAGGGCGGCGTTGTTGGTGATCAACAGCTCGCCGTATTGCTCGGCCGTCGGGAAGCTGTCTCCGTAACGCAGCGATTCGATCAGCGTGAC
Organism: Oscillospiraceae bacterium; assembly: GCA_031271325.1. GTDB lineage: Bacteria > Bacillota > Clostridia > Oscillospirales > UBA929 > UBA929. The sequence goes on from JAISVY010000084.1 coordinate 6,712, forward strand.
CGCCAGCGGATAGATAAACACAAACGCAGCCAGCACCATAAGCGTCTTCACAAGCCAGTGCTTGGGCATCCCGAAACCGCGCCGTGCCGGTTTTACAACGGGCGGCGCGAAGCCGGCGCTGCTCCCGGTTACCGCGGTTCCGGTTAAATCAGTAGATTTTTTCATTGTATTGATTCTCCCAGCGGTACAGCACCAGCAGCACCAAGACGATCAGGAAGGTAAACACGACAGAGCTTGTGGTCAGCCTGGAAAACACAAAATTTTGAAAGTATTCGTCCATATAAAACGGGATGGTATACAGCGCGTCGGGCGGGGGGAGCGGGGAGTAGAAGAGCAGGCTCTCCCGGAATCCTTTGAGCGAGTTGGAGAAAGAGAGCATCACCACAAACGTCAGAACGGGCGAGATCAGCGGCAGCGTAACGGAGCGGAACAGACGGAATCCTTTCGCGCCGTCGAGTATCGCCGCTTCGCGCGCTTCCGCGGGGATGCCGGCGATCGCCGCGCCGAGGATAATGATGTTCAGACCGGTGTTCTTCCATATGTAGAGCAGATAGATCGGCAGAACAGACCAAAAGCCGCCGCCCGCAACATTGCCAACCAGATACCGAAACTCTGACGGGCTGGTGGTCCATGAAAACAGCATCTGCCACACAAACACGACGGCGGCGGTCGGCATGATAATCGGCGCGATCAACAGGCTCTTTACAAACGCCAGCCGGTTGCCGAGCTTTTGCAGCCCCATCGCGAGCAGCAGCGAGAAGGTAACGAGGCAGACAACCCCGATCACGGAAAAGACGACCGTGCTCTTCAGCGCGTTGTGAAAAGCCTCGTCTTGCAGCAGCTCGCGGAAATTTTTCAGCCCCACAAAACGCTCCCACCATGTGTCGTCAACCACCGTATACCGGAGCGTCCGCCCAAAGGGGATGATATACATCAGTGTGAATCCGATAAACGCGGGAAATCCCAGCAAAATAAACTTGAAGCGCAGCAATCTGTTGTTCAACGAGGATCCCCCTCCGCAATTGTGGTCGCTGACCCATCATAACATATTTCCCGCGCGTTGGCAACTGCTCTTGCAATTGACGGTGTCTTCCTGTATACTGTCTTGCGGAGGGGTGTGGGATATGACGCGTATCGCGGCGCGGGAGATCGCCGTACACATGGTTTATGCTTTGGATTTTTCCCCCGAATTGTCCGAGCTGACCGAAGAGCGCACGTCGCCGGAGTTCTATCTGCGTCTCTCGGGGGAGGACGAGCTGTTCGATTCGCCGCCCGGCGCGGAAGAACGGCGTTATATCACAGAGCTGGTCGCGGGCGTGGACGAACACCTCGCCGAACTGGACGGCTATATCGAAAAATACGCCGTCGGCTGGCAGTTCGCGCGGATTCCGCGCGTCGCCGTCGCCGTTATGCGCGTGTGTATGTATGAAGTTCTGTACCGCCCGGACGTGCCGAACGCCGCCGCGATCAACGCGGCGGTGGAGCTGTGCAAAAAGTATGAGGAGACCGAAGTCACGGCGTTCGTCAACGGGATTCTGGGCAGTTTTGCCCGGCGGGAATTGTGAAAGATACGGAGGGCTGCCCGTGAAAACGCGTTTCGCATCTGTTTTTATGGCGGCGGTTTTATTAGCCGCGCTGATTCCGGCCGCGGCGGCGGCGGACGGTGATCTTGTTGTGTTCATCGACCCGGATTTCGAAGACGCCGTACGGGAGGCGATCCGCAAGCCGGAGGGGTGGATCACAAAAGGGGACGTTGACGGGGTAAAAGAGCTGGATGTTTCCTGGCTCGGCATTGAAAGCCTGTCCGGCATCGAGCACTTCACGGCGCTGGAGACGCTCGATTGCAGCGGCAACGAACTGATACGGCTTGACACCTCGAAAAATACGCTTTTGAGACGGCTTGACTGTAATTTTAACAATCTGGCTACGCTGAACATTTTGAAAAATACGGAATTGCGATACCTCGATTGTGAACAGAACCGGCTCGAAGGGCTGGACACAAGCGGCAACCCGGCGCTGGTTTCGCTCAACTGCCGCGATAACCTTCTAACGGCGCTGGAACTGGAAAACAATAAAACGTTAAGAACTCTGGACTGCGGCGGGAATCACCTGAAAGAGCTTGACACAAGTGTTCATCCCGCGCTAAGCGAATTGTATTGCGATGAAAACGCGTTGACGTTTCTAGACACGGGCAGCAATCAAAAACTCATGTTTTTAGCCTGCGATTCCAATGAGCTTACGGAAATCGACGTAACGCAAAATACGCTTTTGCTTGGATTGTCATGCAGGGACAATGTTTTGTCAAACCTGAACGTAAGCGCGATTGACAGCCTGACGGTTCTGGACTGCGGCGAGAACCTGATCACGGAATTGCGCCTAAACAGCTATTTGATGGCGCTGGATTGCAGTTTTAATTGGCTTACGTCGCTGGACTTGAGGGATAACTTCCAATTGGAATTATTAATTTGCAACAACAATTATCTCCCGGGAAAAGAGTCGGTCACCGGGCTGCGCGACATGATGCTGTTGCTTGACGATAACACGTTGTTCGAGCCCCAGTATGAAAGCTCGCCGCCCGACCTCAGCGCTGTCAGCCCGTGGGCGCTGCGCCATGTTAAAACAGCGATTCGCAGAGGGTTGATTCCGGACGGGTTGTTGAGCGGCTTCCAAAACCCGGTCACCCGCCTGGAATTCTGCCGTTTTGCGATGAACTTTATCAAAGCGGAAACCGGGAAACCCGTGCAGAGTCTTCTTGCTCAAAATAAGATTTCCGTATCGCTGAGCGCTTTTACGGATACAAAAGACATGGACGCGCTGATCGCGTATGCCCTTGGCATCGTCTCCGAAACCGGGGACAAGACATTCAACCCCGGCGGACAGGTCAGGCGCGAAGACGCCGCCGTGATGCTGATGAATCTGCGTAAAGCGCTGGGATACGACGTGAGCGCTCCGCCGTCCTCGGGGTTTGCCGATGCCGCGAACATTGCACCGGGAGCGGAGCAAGCCGTTGACTACTGCGTCGCGAACGGAATCATGAGCGGCGGGGAGACGTTTAACCCGAAGGGTTTGATCACCCGCGAGATGTGTATAATGATGTTTGCGAATATGAGGTGACTATGGACGCGATCAGCATTTCCGCACTGACCGAGTACATCCGGCGAATGTTCGAGACGGACGAAGCTTTGGAGCGCGTACTGGTGCGCGGCGAGGTGTCGAACTATAAACGCTATCCGTCGGGGCACCACTACTTCACGCTGAAAGACGAGAAGAGCGTGCTCCGCGCGGTGATGTTTAAGAGCGACGCCGACCGTCTTTCGTTCCGCCCGGGTGACGGAATGTCGGTGCTGGCGGCAGGCCGGGTCGCCGTCTATCCGCGCGACGGGCAGTACCAGCTGTATTGCCGGCAGATGATGCCGGACGGCGCGGGTTCCCTGACGCTGGCGTTCGAGGAACTGAAGCGCCGCCTGGAAGCCGAAGGGTTATTCGATCCGCGGCATAAGAAGCCGCTGCCCCTCTTTCCGCGGCGGGTGGCGCTGGTCACCAGTCCCGCCGGAGCCACCGTACGGGATATGATCCGTATTTTGGGGCGGCGCTGGCCGCTCTGCGAGGTTGTTGTCGCGCCGGTGCGGGTACAGGGCGAGGAAGCGCCGGACGAGATTGCCGCCGCCATCCGGTACTGCGACCGGAAGCGGGTGGGCGATGTGATCATCGCCGGGCGGGGCGGCGGTTCGCTGGAAGATTTATGGGCGTTTAACGACGAGCGGGTGGCTCGCGCCATCTTTGCCTGCGCGACGCCGGTTGTTTCGGCTGTCGGGCATGAGCCGGACGTGACGATTGCCGATTTTGCCGCCGACATACGCGCCGCGACGCCGAGCCACGCGGCCGAAATCGTCGCGCCGGATACCGAAGAATGGTTTTCCCGGATACAAGAAACAAAACTCCGCCTCTCACCGGAACGTTTCTTCGCCGATAAGCGGCAGTCTGTCGACCGTTTGAGCGAGAAGCTGTCCGGCGGGTGGGAGCGCGGCTCGCAGCCCCGGACGCGTACGCTCGCGTCTCTGACCGCGCGTCTGGACGCGTTAAGCCCTCTCAAGGTTTTGGCGAGGGGTTACGCGGTGGCCGAAACGGCGGACGGGGTTCCGCTGCGTTCGAGCAAGAACGTCGCGGTGGGGGATCTGCTGAGAATACGCCTGAGCGAAGGCAGGGTATCAAGCCGCGTCGTTGAATGGGAGGGTTAACCGTTGGCAGAGAAGAAAAAGAGCTTTGAGGAAGCCGTCACACGAATCAATGAGATCCTCCGTGCCCTGGAGAGGGGCGACACCCCGCTGGAGGATTCCATAAAACTCTTCGAAGAGGGCGCGAAACTCGCGGGGCATTGCGAAACGCTTTTGCAAAAGGCGGAACAGCGCGTTACCAAGCTAGTCAAGACACAGGACAATACGGTGGAGGAACAGCCATTTGACGCCATTGATTAAAGACCGGTTGGATCAGTATATCGCGGCGGTAGATTCCGCGTTGGACGCGGCTCTGCCGGACAGGGACATACCGCAGAAAAAGTTGCTGGACGCGATGCGTTACAGCCTGTTTACCGGCGGCAAGCGTCTGCGCCCGGTGATGCTGCTGGAGTTCTGCCGGATATGCGGCGGGGATTGGCGCGACGCGCTGCCGTTTGCCTGCGCGCTGGAGATGATCCATACCTATTCGCTCATCCATGACGACCTGCCCAGCATGGACAACGACGACACACGGCGCGGCAAACCGACAGCCCATATCGTTTACGGCGAGGCAACGGCGCTGCTGGCCGGAAGCGCGCTGCTATCGGCGGCGTTCGAGACGATGCTGCGTTCCGCCGTGCCGGGCGCGGCGGAAGCGGCGCTGGTGATCGCCAACGCGTCGGGGTTGTACGGCATCGCGGGCGGTCAGGAGCTGGATCTGCGCCGGGAAGCCGAAACCGAGGTGATTCACCGGCTTAAAACAGCCGCCATGTTCATCGCGGCGGCGGAAGCGGGCTGTGTCTTGGCGGGCGCGCCGGACAAACGGGCGGCGGCGGCGGCGTTCGGGTCGAGCTTCGGGCTTGGGTTCCAATATGCCGACGACTGTCAGGATTCGGGCGGAGACGCGGCATACCGGGCTGAAGCGTTACGCTGGTTCGGGCAGGCGAAGTCCGCGCTGGACGCGTTCCGCGATACGGAATTGCTGCTGTGGATGACCGGCAAACTATCGGCGGCGCCGGAACAAAAAGGAGAGGCTTGACGATGCGGGCGGCTGTGAATTTTTTAACCGGAAATCATATCATCAATGTATCGATCCTCGCTTTTTTGACGGCGCAGGTCTTAAAAATGCTGAATATCCTGATCCGTTACAAAAGGCTGGATGTCCGGCGGCTGCTCGGTTCGGGCGGAATGCCCTCCTCGCACTCCGCGATTGTTTGCGCGATGGCGTCTTCGGTCGGCAAGCTCTACCGGCTGGATTCGGGGCTGTTTGCAATCGCCGCCGTGATCGCGATTGTCGTGATGTTCGACGCGTCGAATGTGCGGCGCTCGGCGGGCGAGCAGGCTAAAATCTTAAACTATATCCTGGAAAACTGGGGACACCAGAAACCGGAGTTTGTTGTGAAGGAATTAAAAGAGATGCTGGGTCATACCCCTTTTGAGGTATTTGCCGGTGCGGCGCTGGGGCTTTTGTTCGGGATTTGCATCCCCGTGCCGGAGCTGGCAGGCGCCGTGGTGGGTAGGTGAGTGAATGCGGCTGTTTGAGCGTTATCTGGCATCCGTAAAGGATGTACCCGAAGACCGGTTGGATTCGTTTTGCTCCGAGATCCGCTCGTTCCTGATCAAACACGTTGCGCAGACGGGCGGGCATCTGGCATCCAACTTGGGTGTAGTGGAGCTGACCGTCGCCCTCCACCGGGTTTTCGATACCTCGCGCGATCGCCTCGTGTTCGACGTGGGGCATCAATGCTATGTCCACAAGCTGCTGACCGGGCGCAAAGAAGGCTTTGACAAACTGCGTTCGCTGGGCGGGATGTCCGGTTTCCCAAAGCCCTCCGAGAGCATCCACGACGCGTTTGCCGCCGGTCACGCTTCCACGTCGGTTTCGGCGGCGCTGGGGATGGCGCGCGCCCGGACCCTTCAAAAAGAAGACTATCACTGTATCGCCCTGCTGGGCGACGGAGCGCTGACCGGCGGTCTAGCCTACGAAGGGCTGAACGACGCGGGGCAGAGCGGCGAACCGCTGATCGTCGTGCTGAACGACAACGGGATGTCGATTAAGAAAAACGTGGGCGGCGTGGCGCGCCACCTGACGAAACTGCGCCTCCAGCCGCGCTATTTCCAAGCCAAAAAGTTTACCCATAAGCTCCTTGACCCGCTGCCGGGCGGACGCGCCGTCGGGCGGTTTATCCACCGGGGGAAAGAGCTTCTGAAAAACGCCGTTGTACCCGGTTCCATGTTCGCGCAGATGGGGTTCGAGTATCTGGGCCCGACCGACGGGCACAACATCAGGGCGGTCACGCATCTGCTCCGGCAGGCCGCCGCGATGAGAAAACCCGTTTTGATCCATTTGGTGACGCAGAAAGGGCGCGGCTACACTTTTTCGGAGCAAAATCCCAGCAAATATCACGGAGTAAAATCGTTCCGCGTCGACGACGGCGTTTCAAACGGCTTGGAATGCGACGAGTTCTCGCGTTTCTTCGGCAAGACGCTGACCGCAATGGCCGGAAGCGACCGCAAGATCGTCGCGATCACCGCCGCGATGCAGTCGGGGTGCGGGCTGGAACCGTTCGCGGAACGGTTTCCCCGGCGCTTCTTTGACGTAGGCATCGCGGAAGGGCACGCCGTTACGATGGCCGCCGCGATGGCGAAACAGGGGCTGCGCCCGGTTGTGTCGGTGTATTCCACCTTCCTGCAGAGGGCATATGATCAAATCGTACACGACGTCGCGATGCAGAACCTGCCGGTAATCTTTTCCGTCGGCCACGCGGGGCTGTCCGGCGAAGACGGGGAGACGCACCACGGCGTATTCGACCCGCTGTATCTGTCCTCCGTCCCGGGTCTCACCCTGTTGGCTCCGGCTACGTTTGACGAGCTGCGTGCGATGCTGATCCGCGCGTTTCAAATGAGCGGTCCCGTCGCGATCCGTTACCCTAAACAAGCGATAAACCTGCCGGAGAACAGAGATTTATCGCCCGTCGTCTGCTGCCGCGCGGGGCGCGACGCGACAATCGTCACATACGGCGGGACAACGCAGGCGGCGTTGGACGCGGCGGAGCTGCTGGACGGGCGCATATCTGTCGGGGTGGTGCGCGTGACGTCGCTCAAGCCGCTGCCGGAAATTGTTTGCGGCGGCGAGGTCTTTATTTTAGAAGACAACCCCGGATATCTGTGCCGGTTTGTAAGAGGCGTACCGGTCAATACCGGCGACCGCTTCGTCACCCACGGTTCCAACGGGGATTTGCTGGCGCACTGCCGTTTGGACGCCGCTTCGGTCGCCGCTTTGATCGCGGAGACATTTGAAACCGACCGAAGGTATGGCTGAGAAGATACGCCTGGATGTCCTGCTGACGGAGCGCGGTTTGTTCGAGAGCCGGGAGCGCTCACGCGCCGCCGTGATGAGCGGGGATGTATATGTCAACGGGCAGAGGGAGGACAAACCCGGCGCGGGTTTCCCGGCGGATGCCGGCATTGAGGTACGCCGAAACGCCGTTGAATATGTCAGCCGGGGCGGGCTGAAACTCGCAAAGGCGCTGGATACGTTCGGGATTTCCGTTCTGGGCTTGCGCGTTTTAGACGGCGGCGCTTCGACGGGAGGATTTACCGACTGCCTGCTCAAATGCGGAGCCAGTCATGTGTGGGCGGTGGACGTAGGTTACGGGCAATTGGCGTGGCCGCTGCGCAACGACGAACGGGTGACGTGCATCGAACGCTTTAACATCCGCGCCCTGACAAGCGATCACCTGGGCGGGCTTGCCGGGATGGCGACGCTGGATTTGTCGTTTATCTCGCTGTCGCTGGTTTTGCCGGCGGTGAAGAAGGTTCTTGTTCAGAACGCGCCTGTGGTCTGTTTGGTCAAGCCGCAGTTTGAGGCGGGGCGGGGAAAGGTCGGGAAGAACGGCGTGGTACGGGATGCCGCCGTCCATCTCGATGTGTTGCAAGGGTTTTCCTTGTCTGCCGCGGCGGCGGGATACGGTGTAAAGGGAATCACCTTTTCCCCGATCAAAGGTCCGAAGGGCAATATAGAATTTTTGGCGCACCTAAACGCCGGCGGCGTGGAATCGCCGCCCGCCGAAGAGCTAGAGAGTGTTGTGCGGAGCGCGCACGAGGAATTAACATGAAGACTTTACTCTTTACAAACAAAGACAAAGACCCCGGTCTTGCCGTAACGGAGCGCGTGAAAGAAATTCTGCGCGCCGAGGGGATTCAATGTGCGCTGTTTAACGGCGAGCCCGGCGCGTTTGAGAACGCGGACGCGGTGCTGTCGCTCGGGGGGGACGGGACGTTTTTGCGCTGCGCCAAGCTTTCGCTGCCGCACGGCGTTCCGGTGCTGGGGATCGGTTTGGGGCATACCGGGTTCTTGTCGCGGATCGACCCGGACAATCTGGAGGTTTTACGCGGGCTTGCTCATTTCCCGGTCGCGGAACGTTCGGTTTTGGAGGCGCGGATAATGCGGGACGGCGAAACCGTGCGTTCCTGCCTTGCCGTCAACGACGCCGTGTTTTCGCGCGGCGCGGCGGTTCAGACGGTGTCGCTCTCGCTTGAAGCGGACGGCACCGCGCTCGGTTCGTTCTTAGGCGACGGCGTGATCGTCTCGACCGCTACCGGTTCCACCGGATACGCCTTTTCCGCAGGGGGTCCTGTCGCCGACCCGGCGCTTTCCTGTATGCTGATCACGCCGATCTGCGCCCACGCTTCGCGCGACCACGCGTTTGTGATGTCGCCGGGGCGGGTGCTGACGATCAAGCCGTCCTATGCCGAACGCAGACAGATATTCATCTCAACAGACGGAGAGGAGCCGGCACGGCTGGAACCGGGAGATACGGCGGAACTGCGCATTTCCGGCATGGTTTTGCGGTGTTTGGAACCGGAAGAAAACCGCTTTTTTGATAACGTGCGTATTTACCGGTTATAAGGGGTTTGTCATGAAACAGAAACGTCAGGCAAAACTGATCGAGATTGTCGGGCGGCAGAGCGCGGAGACACAGGAGGAACTTTTGCGTCTGCTCCGCGCCGAGGGCATTGACGCAACGCAGGCGACGGTCTCGCGGGACATCCGGGAACTGCGGCTGTATAAGACGCTCTCCGAAAAAGGCGTGTATCGGTACGCCCTGCCGGGGGAACCGTCCGACGACGCGATGACGGCGCGTCTGCGCACGATCTTCCGCGAAAGCGTCACATCAATCGACGCGGCGCAAAACCTAGTTATCGTCAAGACGCTGCCCGGTATGGCGCAAGCCGCTTGTTCGGCACTGGACGCGGCGCCCAACCCCGCCGTCGCCGGGACACTGGCGGGCGACGATACAGCCTTTATCGCGGCGCGAAGCGACGCCGCGGCAAAGAACCTCGCGGAACAGCTTAGGGCGATTGTAGAAAAGCCATAAAACCTGTTGGCAGCGGGTAAACAGAGACTGTAAAATGTCCGGCGGAAAGTGAGGCGGGTCATGCTTTCCCTTTTACACATCGAAAATATCGCGATCATCGAGCTAAGCGACATCGCGTTTGACGCGCGTCTGAACGTGCTGACCGGTGAAACGGGCGCCGGTAAGTCAATTGTCATTGACGCGCTGAGCGCGCTGCTCGGTCAGCGCGCTCAGCGCGAGCTGATTCGCTCCGGGTACGAATCCGCCGAGGTGAGCGGCGTATTTACCGCGCCGGACGGGAAAGAGGCGCTGCTGCAGCGCGAACTGCGCGGCGACGGGCGGAACCTCTGCCGGTTAGACGGAAAGCCGGTGACACTGGCGGCTCTGCGGGAGCTGGGCGATACGCTGGTCAACATCCACGGGCAGCACGACAACCAAGCCTTGCTGCGCGAGGAAACGCACCTATCGTTCCTCGACGCGTTCTCCGGTTTGTCACTGGACCGTTATGCCGAACTGTACAACGTTTGGCAGGGGCTGTGCGTTGAGCGCGAAACGCTATCGGTGGCGGAGGATGAGAAAGCCGCCCGGATCGGGATGCTTACATACCGCCTGCAGGAAGTGCGGGAGCTGAACCCCGTACCGGGGGAAGAGGAAGCGCTGACGGCGCGCAAAAAGACGCTTCGGAGCGCGGCGGCAATCCGCGAAGCGCTCAGCGGCGCGTATTATTCGTTGTACGGCGATGAAGACGCGAGCGGCGCGTGCGGGCTTTGCGAGGCGGCGGCGGACGATCTGCGGCAGGCCGCCCGGTTTGCCCCGGAGTTGGAAGCGGCGGCGGAACGTCTGCGGGAATTGCAATATGCCCTGCGGGACTGCGCCGAGGAAGCGCGGGCTTTTTACGAGGAGATGGAGGAGTCCGAAGAAGAGTTGGAGCAGGTGGAGGCGCGGCTTGACGCGCTGAACAGGCTGCGCCGGAAGCATAAGATGAGCATGGAGGATATACTCGCCGCCGCGGAGCGTTGGAGCGTGGAACTGGAGTCGCTGGAAAGCTCCGACCGGAGGCTTTCGGAACTGGAAGGCGAGATTCGGCGCGCGGAAGACAAGCTGCTCGCCGAAGCGCGGGCGCTTCGTGAACAGCGCCTCCAAGCGGCGCGGCGGATGGAGGAGCGGATGTCGCGGGAGCTGACTGATCTGGAGATGGCAAAGGTAAAACTAGCCGTTGGTTTTGAAGAAAAGGAGCCGGGCGCTTCGGGCTGCGACGACGTGCGCTTTTCCATCGCGACGAATGTCGGCGAACCGTTCAAGCCGTTGTCGAAGATCGCTTCGGGCGGCGAGATGGCGCGGATTATGCTGGCGTTGAAAAACTTGCTCGCGGAGGGCGACGCGGTGCAAACGTTGGTGTTTGACGAGGTTGACAGCGGCGTGTCGGGGCGCGCGGCGCAGCGGGTAGCGGAGAAACTCTGCTCGGTATCGCGGCAAAAACAAGTGCTGTGCGTGACCCACCTGCCGCAGATCGCGGCGTTTGCCGACACGCACTTCCGGGTGGAAAAAGCGGTCGAGGGGGAACGCACCGTCACCCGCGTCCAAAAGCTCAGCCACGCCGAGCGCGTCGAGGAACTTGCCCGCCTGATGGCGGGCGTACCGGTGACCGACAACGCGCGAAAGACGGCGGAAGAGCTTCTGGCGCAGGCGGAAGCGTATAAACGTTGACGGAGTTGACATAATCGCGTATAATAAGGGCTGCTGAAAAACTTTTTTCGACCCGTTGAAGGATAGATTCGACAAAGAAAGGAAAATCATGGAGAAATATAGCAGACGCGGAAAGCGCCAGGAAGTCACAAACACAGGAGGCGGGTTTCGGAGACTTCTGCTGATCCTCGTTTCTTTACTCGGTATCGGTATCCTTGTTTTAGCCGTGTGGTACTGGGTCGGTTTTAAGCCGAAACAACCGGATATCCCTGCGCTTGGCGAAGGCGACGATGACGGCGTGGCGTTTCATTCCCCCCAGTATAACCCGGATGACGCGGCGTTTGACGAGACTGACAAAGCGCCGGACGGCGTGACCGAATCAGACCGGAAAGAGGAATTCTATACCCTGCTGATCATCGGAACCGACGGAGGCGTCAATACCGACACCATTATGCTGGCGTCTTATGACAACATCCATAAAAAGGCGAACCTCATCAGCATCCCGCGCGATACCCTTGTCAACGTCAAGCGGCCGACCAAGAAGATCAACGCCGCCTATCCTTCCGGCGCATCCAACGGCGGCGGGAAAGAGGGCGGCATCGCGCAGTTGAAGCGCGAGGTGAAAACCCTGATCGGGTTTATCCCCGACTTTAGCGTCCTGATTGACATGAAGGCTTTTGTGCAAATTATAGACGCGCTGGGCGGTGTGGAGGTAGACGTACCGTTTCACATGGTCTATAACGACCCCACGCAGAAGCTGAGCATCAATATCCCCAAAGGGTTGCAAACGCTTAACGGCACCGACGCGATGAAGTTCGCGCGCTACCGCAGGGGTTCGTCCGGTTCCAAAACCATCAGCGATTATGACCGGATCAACCATCAGCAAGCCGTGATCAAAGCCATTCTGGACAAAGCCCTCAAACCGGCGAGCTTGCTGAAAATCCCGCAATTCATCAGCATTTTCTCCGAGAACGTCACTACCGACCTCAAGACGAACGAACTGCTCTGGTTCGCCCAACAACTCAACGGTCTGCAAGGAACCGACGCGCTGTCTACATACACCATCCCGATTGCCGGCACCAGCGGTTCGCCCAAATGGTACGAATACGCGGACGCGGCGAAAACGGCGGACTTGGTCAATGCCACGATCAACCCGTATAACGTGCCGATCACGGCGGAGAACCTTGATGTGATCAACGCGGTGCCGTGAACGCACACCTCCGCAACCTAATCGTTGCGCTTCCGCCACAACAAACGCATGAACGGACAAAATGCACAAAAAGCGGTATCCTCCTGTAGGGGCGACCGTCCTCGGTCGCCCGCGGCTACCGGATTTTCCGGGGTTACGGGCGGTCAGGGACGACCGCCCCTACATTTCGTCTGTGCAACATATACGTTCATGCGTTTGTCGTGGCGCTTCCGCGGGGGAGTGGACAAATAGCGTCTAATGTGATATACTAGAGATATGGAAGAGAAAACGAAAGCGGAGCCGCGCCGCTGCCCGCAATGCGGGTCAACAAGCGGTCAAATGAAAAAGGGATACAACCGATCGGGGACACAGCGCTGCCTATGTGGGAG
>JAISVY010000107.1 GCA_031271325.1 Oscillospiraceae bacterium
CGACATGGTAACCTCCTCGTCCGCGGTTCATTTCCCAGACTAAAGGTTACCATATTCCACGTCTCACAGTAAACGCTACCCTCTCTGCCACTGTTGCACTTGCTTTGCGAAGTTACTGTCGCGGGCGCGTAAACCAAGAAGAACGTGTTCTGCTTGCCAACGGGGGATTAATCCGGTATAATGTTCCTGACAGAATCACAAGGAGGGCTTTGCCATGCCGGTTACCGTAACAAAAGTAGAACAATATGAGGGCTTCGGCGCGTGTGTGCACGTCACGAACGGTTTGATCGAACTGTTCGCCACAACCGACCGGGGACCGCGGATTATCCATCTGTCGCTGTGCGGCGGGGAGAATCTGTTTTGGACAGATACCAAGTCGGAAGCCGTGATCCCTGTGCAAGGGCTTGATTTGGCGTTCGGCAAGGGCGATACCTACCACATCCTCGGCGGTCACCGCCTGTGGAGCAGCCCCGAGCATGTGCTCAACTCGTATTACCCCGATACCGACCCGGTGGAGGTAACCGTCACCCCGCAAGGGTGCGTCCTCACGCCGCCCCCGCAGCAAGGCACTTGCCTGCAGCTGGTGATGGAGGTGCGAATGGACCCCGAACGGGAACGGGTGTCGGTGCGTCACCGCATCCAAAATACCGGCGGCGGGGTCGTCACGCTCGCGCCATGGGCGATCACGCAGCTCGCGCCGGGCGGGCTGGAGGTGTTCCCGCAATCCAAACAGGACATCGCGCTGCTGCCCGACCGCGTTTTCGTCATCTGGCCGTATACCGACATGGGCGATCGCCGTCTCACATGGAACGATGGGTTTGTCGCAATCCGCCCCGACGGCACCGACCGCCCCATGAAGATCGGCACGCTGAACCGCGCGGGCTATGCGCTCTACCACAACAAGGGCGTGGTGTTCAAAAAGATGTGGAACGCTTTGCCGGGAGCCGAGTATCCCGACTTCGGATGTAACTTCGAGACGTATACAAACCGGCATTTTATCGAAATAGAAAGCCTTGCGCCGCTCTCCACCCTCTACGACGGGCAGAGCGCCACCCATGAAGAGGAGTGGTTCTGCTGCCGCGAGCCGCAAACGCTGGACGAACAGGCGCTGCTGGATAAATACGGAAACTAGATGGATCTTTTTACCGCGCGTACGGCACACGAAAGCTACCGCGTGGCGCTCCGCCAGGGACGCCGCTTTGTCGCCGAGCGGCAAAGCCGGCATCAGTCGGGGCTTCTCACAATCTTGGAACCCCTGACCGAGCGGTGCAGCGAAGTGTCGCTGGGACTGTATGAGGTGCCGCTGAAGAAGATACGCGGCACATACGCCGCCGGGCGGGCGGGCGCGCTTTCGGGAGACTTCATGCCCTTGCTGGACGAGAAAAGCGAGTTTTCCGCCAAATGGCAGGCGCTTTATAATTCTTCGCTGGAACGCGGCATCATGGAACCCATCCGTGTTTATGAGTATCTCGGATATTATTATGTCGTGGAGGGGCACAAACGCGTCAGCGTGGCGCTGATGCTTACGATGTATTCGCTGTTGGCGAATGTGACGCGCCTGCGCCCGCCGCCCGCCGCCGATTCGCCGGAACACGCGGTGTTCTTTGAGATTCTTGGGGACGATATACGCAAAATCATCCGTCATATGTGGTTCTCCGAAAGCGGGCGGGTGACCGAACTGCGCGGGATTGCCGGAGGGGACGAAGAGCGCCTTGACGACGCGTTTACTGCCTTCCGCGCCGAATACCACAAGCAGGGGTTCCACCAGACGCTGCCCTCTATCACGACAGGCGACGCGTTTTGGCAATACGCGAAGATTTACCCCTTTGACGACACTTCCCATCTTGCGCTGTGCCGCCCGCAATGGGAGCTGATGGCGCACCCAAAACCGGTCAAGACGGTGTCCGAACTGTCCGAGGCGGGCGCTCGGCGGCTTTTGCGCGCCGCCGCGCCGCAGGTCGCGTTCCTGTATCGCGCTTCACCGGAGACGCGGCTTTCGGCGGCGGCGCACGACATAGGACGTTTTGCCCTGCAGCGGGCGTTTCCCGGGATGCCGCTGTCGGTAACCGAAGGGTTGAGCGGCGACACGGACGAACTGCCCGATTTGGGGCGGGCAAATATCATTTTTGTAACCGATCCGTCGCTGTCCGGGCTTGCGCTGCGCGCCGCGCTGGAGCACCGGAACGCGTCGGTGCTGCTCTACCACGAGGAGCCGGCGGGTATCACCGGCACGTATTTCGCCAACACCGAAGGCGCGTCTTTTTTAATGGGCGTGGCGGCCGGATCGACATCCCGCTCAGGTTGTATCGGCTGGGTGCGGTTTCCGCGCGACTTCAGCGGCAGAAGACACGATCTCCAGGCGTTCGCGCAGGGCGTGAGGGCGGTGCGCCCTTACTCCCGCGTTTACGCGTCAAAGGCGGGCGGCACCTCGCTGCTCCGCCGCTGGGCGGAGCGCGGCGTCGATACGGTTTTCCTGCCGAACCTGCCGTTGGGCGGAGTCCCCCGCCCCTTGATCAAATCTTTCCCCGGTGTCTACGCGCACGTGTGCGCCCTGTCTTCCACGGGGCAGTTCGCGGATACGCTGGCCGCCGCCGCCTGGCATTGGGACGCGTTTTATGTAAAGCTGATCCGCGGCGTGGCGGAGGGCGGCAGTTACCCGGAAAAACTGCATTTCCGGCTGGGGATGGACAGCGGCGTACTCGGCGTACACACCACCGCGCCGGCCTCCGGCGCCGCCGAATGCGTGGAGGTGTTCCGCCGCGCCATCATCGACAAAACGGTTGTGCCGGTAAAAGAAGACGCGCTGGCGGAGATTTACGAAGAGTAGAGGCGAACTGCGTGTGCACACACAGTTCGCCCCCAACGCCGTACCCCTCGCTTCCGCTTATGGGAACAGGTTCTTATTCCTTCCCCAGCAGCGCGAACATATTCTTCTTATACGCCTCCACGCCGGGCTGGTCGAATGGGTTTACGCCGAGCATATAGCCGGAGACGCCGCAGGCGTACTCGAAAAAGTAGATCAGCTGACCCAGCGTTTCCGCGTTCTTCGGTCCCGCTTCGACGGTTAAACAGGGTACGCCGCCGTCGGTGTGGGCTTTTTTTGTGCCCTGATACGCCGCGTCGTTGATTTCGTCGATTGTCTTTCCGGTGAGGAAGTTCAACCCGTCGGCGTTCGCGGGGTCGGGCGCGACGGCGATGCCGCCCCTCGGCGTTTCGGTGCGCACAAACGTCTCAAACAGGGTGCGTTCGCCCTGCTGCATGTACTGCCCCATCGAGTGCAGGTCGGCGGTATAGCTTACGGCGGCGGGGAAGATACCTTTGTTTTCCTTGCCCTCGCTCTCGCCGTAAAGCTGCTTCCACCACTCGCCCATGTATACGAAGTCCGGGTCGAAGCTCGCGAGCACCTCGATTTTCTTCCCGGCGCGGCAAAGCGCGTTCCGCGCGGCGGCGTAGGCGATCGGAGCGGCTTCCAAGCCTCTGGCCGAGGCGCACGACTCCATCACGGCGGCGGCGCCGGACAGCAGCGCGCCGGTTTCAATGCCGGCGGCGGCGATCGGCAGCAGCCCGACCGGCGTCAGCACCGAGTACCGCCCGCCCACGCCGTCGGGGATGACGAACGTTTCATACCCCTCCGCGCCGCTGAGCGATTTGAGGATACCGCGCGATTGGTCGGTCGTCGCGACGATGCGGCTCTTTGCGCCGTCTTTGCCGTACCGTTTTTCAACGAGGGCGCGGAAGTAACGGAACGCCACGGCCGGTTCGGTGGTGCCGCCCGATTTGGAAATGACGTTGACGGAGAAACTGCGCTCTCCGATGCGGTCGGTCAGTTTTTGCAGGGCGTCGCCGGAGAGGTTGTTGCCCGCGAACAGGATGTCGGGCGTTTTCTTGCCCGGTGTGCCGTTATAATAGGGGGAGAGCAGAAAATCAATCACCGCGCGGGAACCGAGATAACTCCCGCCGATCCCGACAACCACCAGCACCTCGCTCTGATCGGCGAGACGCGCCGCGCATTCCCGCAGACGGCGGTATTCGGCTTTATCATAGTCGGCGGGCAGGGTGACCCAATCGGTAAACTCCGCTCCCGCCCCGGTTTTGTTTTGCAGCATTTTGTGCGCTTCCAGCGCTTCCGGTAACAGAGCTTCGGTGTTTACGGCGCTCGTGTCGATGCGGATCATGCTCATTCCTCCTCAAAAAATTCGGGTTCGTCGTCGATCACGCAGATATAGGCTTTGCCGGGGCGCAGTTCCAGCGGTTTGCCGTCTTGGCCGGTGTACCGGAACGGCGCGTCGTACGCGTCCCGGCTCCATGATATGGGAGCAGCCTGTCCGCCGGAGATGTAATATCCGCCGCCGCCGGACGTGAGGTCAACGCTCAGGCGGCCTTCTTTGTCGATCACGCTGATGTCGGTATTCAGCACGAGCACGTTGGTCACGGCGACCTGCTGATTGTTCTGACCGTCGATAAACGCGCTGCCGTACTCCTCAACGTAATATACGTCCTCTTCCCGGTTGTAGAGAAACCACGTGGATTTGTTGTTGGTGAACGGCACGCGTACACGGAGCGCCGCCTCACCGGACACCGTGACATGATTGCTGTAGCTCAAGCCGTTGGCGAAACCCTCGGGTACGGTTTTGCGCTCGAGTTTCTCAATCGCGCCGAGCAGCGCCTCGCCGCTCGTGAACATGGTGTGCTCCAGCGCGGTGCCTTTGTCGATGCGGGATTTGTCGCGCCAATACGTACTGCCGTAGCGTTCGGCGTTGATCGTGTCCATCCCCCATCTGGGGATGTCTTGATAGATGGCCTGGTAACTGCCGCCCGCGTGGGACAAAATCGCGTCGTATGCCAGCGCCAGTTCCAGATAATAGGTGCGTGTGGAGCGTATCGCGCCCAGCGAGGGAATTTTCGATAGATCTTGGTAGAGCGCGAGCATCCGGGTAATGCCGCCTTCTGCCAGCACCTCATAGATCACGTCGGCTTGGGAGACGCCGTGCATCGGCAGGGCGTTCTGACGACCGTTTTTATCGTACGAGTTGTTGTGCATCACGGCGAACGGGCGGTTATACAACGCGCTTTCATCTTCCAGCGCAAGCCCGGTCAGCGGGTTGACCGGTCCCTCCGGCGTTTCCGGCGACGGCGAGGGGCTGGGTTTTACCGGCGACGGCGAGGGTTTTGGCGGCGGACTGGGGATGACCGGCGAAGACGACGGCGCTTCCGGCTGCGGTTCCGGCCTGTTTAACGGCAAGACCGTCGCCAGCACAACCGCACCCGCCGCCAGCAGTAAAACTGCCGCCGCGGCCGGGACGACGATCTTTCTGCGCTCCAGCAGAAACCCTTTGAGTCTTTGAAACCAAGACCCTTTGTTTAACGAGTGTTTCCCTTTTCCCATGCGACTCTCCTTCTGGTTCTTTGCTCCAGTATACATCAACCCTTGGAAAAACGCAAGGAAATCCCCGCACAAACCGCTTGCAAAATCGTCCCCCCTGTGCTACAATACGAAAAATGGAAAAAGGGAGGGGGATGGCAATGAACATCGCCATCACGAAAACGGGCGCTCCCAAGCAAAAGCCGGCGGAAGACGGTTTGGGGTTCGGGCAGTATTTTTCAGACCATATGTTTTTGATGGATTACGACGCAGAAAAGGGCTGGCATGACGCGCGGATTGTGCCGCACGGTCCGCTTTCGCTCGACCCCGCAGCCATGTGCCTGCACTACGGGCAGGAACTGTTTGAGGGGCTGAAGGCATACCGCGGCGTTGACGGCAAGGTACGCCTCTTCCGATATAAAGACAACATCCGCCGCTTCAACCGCTCCTGCGAACGCCTCGACGTACCCGTCGTGGGCGAAGACGTGTTCCGCGAAGCGATGCTCGCGCTGCTCCGGGTTGAGGCGGACTGGGTTCCGCACTCGCCGGAAACCTCGCTGTATATCCGCCCCTATCTGATTGCGACCGACCCCTATATCGGAGTGCGCAGCTCGAGGTCATACCTCTTTATCCTGCTGCTCTCTCCCGTCGGCGCGTATTACAAGGGCGGTCTGGCACCCACGAAAATCTACGTCGAGACGGAGGATGTGCGCGCCGTGCGCGGCGGGATGGGGAACGTTAAGGTCGCGGCCAACTACGCCGCCACCATCCGCGCCCAAACCCGCGCCGAAGGCAAGGGCTTCTCGCAGGTGATGTGGCTGGACGCGCTGGAGCGTAAATACGTAGAGGAGGTCGGAACCTCCAACGCCTTTTTTGTCATTGACGGCGGCGTCGTGACCCCGCCGATCGGCACCATCCTGCCCGGCATCACCCGCGACAGCTGTCTGCGTCTGCTTCGGGAATGGGGTATTCCCACCGAAGAGCGCCAAATTTCCATCGACGAGGTCTGGCAAGCCCATGCCGACGGAAAACTGGAAGAAGCATTCGCCACCGGCACCGCCGCCGTCGTCTCGCCCGTCGGCGTGTTCTGCTACAAAGACAGGACCATCACCGTCGCCGGCAATCAGGTAGGTCCTCTCGCCCGCCGTCTGTATGACGCTCTGACCGGCATCCAATGGGGGCGCGTACCGGACACGATGGGTTGGACCGAGGTCATCGGGTAAGCAAAAATTTCACTTGACATTCGGGTACATCTTCCGATATAATAGCGGGGATGTCTTGTTGACATCCTTACAGCAGGGAGGAGGGATTAAAAGTGAGCGAAGTCAGATTGAAGGATAACGAATCCTTAGACAGCGCGCTCAAGCGCTTTAAGCGCAATTGCGCGAAAGCGGGCATCCATTCCGAGCTGCGTAAACGGGAACACTACGAAAGCCCCAGCGTGAAGCGCCGCAAAAAGAGCGAGGCGGCACGCGCCAAAAA
>JAISVY010000111.1 GCA_031271325.1 Oscillospiraceae bacterium
TTTTTAGAGGTTCTTACAGTGGCTCAATTTACAATCAACACCTCGCTGCCGTCGTTGACTTCTCTGTCGCTGCCGGTGATCAGAATCTCGTTTCCCGTGATGCCCTCTTTGATTTCAAAATGCGTTTCGTTTTCCTCTCCGAGGGTCACGGTAAGCCGTCTCGCGAAGTCGCGCATTTCGCCGTTGAACGGGCGCCGCTCGACGATAAAAACACCGCCGTTGTCAAGCAGATCTTTCGGAACCGCCGGTTTGCGCGTATAATTGTCTGAGAATAACTCTCGTGTGACGCGGCTCGCCGTCACATGGGGGAGTGTGGATATATGTATCGGTCTCGCAAAAACGGTGAGAATGGCAATGATACCGAAGAACAGCCCGCAGGCGGCAAGCAAAAACTTTGTCTTCATCGCAGGTCACCGAATACAAGCCCTTTCTCCAGCTTGTCGCTGAAAAAACCGTACAGCAGCAGCACGGGCACGATAAAGAGCACCGCCGCCGGGAAGAGTACGCCGCCTTCGTAAGACGAGGCGTTCGCCATGAAAACGGACATCGTTTTAAGACGGTCGCTTTCCAAAAACAACAGCGGTTGTTCAAGCATATTCCAGCAGTCGGCAAACACGAACAGCCCGACGGCGAATACACAGACTTTCACCGGCGGTATCACGACATGGATCAAGACCTTTATCAGTGAGTTGGTTTCAAGGCGCATCGCGTCTATCGTCGAATTGTCCGTACCACGCATATATTGGCGCATTACGACGACCCCGAACGGCGAAAAAACCGCCGGAAGGATGATTCCCAAGCGCGTATCGAGCATTCCCAGGTCGCGCAGACCGATATAGTTTGGCAGGATCGTCACCTGAAGCGGCATCATCATCAGGATAATATAGAACGCGAACAGCGCCGATTTGCTCCGCGCCCTTGACTGGGAAAACCCGAAGGCGCAAGGGATGACAATCAGAAATTGCGCGAGCGTGATAAGCCCCGCGTATAAGACAGAATTCCAAAACATGGGGTAGAAGATAAAGCAATTTAACAGCAAATCCGCGTAGTTGTTCAGCGTTAAGGCATTGCCTTCACTTAAAAACGACAAAGCGACCGTCGCCGCTACTGGCAGAAAAAAGCAGAGCGCTACGACAGGCAGAACCTTTCTCAACTCTCAAACCTCCTTTGCAGACGCAGCCCCGTCATAACAATGGCAAATACCAGCAGCGAGGTGAGCACGGCGGCGGTTGCAAGGCTTTGGTAATCGAGCTTTAAGAAATTGTTGTTCATGTAGTATTGCAGCGTGTAGCTGTGATGCGGAGGATAGTTTGTGCCGCCGTAATAGTGGTATGTCTCGCGGAATATCTTGAAGCTGTTTACGATGGAAAGAAGCACGGAAAACAGCAGCGTGGGCATGATCATCGGGACGGTGATGCGGGTATGCAGCCTGAACTTCCCCGCGCCGTCGATGCCGGCGGACTCGAACACGGCGTTGTCAATGCAGGTAAACGCCGCTGTCATCAGCACGATGCAAATCCCCGCGTTTTTCCAGACAAACAGCAGATAAAGGGGAGCGGCGCTGTCCCAGCCGGAAAACAAAGAATGCCAAACCAACGCCGCGCTGCCCGACGGTATCACCATCGGCAGTACGAACGCCGCTCTGCACACGCGCAGTTTCCTAATTCCGAACGACAACGCCAGTGAGACCAGCAGAGCGATCAAAATCAGCAGCGTCACCGCCACAACGATCAGCAGCAGGCTGTTTTTCAGCGCCAGCTGAAAATACTCGTTACCGAGTGTGTCTATGTAGTTGTCAAGCCCTACGAATCTCCGCCTGAACTGATTGTCGATCAGCGAGTAGTACAGGACGCGGAAATACGGGATGACAAAGAAGAAGACGATCCCGGCGAGACTCGGCAGCAGGCACAGCGTCGTCTTTGTGCGCCACCGCAAACGAAACTTGCGCATTCTTTATCCCTCCAGACAGGCGGTCTTTTTCCGGCGCGTTTCTGTTTTCATCCCGCCCGCTAATATCACGGGAGGTTTTTAGAGTGACACAAGCCTAACACCAATGGTGCGAGTTATTAAATTTCGAATTTTTCGGTCGAAAAAGTTGAGAAGATGGTACCAACATTTGATTTAACTGTAGTATAGACCCTTTTATTGGCGTTGTCAATGCATCAATAACTTTTATTTTTTATTTTCAAAAAGTTGTTATCCGGTTTTGTTGATCGTTAAAGATTGCGATATTTTTTCGATTGCTTGGCTGAAATTTTTTATTGAAAACTGCCCTATCTTGCATTATAATAGAAAGAAAGGCGCGAGTTAAATAGGAGCTGCATAACAACCCTTTTTCGGCACGAATCGCCGCAGGCACGAGTGGTCGAATTGAGAAGCCTGCAGTAGGACGCGGCTTACAAGGCGCGCCGTGAACAACCCTCGGTGTGCGCCCTGCGCACACCGTCCCCTTCGTTGCGAAGGGGGCGGCGGCGGGGGCGGGAAATTGTCAGCCGGTTGTCGTGATTCGGCGCAAAGACAGCGGTGCCGGAGTAAAATTCTCTATAGGGCATGTTGAAAACTGCCCGCTCCAGCTTGCGATGCCGCGCTATAGGCGCCTGTTCGCCTTTCAGGCGAACACGCAATTTTTAGCACTTCTCTATATACAGACAGATAAGTTTATGTTATAATGACGTTTGTTATTAGGGCTGTGAATTTCGGGAAAAGCCTCGGAAGCTATGGCGCTCAAGGCGGGTTTGTTTTTTTGGCTGTGGAAAAAAGGGCGGATAAAAAGGACTTATACACAAGGATAAATTTCCAATTTTGAACGGTCATGTTTACCAATCCACATATACACAAAATGTGCGGGACGGGTGTCCTGCCGGGAGGTACCGGGTATGTCTATGGAAGCGATTTTGGAGGTCAACGAGGCGCAGAAGAAAGCGGAAATGATGATCGCGGAACAGACAAAGAAAGCGAAGGCGCTGCTGGCGGAGGCGGAAGAAGCCGGAACGGCGCTGCTTGCCGGAGTCAGGTCGCAGGTCGCGGAGAAAACGGCTGCCGGTATTTTGGAAGCGGAAGCGGCGGCGCGCGCGGAAAACGACGCCATCCTGCAAAAAGCGGAAAAAGAGTGCGGGGCGTTGTCCAAAGCGTCCGGGCAAAAGGTAGAAGCGGCGGCGGCCAAGATTGTCGAAAGGATCGTGAGCGGCTGATGGCGATTGTCCGTATGAAGCGGCTTCGTATACTGGCTCTTGAAAAGGACAGGAGCCAGCTGCTTGACTTGCTTCAAAGGCTTGGCTGTGTGCAGATAGAGTCCCAGAGCGCGAAAATCGGCGATCCCGAATGGGGCGGGCTGATGGGAAGGTCGGAAACGGCGCTGGAAGAGACAAAAGCGAAAGCAAGCGCCGTCAAAAACGCCCTTGAGGCGCTCTCGAAGTACGCCGGAATCAAAGAGTCGATGGTCAAAAAACTGTTTACGGCGAGACCGGAGATGACGCTGACCGAGCTGCAGAAAGAAAATTTCCTAAGCGAAATGCAGACGGGAGCGGAGGAGATTATCGAACGCTCGCGCCGCATAACCGAACTGTCGGCGGAACGCGGTCGCACGGAGGCGCGGCTTGCCGCGTTCCTTCCGTGGCGGGAACTGGATGTACCGCTGGATTATCAGGGGAGCAAAGTCCTCTCCTTCTGCCCCGGCATCTGCCCTGCGGCGGCAGACACCGGCGAGCTTCAGCGAATCCTGCGGGAAGAATCGTCGGCCGCCGAGGCGTTCCTCGTCAGCAAGACCGATACCGAGAGCTACATAGCGGTTCTGTACCACCCCGGCGCGGAAGAAGAGACGATGAATCTGCTCAAGTCGTTTGGATTTTCGCGGATGGATTTCAAAGATGTGTCCGGTACGGCCGATCAGAATATTGATCTGCTTCGCGTAAAACTGCGCGAGATGGAGGAAGAGCAGGAAGCCGCGAAAGCCGGGCTTGCCGATTACGCTCCGAGGGTGAACGACCTGCGCCAGGCGCTGGACGCGCTGACGGTGAAGATACAGCGCGAAGAGGCCGCGGAAAGGGTGGCCGTCTGCGGGAGCGCTTTTTATTTGGAAGGATGGGCACCGGAAAAGGTGATCCCGGCGCTGGAAAAGATCTTAAGCCGCTACGAATACGCCTACGAGAGCCATGCGCCGGAACCGGGCGAGGAACCCCCCGTTCTGCTGCAATCAAGCGGTCGGCTGAAGAAGATGGTCGAGTCTTTATCGATGGTCACCGGGATGTACGCCCTGCCGAAATATGACAACATCGACCCGAACCCGCTGATCGCGCCGTTCTATATCCTCTTCTTCGGCATGATGTACGCCGATGTGGCATACGGGCTGATTCTCGCCGCGCTGGGCTTTCTGGTCACGCGTAAAAGCCACCCGAAGGGCATGATGGGGCAGGCGTTCCGCCTGATGCAATACTGCGGATTGTCGGCGGTATTTTTCGGGTTCCTGTTCGGCGGGTTTTTCTCCGACATCGTTTCGGTCGTCGGGCAGACCTTCTTCGGGGCGTCGGACGCCGCCGGGAATCCCACGTGGGTCTTCCCGACACTCTGGATCAACCCGATGGACAGCGAGAACAACGGCCCGATGACCGTGCTGGTCTTCTCGATGGTGCTCGGCGCCATACAGATTGTCGCGGGAATGATCATCAAGATGGTCATCATGATCCGCGACGGGCACCCCGTAGCCGCCGTACTGGAAGTCGTACCGTGGTGGTGCTTCTTTGTTTCGATCGCGCTGACCATGCTGGTCGGCGGCGCGCACTGGATTGTCGGCGGGCTGGTTCTGCTGGTGCTGACACAGGGGTACGCGAAGAAGGGGATTGTCAAAAAGCTGTTCGGCGGGGTCACAAAGCTCTACGACATCACCTCCTACCTCTCCGACGTGCTCTCGTATTCCCGCCTGATGGCGCTGGGGCTGGCCGGCGGGGTCATCGGCAGCGTTTTCAATAAGCTGGGCGCTATGCCGGCGACGATTCCGGTCGCGGGGCCGGTCATCTTCCTGATCATCTTCATCGCGGGGCATTCCTTCAACTTTGCCATCAACATCATCGGTACCTATGTCCATGCCGCAAGGCTCCAATATATAGAGTATTTCTCCAAATTTTACGATTCCCCCGGAGAGCCGTTCAAACCCCTTCAGGCTGCGACAAAATACGTTGACATCGTTGAACGCGGCGATACCCCCCAAAAAGCATAACAAAACATTAAAAATAAGGAGTCGGTAAAACATGGAATTCCTTGGTTTCCTCAACAGCGGATGGATCCTCGCGATGCTCGGCGCATCCCTCGCCGTAGGACTCGCCTGCGTCGGCTCGGCCAAAGGCACGGGGCTGGTCGGCGAAGCGGCGTCCGGCCTGATCAGCGAAGACAACAGCAAGTTCGGCTCGCTGCTGGTTCTGCAGGTTATCCCCGGTACGCAAGGTCTTTACGGATTTGTCGTGTGGTTTGTCGCCACCCTGATGAAGATCCCGCAGCTGCAGGAACAGTCGGGCGGCATCACCCTCGATCAGGGCGCCGCGATCTTCGCGGCCTGCCTCCCGATCGCGATCGCCGGAATGCTGTCCGCCATCGCGCAGGGGCGCGTCGCCGCCGCGGGCGTTTCGATCATCGCAAAGAAACCCGAAGCGCAGGGAAACTCGTTTGTCATGTGTATCGTCGTTGAGTTTTACGCCATCATCTCTTTCCTCGCGTCTCTGCTGATGCTGTTCAGCATCAATCCCGCGTAAACCGGTGTTACGCAGAGAATAAGAGAATCGGGGATGTGATTGTTTGACCGGTATCGAGAAGATCATCGGGCGCATTGAAGCCGACGCGCTGCTGGAAGCGGAGCGTATTCTTTCGCACGCCCGCGGGGCGGCGGACGAGACGGCGGCGGAGTACCAAAAAAAAGCCGACGCGCTGAAAGCGGAGCTTACACGCAAAGGCGAAGCTGAAGCGGCGGAGCGCCGCAAACGCGCCGTGGGCGTCGCTGAGCTGGAGGCGCGGAAGCGCCTGCTCGAAACGAAGCAGCGCATGATTGACAACGCCTTTCAAGCCGCGCGGGAAAAGCTCGCGGCGCTGCCCGCCGCGGAGCTGGTTTCGATCTTGGCGCGTCTCGCGTCCGGCGCGTCCCGCACCGGAAACGAGGAGCTGGTTTTGAGCGCTGCCGACCGCGAAGCGATCGGAGCGAACGTTGTCAAAGCCGCGAATAAACTGCAAAAAGACGCCGGGAAACCGGCGGGTCTGACCCTTTCGCAGCGCGCCCTGAGCGCGGAAGACGCCGGAGGCGTACTGCTCGCGGGCGACAACATCGAGGTCAACTGCACGTTTGCCGCGCTGCTCGGAGCCTTGCGCGACGAAATGGCGCCTGAAATCGCGGGTATTTTATTCAGTGCCTAAAAGCCGCCGCCATAGTTTTTCAAGACGAGCGGCACCCCGCAAGATCCGCCCATCCATGAAAAAGTTTTTTGAAGATTCCAAAGAAACTTTAGAAAGAGTTTCTTTGACCGCCGGAGGCAAGAAGAACCATGCCAATCAAAGACACCGACTTCCTGACGGCGACGATGGTCATCCGCGCCCTAGAGCGGAAGCTCTTTGACAAAGAGCGCACGGCGCGTCTGTGCGAAGCGCGTTCCGACGACGAAGCGCTGCGGCTTTTGGCAGAGTGCGGGTACGAGGCGATGCCGTCGCTGACCGCCGAAGGCTTTGAAAAGGCGCTCGGCGCGTCGCGCAGGGAACTGTACGAGCTGCTGAGCGCGAACCTTCCGGGCGAATACGCCGTGATTCTGGACGTATTCCGCTTACTGACCGATTACCACAACATCAAGTCGCTGATCAAGGGCGGCGAAAGTTTGCTGCTCGACTTGGGACGGGTGCCGGTCAAGGAACTGCTGGTGCAGTACCATGAGTTTGCCTTTACGCGCCTTCCCGGCGTGATGGGCGAAGCGGCGCGTGACGCGCGGGAAACGCTGTCCCGCACCGGCGATCCGCAGGCGAGCGACTTCCGGCTGGACAGGGCGTGTCTCGGGGAGATGCGCGCGCTGGCGGAAGCGTCGGAGAGCGCCTTTTTGTGCGGCTATGTGCGGCTGTATACCGATGTGTACAACTTACGTTCCCTGGTTCGGGCGCAGCGGATCGGCAAAGGGCCGGACTATCTGCGCCTGATTTTGTCGCCGGGCGGAAATGTCGGCTTGGCGCGTCTCGCGGCGGCGCTGCAAAGCGGCGGCGCGATCGAAGACCTGTTTTCCGGCGGCGCTCTCGCGGAAGCCGCGGAGGTAGGGGGTCCCGCCTCGCGCGGAGAGGGCAGCCTGACCGAGTTTGAAAAGCTCTGCGACGACGCGTTGTTGTTTTACGCGAGGAGCGCCCGTGCTGTCGCGTTCGGCGAGCAGCCGCTGATCGGCTACCTGCTGGAACGGGAGGCCGAAATGACGATGCTGCGCACCGTGATCGGCGGGCGGCTCGGCGGCGTTCCGGTCAATCAAGTGAAAGAAAGGCTGCGTGCCGCGTATGGATAAGATCGCCGTATTGGGGGACCGCGGCAGCGTCTTGGGCTTCCGGGCGATAGGTCTGGATACGCACTTTGCCGAAAGCCCGGAGGAAGCCGCGCCGATTCTGAAAAAACTCGCCGCGGAGGAAGCCGCGATTATCTACATCACGGAACAGCTGGCAGAGGGGCTGACGGAAGAGATTGCGGCATATAAAGACAGCGTCCTGCCCGCGATTATCCCCATTCCGGGGCGGCAAGGTTCGCTGGGGATAGGCATGGCGGCGCTGAAAAGCGCGGTGGAACGCGCCGTGGGCGCCGACATACTGTAAGGAGTTGAAAATATCTTGGGAAAGATCGTTAAGGTATCGGGACCGCTGGTGGTGGCGGACGGGCTGGCCGACGCCAATATGTTCGACGTGGTGCGTGTGGGCGGTCAGCGCCTGATCGGCGAAATCATCGAAATGCGCGGCGACAAGGCGTCGATACAGGTTTATGAGGAGACGAGCGGCTTGGGTCCCGGCGACGAGGTCGCGACGACCGGCGCGCCGCTCAGCGTGGAGCTTGGCCCCGGTCTGATCGAGATGATCTACGACGGCATTCAGCGCCCGCTGGAGGCGATCAAAGCCGTCGCGGGCGACGTGATTGACCGCGGCATCGAGGTTCCGAGCATCTCGCGCGAAAAAATGTGGGAGTTCGTACCGGCGGTTGCGGCGGGCGATACGGTCGCCGCCGGCGACCTGCTCGGCACGGTGCAGGAAACGGTGGTCGTACAGCACCGCATCCTCGTACCCAACGGCGTGTCGGGCACGGTGAAGAAGATCGAAAGCGGTTCGTTCACCGTAACGGACACCGTCTGCGTCTTGGAGGCGAACGGCGCGGAAACCCCGCTGACGATGATGCAGAAATGGCCGGTGCGCGTCGGACGCCCGTATAAGGAAAAGATTCCGCCCAACGTGCCGATGCTGACCGGACAGCGGACAATCGACACCCTGTTCCCGATTGCGAAGGGCGGCACGGCGGCCGTACCCGGTCCGTTCGGAAGCGGCAAGACGGTGGTGCAGCACCAGCTGGCCAAGTGGAGCGATGTGGACATCGTCGTGTATATCGGCTGCGGCGAGCGCGGCAACGAAATGACCGACGTACTGCGCG
Organism: Oscillospiraceae bacterium; assembly: GCA_031271325.1. GTDB lineage: Bacteria > Bacillota > Clostridia > Oscillospirales > UBA929 > UBA929. The sequence goes on from JAISVY010000111.1 coordinate 8,630, forward strand.
AGTTCCCCGAAATCAAGGATCCGCGCACCGGCGAAAGCCTGATGAAGCGCACGGTGCTGATCGCCAACACCTCCGATATGCCGGTGGCGGCGCGTGAGGCGTCGATCTATACCGGAATCACAATCGCGGAATATTTCCGCGACATGGGCTACGACGTCGCGGTCATAGCCGACTCGACCTCCCGCTGGGCGGAAGCGCTGCGCGAGATGTCGGGGCGTTTGGAGGAAATGCCCGGTGAGGAAGGCTACCCCGCCTACCTCGCGTCGCGCATGGCGCAGTTCTATGAACGCGCGGGGCGCGTCTACACGGTCAATTCGGGCGAGCGCATCGGTTCGGTCACGGCGGTCGGCGCGGTGTCCCCTCCGGGCGGCGACCTCTCCGAGCCGGTCAGCCAAGCCACCATGCGGATCGTCAAGGTGTTCTGGGCGCTGGACAGCGCGCTGGCGTACCGCCGTCACTTCCCCGCGATCAACTGGCTCAACTCCTACAGCCTTTATCTCGACCGCCTGAGCGGCTGGTTTGACGAAAATATCAACTCCGAATATTCGGCGCAGCGCGGACGCGCCATGTCCATCCTGCAAAACGAGGCGGAGCTGGATGAAATCGTCCGTCTGGTCGGCGTGGACAGCCTGTCGCCGGGCGACCGCCTGACGATGGAAGTCGCCCGCCATATCCGCGAGGACTTCCTACAGCAGGACGCGTTTGGCGAGGTGGACGCGTATTCTCCGAACAAACGCCAGTTCCGGCTGCTGAAAATCGTGCTGGGCTATCAAGACATGGCGGCCGAGGCGATGGAGCGCGGCGCCGACATGAAGAAGCTCTTCGAGCTGCCCGCGCTGGAGGATCTGGGGCAGACGAAGTTTACCCCGACCGAGCAGTACGAAGAGGCGTATACCCGGATAGAGCGCGACCTCAAGGCGCAGATCGCCGCTCTGACCGGCGAGGAGGGCTAAACCATGATTAAGGAATACAGGACGATACAGGAAGTCGCGGGCCCGCTGATGCTGGTGCGCGACGTCGAGGGCGTGACGTATAACGAACTGGGCGAGATCGAGCTGCCGAACGGGAGCCGCCGCCGCTGCAAGGTGCTGGAGGTCAACGGTTCCGACGCGCTTGTTCAGCTCTTTGAGAGCGCCGCCGGAATCAACCTCCGCGATTCGAAGGTGCGTTTCTTCGGGCGCAGTCTGGAGCTTGCCGTTTCGCAGGATATGCTGGGGCGCGTCTTTGACGGTTTGGGAAACCCCTCCGACGGGGGACCGGACATCCTGCCCGACGCGCGCCGCGACATCAACGGTCTGCCGATGAACCCCGCCGCACGCGACTACCCGAACGAATTCATCCAGACAGGCGTGTCTTCGATCGACGGGCTGAACACACTGGTGCGCGGGCAGAAGCTGCCGATTTTCTCCGGCTCCGGTCTGCCGCACGCAAACCTCGCCGCGCAGATCGCGCGTCAGGCGAAGGTGCTGGGCGGCGAGAGCAACTTCGCCGTCGTTTTCGCCGCAATCGGCATCACCTTTGAGGAAGCCGAATTCTTTATCTCCGATTTCAAACGCACCGGCGCGATCGACCGCACCGTGCTGTTTATCAACCTCGCGTCCGACCCCGCGATCGAGCGCATCGCGACGCCGCGCGTGGCGCTGACCGCCGCGGAGTACCTCGCGTTTGACAAGGGGATGCACGTGCTGACCATCCTGACCGACATCACGAACTACGCCGAGGCGCTGCGCGAGGTGTCGGCGGCGCGGAAAGAGGTTCCGGGGCGGCGCGGTTATCCGGGTTACCTTTACACCGACCTCGCGACGATGTATGAGCGCGCCGGGCGGCGGATCGGCAGCGAAGGCTCGATCACGATGATCCCGATCCTCTCGATGCCGGAAGACGACAAGACCCACCCCATCCCCGACCTCACCGGCTACATCACCGAGGGGCAGATCATCCTCTCCCGTGAGCTGTACCGCAAGAACCTGCAGCCGCCGGTGGACGTGCTGCCGTCGCTGTCGCGCCTGAAGGACAAGGGTATCGGCAAGGGCAAGACGCGCGAGGACCACGCCAACACGATGAACCAGCTGTTCGCCTCCTACGCCCGCGGAAAAGAGTGCAAAGAGCTGATGACAATCCTCGGCGAGGCAGCGCTGACCGATGTGGACAAGAAATACGCCAAATTCGCCGACGAGTTTGAACGGCGGTATGTCAGCCAGGGGTACGAGGAAAACCGCTCGATCGAAGACACCCTGCGTATCGGCTGGGAACTGCTGACCATCTTGCCCAAAGCCGAACTGAAGCGCATCAAACCGGAGTTCATCGAGAGGTATTATCCGAAGACGGAGGAGTAGACCGATGGCGGATTACAAGAAGATGTACTATTTCCTGATGGGTCAGGTAGCCGGTTCCATAGAATCGCTGCAGGCTGTGGTTGACGCGCTGAAAAAGGCGCAGCAAACCACCGAGGAAATGTATATCTCGTCAGAGGATGAAGATACGGGCGAAGCAGGTAGCGGCATCGTCACCGAGTGAATCGTTAAGAAAAAATCTTTGAAGATTCTTAAGAAACTCAAAAGTTTCTTAAGCCGCCGGAGGCAAAAAAGATGGCAAGGCTGAACGTAAATCCCACCCGCATGGAGCTGACGCGCCTGAAAACGCGTCTGCGCACGGCGCGGCGCGGTCATAAGCTGCTCAAAGACAAGCGCGACGAGCTGATGAAGCAGTTCCTCGACATCATGCGGAAGAACCGCGTTTTACGGGAGGCGGTAGAGGGGCATATCATGCGGGTACACGGCGCGTTTACCGTCGCGAGCGCCCTGATGAGCCCGGAACTGCTGGAACAGGCGCTGCTCCACCCGAAGCAGAGCGTGAAGCTGGAGATCGGTCACAAAAACATCATGAGCGTTAACGTGCCGGTATACACCTATAAAACCCGGAACGACGACAAGGCCGACATCTATCCTTACGGGTACCTGCAAACCTCCGGCGAGCTGGACGACGCGCTGAGCGCTCTTTCGGACGTGTTCTCCGAGCTGTTGGAGCTGGCGCAGATCGAGAAGTCGATGCAATTGCTCGCGCAGGAGATCGAAAAGACACGCCGCCGCGTCAACGCGCTGGAATACGTGATGATTCCGCAGCTGGAGGAAACCATCCGTTACATCACGATGAAGCTGGACGAAAACGAACGCGGGAACCTCACGCGCCTGATGAAGGTAAAAGACATGATGCTTCAGCAAGCCGGATACGGCGCGGAATAATAGAGAATGCTATAAACCCGTGTTCGCCGCGCAGGCGAACACGGAGTTTTTACAAGGATTTTATTTTTGAATGCGAATAGCAGCAGGAGATGAGCGTGATGGCGTTTATATTCCCGGAAGAACGCAGCCGCATTGAATATAAGTCGCAGGTGCCGGATAATTTTGAAGAAACCGTGATTGCTTTCCTCAACTATTCCGAGGGAGGCGAGATTTATATCGGCATTGACGATAAAACGAAAACTGTCCGCGGCGTAAAAGAGCTCGATCTCGTTCAGAGGCAGATTACCGACAGAATCAAGAATAATATACAACCGCAAACGCTTGGGCTTTTTGATATTGTCGTTGAGAAGATAGACGGAACCGAAGTCATTAAGGTTGTGGTGTCCAGCGGCATTGAAAAGCCATACTATCTGCGCCGGAAAGGGATGTCGCCAGAAGGCTGCTTTATCCGTGTAGGCAGTTCCAAACAGCATATGACCAAAGAACAGATAGTGGCGGCATTCGCCAAACGTGTCCCAAACAGCTTGAGCAGTATGCGTTCGCCGAGACAGAATCTTACGTTTAAACAGTTGGAAATATATTATTCCGAGCAGAAACTGGCGTTGAATGATGAGTTCTTGGCTTCTTTGGATTTAATCAATGAAGACGGGAAGTTCAATTACGCCGCTTATCTGTTGGCGGACGAGAACGGGGTATCCATTAAAGTTGCCAAGTATTCTGGCACGACAAAGGTAGACCTGATTGAAAACGAGGAATATGGTTATCGCTGCCTGATTACGGCGGCAAACCGTGTGCTTGATAAATTAAAAGCGGAGAACAGAACTTTTACCAAAGTTACGCCGACAAAACGTCTGGAACGAAAGATGGTTGATGAACTTGCCTTGAAAGAAGCGGTCATTAACGCCATTGTCCATACCGACTATAGCCGCGAAGTACCGCCGGTGGTAGAAATTTTCTCCGATCGGCTTACGATAACTTCATACGGCGGGCTGCCGTCAGGACTCAGCCGGGAGAACTTTTTCAAATGCCGCTCTATGCCCCGAAACCGCGAGCTTATGCGCATATTTCACGATGTTGACCTTGTGGAGCAGCTTGGTTCAGGCATGAGCCGTATTATGGAAGCCTACGACCAATCGATTTTTACGTTTGAAGATCATTTTTTAATTGTGACATTCCCCTTTGCGGAAGGCTTTACATTGCCATATGGCAACGTAAATGGCAACGTAAGTGGCAATGTAAATGGCAATGTAAACGAAGATGAAACGGAAGACGCAATCTTGAATTGCGTCCGGGAGAACCCAAAATATACTTTGGGAAAAATCTCCGAAAAAACAGGCATTTCAAAGAGAACGGTATCACGGCAGATGAAAGCGCTTCAAGAGGCGGGAATAATCAAGCGCGTCGGTTCGCCTAAAACCGGGTATTGGGAAGTCTTATAAAGCGGTCATGGTATAAGAGGTAAAGCATTTTAAAGATAAAAGGAAGTGGGAAAGCTGGAGGGTGCGTTATCGGTTCCTTCAAGGGTGAACAGGACGGTGCTGAAACTCGCCGCGCCGAGTTGGGCGGAGCTGCTGCTGGGGCAGCTGACCTCAATGGCGGACTTAATGATGGTGGGGAACTTGGGCGCGTGGGCGATTGCCGGCGTGGGGCTTTCCACCCAGCCGAAGTTTTTGATGATGGCGGTGATGATCGCGCTCAACACCGGCACGACCGCGCTGGTCAGCCGCTTTAAGGGCGCGGGTGAGCAGGAGGCGGCGCGCCGGGCAACGAGGCAAGCGCTGATTCTCAACCTCGGCGTGGGGTTTATATGCGCCGCCGGCGGATTCTTCGCCTCACCGCTGCTGATTGACTTCATGGGCCCGGAGGACGCGTTTGCCAGAGGTGCCGGGATTTCATACTTACAGATTCAAATGCTGGGACTGCCGACGATCGCCGTCACCAGCGCGATTACCGCCGCCCTGCGGGGCGCGGGCAACACCCGCGCGGCGATGCTGTATAACCTGGTGGCCAACGGCGTAAACCTAGCCGGGAACTACCTGCTGATTGAAGGGCGCTGGGGGTTCCCGCGGCTGGAGGTCGCGGGCGCGTCGCTTGCCACCGTCGTCGGGCAGGGGGTCGCGATGATTATGGCGATTGTGATTCTGCTGCGGGGGAAAAACTATGTTTTTCTCAAGCGAGGGGACAGCTGGAAGCCCGACCGCGAAATCATCACGCGCATGGCGCGGGTCGGGCTGCCCTCGATGCTGGAGCAGTTTGTGATACGCACGGGGTTTATCGCGTATGCCAAAGTGGTGGCGACGCTCGGTACCGATATGCTCGCGACCCACCAAATCTGCATGAGCGTTTTGGCGCTCTCGTTTGTCAACGGCGAGGCGTTCGGCATCGCGGCGGCGTCGCTGATGGGGCAAAGCCTCGGCGCGGGGAAGCCCGACCACGCGGTCGCCTACGCCAAAAGCGCGCGGCGGATGGGGATGATCGGGTCAATCTGCATTGGCATTGTGTTTTTCTTCTGCGGGCGGTATATCATTTGGCTGTATAACGGCGAAGCGGACATCATTCGGATCGGCAGCGAGATCTTTCGCGTCATGGCGCTGATCATGCCGTTCCAAGGCTCCGCAATCATAACGTCCGGCGCGCTTCGCGGCGCGGGCGATACGCGGGCGACGACGATGATTATGCTCGCGACGGTGCTGATTGTGCGCCCGCTGTCGGCTGTGCTGCTGGTGTTTGTCTTCCCGCTCCCGATGCCGCTGATGGGCGCGTGGATCTCTGTGCTGATCGACCAGCTTCTGCGCTGCGGCTTGACACTGCTGCGCCTGAACCGGGGGAAGTGGAAGACAATCAAGGTGTAAGAACCTGTTCCCATAGGTTAGAAAGCACCGCATCGGCGGCGATTTTTCCTCCGTACTGCATCAATTTCCCTTGGAATACGTCAAATATTTCGTTCCTAAGGAGCTGGTCAATATCGACCTCGTCATCATCCCCTCGCCGGTCAGCGAGACAAGCCCGGCGCGTCTGCTGAAGATACGCGAAGCCGCGCCCGGGCTGAAGCTGACGCTGGTTGAGACGAAAAACGTCACCCCGGCGGTCTTGCGGAACTGCGAAGCGCTCTACGGCTGCCCGCCGCCGGAATTTTTACGCGAAGCTCCCGGCTTGATGTGGCATCACCTGCCGAACTCCGGGATCGAGCCGTACGGCGACCTGTCCTTATACGCCAACCGCGCCGTGACGCTGACCAACGCCCGCGGCGTATACGGCAAGGCGATTGCGGAGCATGCTTTGGGGATGGCGCTGGCTCTGTTGCGGCAATTCCCCTACTATCTGCGCCAGCAGACGGAAGGCGGCTGGAAGCGCCACCCGGTTATGCGGGAGCTGTCCGGTTCCGCCGTGCTGATCTGCGGGATGGGCGACTTGGGGCGCAGCGCTGCCGCGCTGTTCGGCGCGGTGGGGTGTACGGTGCTGGGCGTGCGGCGTTTAGCGCACGAGATACCGCCCGGCTTTGCCGACGTCTACAGCCTGCGGCATCTGCATGACGCGCTGCCCCGCGCCGACATCGTCGTCTCCTGTCTGCCCGATACCCCGGCGACGCGCGGCGTCTTCAACGCGTCCGCGTTTGCCGCGATGAAACCCTCGGCGCTGTTTATCAATGTCGGGCGCGGTTCCGCCGTCGCGGAGGAAGACTTAGCCGGCGCGCTGCGCCGGGGTCTGATCACCGCCGCCGCGCTGGACGTGTTTTGCGAAGAGCCGCTCCCGCCGGACAATCCTCTTCGGTTTCTGGAGAATGTCCTGATCACCCCGCACAGCTCCGGCGCGTCGGAGCAGAACAGCGACCGCAACTTTGAGCTGTTTTACGATCTGCTGAAACGCTATATAGCCGGAAAACGCCTGTACAACGCCGTAGACTTTTTCGCGGGATATTAAGAACCTGTTCCCAATAGGCTAGAAAGCACCGCATCGGCGGCGATTTTTCCTCCGTCCCGCGTCACAAAAGAGGTGGTCGAACCTGCGCCCCACTTTTCTATGGTCACTGTCCGGTGAAGCCGGCACGCGTGAATTGCTTGCGCAATTGCTGGAAACGGTTTCGCGCGGCGGGGACTGTGTCTGGCTGGTGCCGGAGCCGTACTCGCACGCGACCGAACGTCTGCTGGCAGAACGCGGCGGCGCGTCCGTCTGCCTGCGCGCCGAGGTGCTCACCTTCCGCAGGCTGGTTGACCGTGTGCTCGCCGCCGCCGGGGGGCTTGCCAGTCCGGTGCTGGACGCGGGCGGAAGGCTGCTGATGCTGCGCCGCGCGGTCGGCTCAGTCTTGGAATCGCTGACCGTTCTCCGCGCGGCGGCGCAGAAGCCCGCCTTCCTGCCGGAGCTGCTCAAAACCTTCGACGAATGCCAGTGCTACAACATCACCCCCGCCGACCTGGAACGCGCCGCATCGGAGGACGAACCCAAGCTCCGCGACCTCGCGCTGCTGTTCGGCGCGTTTGAGCGGCAAAAGGAGCGGCTGGATACGCGCGACCGGGTGACGCTCGCTTGGGAGCGCGCAAAAACCCTGTCCGCTTTCCCCTGCATCTTTGTCAGCGGTTTCGCCTCGTTTACGCCGCAGGAGCGCCTGCTGCTGACCGCGCTGGCAGAACGCGCCCCGGCGTTCACCGTGCTGTTCCACGGCGCTCTGCAAGGGGAGTTGTTCGCGCCGCTCCGCGTCACCGCAAAACAGCTCGCGTCCCGCTTCCCGCAAAACGGGAAGCATGTAACCGTTGACGAAGAAACAGTGCCAAATTGGGAACGAAGCCTGCAGACCTTACTGCGGCAACCCGCAGCGCCGGATGAATTGGCGGTTGCCCGTTGTCCGTTGTCCGTTGAGTTGTATTCTGCGGCCGGGGAGGCGGAAGAGGTGCGGTTCGCCGCCGAGCGGATTGTGCGGCTCGCGCGGGACGAAGGGCTGAGGTGGCGCGACATCGTCGTGCTCGCCTCCGATTACAGCGCCTACGCCCCGCTGATCGAAAGCATCTTCCCGCAATACGGCATCCCCTTCTTCTCCGACGGCATGGATACCCCCAAACCCCTGCCGCGCTGTATCCGCGCCGTGGCCGACTGCCTGACCTACGGGTTCCGCGCCGCGGACGTGACGCGCCTGCTGCGCACCGGGCTGCTGCCTACCCCGCCGGAAGACGCCGATTTGATGGAGGATTACCTGCGCCGCTGGAACCCGCGCGGGAACCGGTTCTCCGGCGGGCGCGACTGGACGCGTTCACCGGAGGGCTACGGCGAGCCGGACGAACGGGCGCTGGCGGAGCTGGTGAGGCTGAACCTCCTCCGCCGCCAAATCGCGTCGGGGGTCAAGATGCTGCGCGGGAAAACGGCGCGGCAATGCGCCGAAGGGCTGTACGCCGCGCTGGAGGCGTTGGGCGTACCCGCCGGGATGGCGGCGCGTGAGAAAGCGCTGTCGGAAGCCGGGGAACCAAAACTTGCCAACGAAGTCTCGCAGATGTGGGAGCTTTTCTGCCGTACGCTGGAGCAGTGCGTGCTGGTGCTGGGCGAAGCGCCGACGACTCCCGCCGATTTCTGCGAACTCTGCCTGACCGTGCTGTCCGGCTACTCGGTCGGCAGTATCCCCGCCGCGCTGGACCGGGTACACACCGGCGATCAGGGGCGGCTTGCGCGGATACCGGTTCCCGTTGTCCTGTATCTCGGCGCGGACAGCGAACGGGTTCCCGCGCGGGGCGGGGCGGACGGCTTGCTTTCCGGGGAGGAGAGGGCGGCACTGGCCGGTATCGGCTGCGAACTGCCGCCCGACCCGCCCGCCCGTATCGGGCGGGAGCAGTATAATTTGTTCACCGCCCTTGCCCTGCCGCAAAAGAAGCTGATAGGTTCCTACCCGCTTTCGGGCGGCAGCAGTGCCGATTGCATAGAGCGCCTCTCGCGGGCGTACTCTGTTCCCGTCGTGCCCGTGCCCCCGCCTACCCTGCCCGCCGATCCGGCGGAGGTTTCCGGCGGCCCGCTGTCCGGGGCGAACACCGCCGCGCTGTACGGAAAGACGCTGTATCTTTCCGCATCGCGTCTGGAGGCGTTTTACCTGTGCCCGTTTTCCTATTTCGTGCGGTATGGGCTGAACGCGCGGCGCAGACCGGAGCCGGGGTTCACCCCGCTGGACGTGGGGCGGGAACTGCACCTGATCTTGGAGCGGTGCGCCCGCTACGCGAAGGAGCGGGGAGGGTTTGGGCACATCACGCGGCAGGAAATGCTGGACTTCGCAGTTAACGAAGCGTCGGCGCGGCTGAACGCGATGCTCTCCGATACGCCCCGCCTGCTCGCGCAGGGAGAGCGGCTCGCGAAGACCGCCGGGATGCTGGCCGGAAGGCTTTGGGAAGAGTTTACAAATTCCCGCTTTGCCCCGCTGGATTTCGAGCTGGCGCTCACCGGAAGGGAAACCCCGCTGCCCGGCGTTCCGCCCGGCGCGCCGTCGTCTTATATCCCGCGCGGCATTGCCGACCGAATTGACGGCTGGCGGCGGGACGGAACCCTCTACCTGCGGGTCGTGGACTATAAGACCGGCGGGAAGGCGTTCTCGCTGACAGACGTGTATCACGGCGTCGGCGCGCAAATGCCCTTCTACCTGACCCTGACGCTGGAAAACGCGGCGGAGCGGTACGGCGCGGAAACCGCCGAGGCGGCGGGCGCGTTCTATGTGCCCTCGCGCGACGTTGCGGTGCGCTCTTCCAAGCCGCTCTCGCCGGAGGAGGCGCGTTTGGAAGCCGCCGCCGCCCTGCGGCATAAGGGGCTTGTTCTGGACGACCCCGGAGTTTTGGAGGCGATGGACAGCCGCTTATACAGCGCGGACGGGACGCTGCCCGTTTCGTTCAACCGCGACGGCTCGCTCGCCAAGAAGACGCTAGCGGCGTCCCCGGAGCAGATGCGCCTGCTGCAAGGGCATATCCGAAAGCTGACGCGCGGCATGGCGCGGAGCGTCGCGGGCGGCACGGTCGAAGCCCGCCCGCTGGGGCTGCGGGATTCCCCCTGCGACCGATGCGATTGCCGCGCCGCCTGCCAGTTCGACAGCGCCGCCGGATCGTTCCGCGCGGTCACGGCGTTTTCCGGGCGGGAGGAATTTTTCGGCGCACTGTAGGAGGACTGTATGAATCTCACGGCACAACAGCAAGCGGCGGTTGATCTGCGCGGTCGGACGGTGCTCGTCTCGGCCGCCGCCGGCGCGGGCAAAACGCGGGTGCTGGTGGAGCGCCTGATGGGATACGTCACCGACCCCTCCGAGCCGCGCCATATCGACGAGTTTTTGGTTATTACATACACCCGCGCCGCGGCCGGCGAGCTGCGCGAGCGGATTGCAAAACGTTTGCGGGAACTGTGCGAACAGCACCCGGACGACCGCCGCCTCCGCGAACAGTTGACCCGCGTTTACACCGCGAAGATCGGAACCCTCGACGCGTTCTGCCGGGAAATCATTCTTGAAAACGCTTCGCTTGCCGGTTTGCCGTCCGGTTACCGGATTGCCGACGCCGCCGAAGCCGGGCTGCTGCGCTCACGGGTACTGGAGGAGACGCTGGACGCGCTGTATGAGCGGGCGGCATCCGCCGACCCTTTCTCCCTGTGCGCCGAGACGTACGGCGACGAACGGGGCGACCGGGTTCTGAGCGAGCTGATTTTGCACATTTGGGAAAAAACGCGCTGTCACGCCGATCCGATGGGTTGGCTGCGCCGCGCCGCCGCCGGGTTTTTGGACGGCGCGGACAGCTGGCGGAGCATCCTGTTTGAACACGCCCTCTGTGTTACGGAAACCTTCCGGCGCGACTATGAGCGCCTCGCCCCGGACGTGCTTAGCGGCGAGACGGGAGGAACCTACGGCGTCACGCTGGAGCGCGACCTGGAAGACATCCGGCGGTTGGTTTCCGTCTTGGAACGGGGCGATTGGGATGCCGCCGCCGCGTTTATAGAGGGGTTCGCGTTTGAAAAGTTAAAGACCTTCCGCGCCGGTGAAGGCGGGCTTCCGCCGGAAGCGGAGGCGTTCAAGACCCTGCGGGAACGCTGGAAGCGGGAAGCGGGCAAACTTCCTATAACCGGAAGAACAGAAGAACACGAACGGGACGCGGCGTCGCTTTTCCCGCTCCTGACCGGGCTGTGCGAGGCTGTCTCGGCGTTTGACGCGGCGCTGACCGAAGAGAAGACGCGCCTCGCGGCGCTGGACTTTTCCGATGTGGAGCGCATGACGCTAAACCTGCTGTTAGCGGACGGAGGAGCGTTGTCGGAGCGGGTGTCTTCCCGATTTTGCGAGATTTTGGTGGACGAAGCGCAGGACATCAACCCGCTGCAGGACGCCATCATCGAAGCCCTCAGCCGGGACGGCGGCAACCTCTTCTATGTCGGGGACGCGCGCCAGTCGATCTACCGCTTCCAAATGGCCGACCCCTCGATCTTTTTGAAAAAATATAACCGGTTTGCCGATTACGCCGGGGCGAAGCCCGGTGAGCCGTGCCGGGTGAGCCTGACGGTCAACTTCCGTTCGGAGAAGCCCGTTCTGGACGCGGTGAACCGCGTCTTTTCCCGGATCGAGTGCCCGGAGCTGGGCGTATTGCCGCCCTCCGCGTTTCTCATTGCCCGCGAAGAGCGCCCCGCCCCTCCGGTTGAGTGGCTGCAAGACGGCGAACGCCCGGAAGCAGAGCTGGTCGCCGGGCGGTTACGGGAGCTGATTGAATCCGGGGAAGCCGCACCCGGCGAATGCGTCATCCTGCTTCGTTCGCCCAAAGCCCGATTACCGGAATACCGCGTCGCGCTGGAGCGGGAAGGGCTTCTCTGCGCGGCGGCGGCGGAGGAAGGGTTTCTGAGCCGCCCCGAAATCCAAGCCGTGCTGTCGGCGCTGGACGTGATTGACAACGCGCGGCTCGACGTTTCGCTGATCTCCGTGCTGCGGAGCCGGATGGTGGGGCTTTCCCCGGACGGGCTGGCCGAGCTTCGCGTGCTGTCGAAAGGACCGCTATGCGAATGCCTGCCGCTCTCCCATGACGGGAAGGTTTCTGAGTTTACCGAGCGGCTGAAACGCTGGCGGGTGCTCGCCGCCGATCTGCCGCCCTACGCGCTGGCGGCGCGTGTGATGGCGGACACCGCCCTGCCGCAGCGGGTCAGCCTGTCCGCCCGCGAGAACCTGCTTCTGCTGCCGGAGGTGCTGAGAGGCTACGCCGGGGAGTTGAGCGGACTGCGCGACTGGGCGGAGAAGACCCCGGTTCAGAAGGCGGCTAAATCGTTAGACGCCGTGAGGATAATGAGCATACACGCGTCGAAGGGGCTGGAGTTTCCGGTCGTGGTGGCGGCGGGGCTGTCCAAGCCGCTGAACCTGCAGGATCAGCGCGCCCGGCTGCTGGCGCACCCACGTTTGGGCTTGGCTCCCAAGATGCGGGACGCGTATTCCGAGTACCCTACCCCGGCATACCGCGCCGTTCAGGCGGTGATCGACAGCGAGACCCGCGCCGAGGAGCTGCGCTTGCTGTATGTCGCGATGACCCGCGCCGAAAAACGGCTGATCCTGTCCGGCGGGGGCGGGAACAAAGACGGCGGGTGCGGGCCGGTGACAAAAGGAGACCTGATCCTCCGCCCGACCGTCGCCGAATGGGTGCGCCCGCTGCCGGATACAGTAAGCGTCCCGGTTCAGCCGGGACGCGGGGTCAGTGAGGATAAAACAGAGCGCGGCGCTTCCGAAGACGCGCCGAGCGCCGCTTTTGCGTGGCGTTACCCGCATCCTGAAGCGGTCAATACCCCTTCCAAGATGACCGCCACCGGGCTGAAAAGATACTTCCCCGACGAGCATACGCGCGAAGACGCCGCCGAAGCGCCGGTTTTAGAGAAAGCAACGGTTTCGCAGTACCGAAAACCGTATTTCCTGACCGGGGGGACGGAGAAAGCGCCCATGCTGACCGCCGCCGAACGGGGCACGGCGGTGCATCTGTTCCTGCAATTCTGCGATTTTTCCGCCGCCGCCGCGCCGGGCGGGGTCAGAGCGGAGGCGGAGCGCCTGCGCGGGCTGTCTCTGCTGACGCCGGAGCAGGCCGAAGCGCTGGATGCCGGCGTGATAGAGCGCTTCTTCCGGTCAAAGCGCGGAAAAACGGTGCTGACTGCCGGCGGGCTGCGGCGGGAACAAAAATTCTCCCTGCTGATCGCGCCGGGCGACGTACCCGGTTTGCCCCTGCCGCCCGGCGAAACCGTCCTGCTGCAAGGGGTTATAGATTGCAGCTACGAGACGCCGGAGGGGCTTGTGCTGCTGGACTTCAAAACCGACCGGGTGCCGCCGGGCGGCGAGCGGGAACGCGCCGGGCGTTACAAGCCGCAGATGGAAGCCTACGCGGCGGCGCTCGCGGCGATCACCAAATCCCCCGTGCGGGAGCGCGTTTTGATCTTTCTCGCGACGGGAGCGGAGGTTGCGGTTTAGGGAATCGAGCGACTTCTTTACTGTGCTTTTACAGCACCGCGCCATAGGCGCTCACGTCTGTGACGGTTGTTCGCAGGCGCTGCGCTCGTTCTCATTTTAGGCGAACACGCAGTTTTCAACACTTCGATACGGTTACCAAGTTTCCAAAAACGCGCTGAAGTTGTAGTTGATGTCGTAGTACATATACTCGTAGTCGTAGTATGCCTCCCCGCTGACTTCAATATCGTTGACATAATAATATGCGGTGTCTTCCCATTCACCGGTCAAATCATTATAATCACCGTAACTGAAGTAGATATAAAAGTTATCCAACTGCGTCAATTGCCCGTTTTCCATTGAGAAAAAAGTGCATCCATATTCGTCCTCGGTTCCCCACGCATAGCCGAGCACATATTCGTTCAGCTCAAGATGGTATGCGGCGGCGATCTGGGCTTCGTATCCGTACGGTCCGCCAAAGCCGGAAAGCAATTCTGCAACATATCCGTTGCTCACTGTGCAAAACCCAGACAGGAAATCCTCACCGTTATGGAGAAGATAGTAAAAATCCTGTACACCGTCTCCGTCAAAATCAAAAGTCCTTTGGTTCTCTACCCAGTAAGTGCCGTCAATCATACTCTCGCTGTCCGCTGTTATCAATTGACTTTCTAAGTATTCCGCGTATATCTCCTCGGTGATCAAAGCGAGGCATTGCTCCAGCAGTTCCGCGCTGTCTTTGTAGTCCGCAATCTCACGAAACCGCTCCTCCGCCTCTTCGTAATCCCCCTCGTTATACATCGCCAAAGCAGCCCGGTACTCGCATTCGGTCAGCATTTCCACACTGTCCGCGTAGCCGCCCAACGCCGAAAACGCCGCGTAGGCACCGGAGAAATCCCCGTTCTCCAGCACCTGCGTCGCGATGTAGTAATCGCACGCCAGCGTCTTGTCGGCGGAATCCTTATAATCGCCCAGCCCGGCAAACAGTTCCCGCGCGTTTTCCGCGTCGTTCAGCATTAGATCGGTCGCCTGACGGTACCGGCATTCCTTCGCCAGCTCCGCGCTGTCCTTCACATTCAGGGAGTCAAACAGCTCGGCCGCTTCGCCGTAATCCCCGCCGTCCAGCAATTCGTTCGCGTATAGATACCGGCACTCATCCCGCATCTTTCTCGCGTCTTGATAATGACCCAAGTCGTCAAACAGCTCCGCCGCTTCCCGGTAGTCTCCTTGCCCGTACACGGAGTACGCTTCGTAATACGGCGTCAGGTCGTCAACGTCTTTATAGTCCGGCGAAAGCTCGCCCAGCGCAGCCAGCGCCTCGCCGTACCGCTCTTCGTTGAAAAGCTTCTCCGCGTTGCCGTACCGGCTGCCCGGCAGGTATATAAAAAATACAAACAACAGGGCAGCAGCCGCCAGCACCACGAACCCCGCGGTCAGCGAGAGGATCAACGCAATTTTCGGCTTCTTTATGGGCACCCCGCCCTGCGCTTCCGCGTATGCAGCCTGCGGAGCCGCCACAGCAGTTTGCGTATTCGCCGGGGTATATGTAACCGTTTCCTGCTGAGGCGCGTCCGTTAGCGGCGAACCGCAGCGGGAGCAAAAGTTCCCTTCCTCATACTCTTGGCACCGCGCGCAATACCGTATCTCCATCTGTTTACGCTCCTTTTCGGCCCGAAGCGCCGTAAGCGCCCGAGCCGTTCGCCTAGCGGCGAACATGAGGTTTTTTGGGCTTCTCTATTTGCAGAATACCATATGCACACAGTCGTGTCAATCAAATTAGGGTGTTTGAATTTAAGCATTCCGAATTTGACAGCCGGCACAGATTGATGTACAATCGTGTCAAAAGGGGGCTGCGCGATGGATTACATCTTCTCGCTGACCGGCACGGTGCTCTACGACGACCCGCGCACCTTGCTGCGCACGCTTTGGAAAGACGAAACGCGCGCTCTGCGCTTATATACCCTTGTGTTTGAAAGCCCCGAATGGCGTATGCTGACCGAAGGCAGCGTCAAGCGGGAGGAAGCGTTGGAATGGCTATGCCGCCGCACCCCGGAAGAGGCGGATCATATTCGCCTGGCGCTTAAATACTGGCCGCGCTGTCTCACGCCGCGCTGGGAAACGGTCGCGCTGCTGCTCGACATGAAATCGCAGAACCGCGGTCTCTATTTTTATGCCGAAACCGCAGCCGACGGCAAGGAACATATCCACAAAACCTACCCCTTCATGACGCTGTTCGAAGGCGGTCTGTTCTCCTGCGACGGGCAGGCGCCGCCCCCATACACGGAGCTGTGCCGTCTGTACAATCTCGCCCCTTCTCACTGCTTTTGGGTTGATACCAGCCGGGAGCGGGTGCGCGCGGCGGAAACCGAAGGCTTGCGCGGCGTGCTGTTTACAAACGCCGAACGCTTGCGGGATTCGTTGATCTAGGCAGGTATAACCCAATCATAAAACCTCCATACTAATAGCAAACTATTCGTACGGAGGTTTCATTATGGAGATTTCGGCTTTATTTGACAATGTGGATATGGCGGAATCCGCGCTCGTTCGCCTGCAGGCGCTGGGGATCTTTCCCGAGCGCTATAAAATCCGTTCCCTTTATGCCTCGGCGGGCAGAACCGACTCCGCGCATATAGCCGGCGGATGGGGCGGTATGCCCGCCTCGCCGATATACACGAACGCGGTTGTTTCGCCGCCCTACGATATGGTGCTCGACAATTCCGCGTTTGAAGGCGGGGAACCGCCAAGCCAAGAAGTGCAGCTTACCCTTACCGTCGGCAACGGCATCGCCGCGCGGACGCGGAGCGCCCTGATTTCGAATTACGGGCGGCAGGTTCGTACCGGGATATAATCCCGGCGGCTACACCAAGCTTTTGCCGCAGGCGCTGCAGAAATTTGTGCCTGCGGGGTTTGCGGCTCCGCAGAAGGGGCAGGATACGTTCCCACCGGGCTGAGCGGAAGCGGTAACGCTTGTTTTGATGTCTTCGAGCTTGTCGGTCGCTTTGTGCGCGATCGGTCCGAGTATCGGCAGCTCGACTTGTTTGTAGCCGTACGCCATGATGAGTATGTAGATAAAGAGCGCAGAGAAGGCGAGGTTGACAATTCTTCCTATCCACACAACGGCGACTAACGCGCTCAGGGCAAAAGACCACACAAGCGACAGGGAAATGATGTAGAATATCAATGCGATAATCGCTTGGATAACGCCGAGGATTAAAGCCTGCACCATTTGGAACTTTACAAATTTGCTGTTTTTCTCCACGAAGAAAAACACGAGCGGAACGACCCAAGCCGCGAATCCTACGAAGGGAATCCAAGCGAACAAAGCGGTGGCGATTAAGAGCAGCAGCACAAGGAGATTAGCGTCCACCCCCAGCGAGGACTTATGCGGGGAAAAGCTGGTTGTCTTCACCTCAAACACTTCCTGTCAGATTGATTTACGGTTTGGCATCCGCCCGACCGATTACATACAGTATATATAATTGTGTCCGGGTTGTAAAGGAAAATTTTGAATATTGTTAAAGCGTTAAAATTCCCTGTTCGCCTGCCGGGCGTCCTCACGTATCCAGCAGATCCGTGCCGCGGACGAAACCGCCGCCGATGATTTTCAGTACGTGCTCGAACGCGCGTCTGCCCCATGCGCGGTTGCCCTCGTCGGTCACGAAAGCGGGTACGGATTCGCTGCCGCCGCTCAGCGGCAGGATGCTGTGGGTCACGCCGAGCGTACCGCTTTTGTCTCTGCAGCACAGCGTCGGCAGCGCCGTACAGCCATCCAGCGTTATGTCTCCGTCCGGCGATTTACTCACCGACAGGGTCACCAGCGCCCCGTACTGTGTTTTACCGATCGGATTTTCAAGCGCCGTCTGGTCGGCGAAGAAATTGCCGAGCGAGTACATGATCAGGCAGCGTGCGCCGTCTCTATTGTACCATTCAATTGGCTGCACACAATGGGAATGACCGCCGAGAATCACGTCCGCCCCCGCGTCGCACAGGCTTTCGGCGATCTCCCGCTGTATCTCGGTGGGCGCGTCATGATATTCCGCGCCCCAGTGCAGCGACACGACGACAAGCTCCGCGCCCGCCGACCGGAGGGTCGCGATGTCCTCCGACATCCGGGGGATGTCCTCGGTGTGCTCCGTGCTGAAACGCCGCACCGCGTATGCGCTTTGCTCCTCCGTCGCAAGCGAATCCAGCCCGTTGACGGACTCGGTGTACGAGAGCAGACCCACCTGTATGCCGTTTACGTCCAGCACGGTCGGCTTCTGAAAGCTTTCCCCGTCGGCGCGGGCTCCGTCGGAGGCGAATCCCGCTTTATCAAAGTTGCGCAGCGTCGCTTCAAGCCCGGACATACCTTTGTCGAAGACGTGGTTGTTGCCGTTGAGCAGATGGTTGAATCCCGCGTGTTTCAGCGCCTCTAGGATTTCATAGGGCGCATTGAAGCGCGGGTAGGTGGAGATGTTCTGATTGTTTCCGAACACGTCAACCGGCGATTCCATGTTGCACAACGCCAGATCGCCGTTGATATACGGCGCGACCGCCTCGAAGAAGGGTTTGAAGTCGTATGTATCCCTGCCCGTCTCCGCGCCCCGGATGGGGGAGGTGTGGAGGATAATGTCCCCTGCGAACTGGATGGTCGCCCTAATCGGCTCCGGCGCTTCGGACGGCTCTTCGGGCGGCGGTACTTCGGGAGACGGTTCGGGCGGCACGGAAACCGCCGGGAGAGGCGACGGCGCAATAGACGGTTGTGCGACAGACGGCGGCGGCTCGGCAAGCAGCCGCTCCGGTTGTACGGTGCAACCGCACAGCAGCAGCGCCATGAAAACCGATAGCGTAATTTTTCTCATGACAACCTTCTCTATGTCCTGAAATAAAAGGGGAATCTATTTACTTTTGTATCATAAATGAAGCGTTCCGTCAAGTATAAACGAACAGCCGCCCCCAACCGGGGGCGGCTGACACAGGCTGAAGGCAAAAGGGCTTTGTCTGCAACCCCGAACGTCATTCAGCTCTTCGATGAGGATCCCGACTTCTTGGCGCTTGATTTAGAAGGGGTTTTCTTTTTTGTGGCGGCCATTTGATTTTGTCACTCCCAGAACTTGATTGCGCGCTTTGCCGAAGCGGCGGGACGGTAGGTTGACCCGATTGATACCGCGGCTGCCGTCTCTTTTGCGCGACTTTATTATGCGCCGCGAAAGCGCTTTTATGTTGTTAAGTTTTTACTGACTGTCAGGCATAAATCACCCTCCGTCGCCCGAGTTTTTCCAGCATATGGTGCCGAAAAATAATTTTCAAAATTGTACAAGAGTCAATGATGGGTGTAAACTGTACCCCAAAGAATGGAATTTTGGGAACGATACACAGACGGAGAAACGCCGAAGGCGATCCTTCAGACCATGGGGTTTGACACCGACGCTCTAGGCGACTATCGAATCCGCGGTATCGTCTTCCATACGCGA
>JAISVY010000014.1 GCA_031271325.1 Oscillospiraceae bacterium
AATGCGCCAAGTGGGGGCTTGCCGAAACCGAGGGCGACCGCTGGCGGCTGACGCCGAAGGGGTTTTTAGTCTCCAACCAAATCATCGGGGAACTGCTGAATACATCTGAAGACGCAGCTGCTATGTAGGAGCTGCTGAACAACTCCTTTTCGACCCGAAGCGCCGCAGGCGCGAGATGTGTCACTTTAAAAACCTCCCGCTCCGGCTTGCGATGCCGCGCTAAAGCGCCTGTTCGCAAGCGCTCCGCTCGTTCGCCTGCGGCGAACATGAGGTTTTTAGAGCTTCTCCATTGTCAAATTCAGGGTTTTATGAGAGCTTCCCCAACACCGAACCCGCCGTGTAGGCATGGCAGATCGCGACCGCCAGCGCGTCGGCGGCGTCGTCGGGACGCGGCATATGCGTCAGGCGCAGCAATGTCCGCGTCATTTCCATAACCTGCTTCTTATCCGCGTTCCCGTAGCCCGTAACGGCGAGTTTCACCTGCTGCGGCGAGTATTCCGCGACCGGCAGCCCGTACCGCGCCGCCGCCATCAGAATCACGCCCCGGCTGTGCGCGACCGGCAGCCCCGTGTTGACATTTTTTTGAAAATACAGCTCCTCGATTCCCAGCGCGTCCGGTTTGAACGTCTCCAACAGCTCGGTGAAATCCTCGTAGACGGTCAGCAGGCGCCGCTCCAGCTTCTCCCCCGCCGGTGTGCGTATCACGCCGTGCCGGATATGCGCGGGACTGCCTTTGGCGCAGTCCAGCACGCCGAACCCCACAATCGCAAGCCCCGGATCGATCCCTAAGACGCGCATAACGCCTCCAGCGCGGCGAGGATTCCCAGTTTCCCCGCCTCATACGTCAGCCCGCCCTGTAAGTATGCCGTATACGGCTCCCGCATCGGCGCGTCACAGCTCAGCTCAATAGACGCGCCCTGTACAAACGTTCCCGCCGCCATCACGACCGGGTTGTCATACCCCGGCATATCCCACGCCTCCGGCGTAACGAAGCTGTCAACCGGGCTGCCCTTTTGTATTCCCCGGGCAAACCGCAGCAGCGCCTCCGGCGCGCGAAAATAAATTGCCTGTATAATGTCGCTGCGCGCCTCCTCCGGCAGGGGGGATACGGTATATCCCAGTTCCCGCAGCATAAACGCGGCGAACGCCGCCGTCTTCAGCGCCTGCGCCACGGTGTGCGGCGCTTGGAACAAACCTTGGAAAATCAGGCGGTTCCCGCCGGGGTTCGCGCCGCATTCCCGCCCGACCCCGTTCAGTATGACGGCGGCTTTCTCCACCAGTTCCCGCCGCCCGGCGACATAACCGCCGCAGGGAGCAAGACCGCCGCCGGGGTTCTTGATCAGCGAACCCGCGATCAGGTCGGCGGCGCACGGTTCTTCTTCCTCCACGAATTCACAGTAGCAGTTGTCCACCACCACCGGCACGTCCAATTGTTTCCGGGCTTCGGCGATCAACGCGTTCACTTCGGCGACCGACAGCGCTTTCCGGGCGGAGTACCCCCGCGAGCGCTGAATAAACAGCGCCGCCGGGATCTCACCGGGCGCTCCGGTTCTTCGGACAGAATACGGCATCAACCCGCGCAGTGTGTCATACGGTTCCCCTGTCAGGCTCAGGTAACCCCCTTGCGGGGCAACGGCGCGCAGGGCGCACGCAATGGCGTGGGTGCCGCTGGCAAACGATGTCCGCACAATCGCGTCCTCCGTCCCCATCACGCCGGCGAACACCGCGTCAAGCACGTCCCGCCCCGGGTCGTTATAACCGTACCCGGTAGACGGCGCGAAATGGCTGTCGGAAACCCTGTGCCTGCCAAACGCGTTCAGCACCTTTTCCGTGTTGAGCAGCGCCGTACGGTCAAAAGCGGCGTAAGCCGGAGCCAGAGCGGCTTCGGCTTTTTCCGCCAGCGCTTTCAGATCGGTCAAAGCGATTTCACGTCCTCCGGACCAATAATGACGTGCCCCGCCGCCCGCAGAACATCCTGCGCTTTCGCGTTGTCCTCAACGCGCACGATCACGTAAGCGTCTTCGTCGCGCCGCGTGATGAACGCGTAGATGTATTCCACCGAGATTCCGGCGTCGCAGAGCGTTTTCAAAACACGGTACAAAGCGCCCGGTTCGTCGGGCAGTTTGCACCCGGTCACCTCGGTCTTGCTCGCCGTGACGCCCTTTGCCTTGAACAGCGCCAGCGCGTTGTTCGAATCGGGGACGATCATACGCAGGATGCCGAAGTCGCTGGTGTCGGCGATCGAAATGGCGCGCAAATCCACCTGACCTTCCGCGAGAATGGCCAAAATCTCTGACAGCGCTCCCTGCTTGTTCTCCACAAATACCGATATTTGCTCAATAACCATCGATAAACCCCCCATAAAATTAGAACATTTTTTTGAGCCGCCGGAGGCAGCCGACATTACCTGCGGTCTAAGACACGCTTCGCTTTCCCCTCAAAGCGTTCGATCGTGCCGTGCGACACCATCGTGACCTTCGCCGAAATCCCGAGCGCGCTCAAAACCTCTTTCTCGATGCGCCGCACGAGGGATTCTATCCGGCGTTCCTCGTCGGAAAACAGCCCTTCGGTCATCTCTACCTGAATCTCCAGCGTATCCAGATTGTTCACGCGGTCAACCACCAGCCGGTAATAGGGCGCGACGCCCGCGATACCGAGCAGTACGCTTTCTACCTGTGAAGGGAAGACGTTGACGCCGCGGATAATCAGCATATCGTCGGTGCGCCCGGTGATCTTGCCCATACGGGTCAGGTTCCGCCCACAGGCGCAGGGGCTTCGGTCAATCGTGCAGATGTCGCGCGTGTTGTAGCGAATCAGCGGCAGCGCCTCTTTGGTGACGCAGGTGAACACCAGCTCGCCCGGCGTGCCGTCCGGTACGGGCTTCCCGGTCGCGGGGTCTATAATCTCCACAAGGAAGTGGTCTTCCATCACGTGCAGCCCGTTCCGTTGCTCGCAGTCGCAGGAAACGCCGGGACCCATTACCTCCGACAGCCCGTATATGTCATGGGCGCGTATGCCGAGGCGGTTTTCGATCTCATCGCGCATTTCTTCCGTCCACGGTTCCGCGCCGAACACGCCGACCCGCAGTTTGATCTGATCGCGGATCCCCGCCTCGTGCACCGCGTCGCCGAGGTGCATCGCGTATGACGGCGTACACAGCAGCACGGTTGAGCCGAAGTCCGTGAACATTTGCAGCTGGCGTTTGGTGTTTCCCGTCGAGGCGGGGATGGTCGCGGCGCCGATTGTCTCGCCGCCGATGTGCCCGCCAAGCCCTCCGGTAAACAGACCGTAACCGTATGAAACATGCAGGATGTCTTCGCTGTTCGCTCCGGCCATGATCAGGCACCGCGCCATACATTCACCCCAAATGGCGATGTCGCCCGCCGTGTACCCGACGACCGTCTGCTTGCCGGTGGTGCCGGAAGAGGCGTGAATCCGTACGACATCTTTCATCGGGACGGCGAACATGCCGTAAGGGTAAGTATCGCGCAGGTCGTTCTTCACCGTCATCGGCAGTTTCCAAAGCTCTTCCACGCTCTTAATGTCGCCCGGCTGCAATCCCGCGCTCTCCATCTTCGCGCGATAGGGCTTGCAGTTTTCGTAGGCGTGGCGCAGCGCCTTTTGCAGGCGTTCGCTTTGCAGCGCGGTTAACGCGTCGCGGCTCATTGTTTCGATTTCTGGGTTCCAGTATTTCATAAACATTCCTCCCCGGCTTTCTCACCTAGTGTAAAGGCTTTTAGGTTTACTTCTATGTGCTGCGGCTTTATGTGTTCCCGTATTGCGCTCTCCCATTCATCCCGCGTAAAGTTCAGGAACTTTGAAGCGGCTCCCAGCAGCACGACGTTCTCGCAGCGCGGGTTCCCCGCCTCTTTCGCGAGCGCCAGCGCGTCAATCTGCAAACAGTCTCGGCCGATTACGCCGCTCCCAGAAGCCGAACCCGCCTGTTGCTGCCGGATCGGGATATTGCGCAGCGAAATAACCGCTTTGCCGTCCGGCGACAAAAACGGAACCGCCCGCATCGCCTCCTGACACTCCAACCCGATTAAAAGGTCTGCTTCTCCGGGGGAAACCAGCGGACTGTACACCTTCTCCCCCGCCCGAACCATCGTGACGACGCTGCCGCCGCGCTGGCTCATACCGTGCACTTCGTTGACCTTTACATCCAGCCCGTGCGATAAGTACAGGCTGCCCAAAACCTTCGCGGCAAGGATACTCCCCTGCCCGCCAACCCCGGCGATGACAATGTTGATCATACCTTCCCCTCCAACAGGGCGCACGCGCGGCGCACAATGACGACAGAGGGCTCCGCCGCCGCGAGTTCTTCCTTCAGCGCCGCTTCCAGACCTTGCGTATCGCGCGGGTCGGCGGTGACAACCCGCTTCACGCCCAGCGCGCGGCATACGGTTTCGAGATCAAGCGCCGCAACCTCGCTCCCGGTGAGCGTCACGCCGGTGCCGGGATTGGGTTGATGCCCGGTCATACCGGTGATCGAGTTGTCCAGAATCATCACGGTTGCGGGGCTTTGGTTGTAGACGATATTCATCAGCCCGGTCAGACCGGAGTGCATAAAGGTGGAGTCCCCGATTACGGCGACCGTCCTGTCCGACCAGTCGGGACGCGCCTTCAAAAACCCGTGAAGCGAGGAAACCGAAGCGCCCATACAGACGCACATATCCATCGCCGAAAGCGGCGGCGACGCGCCGAGGGTATAGCACCCGATATCGCCCATTACCGTCAGTCCCAGCTTTTTGATCACGCCGAACGTACCCAGATGCGGGCAGCCGGGGCACAGCGCCGGAGGGCGCGGGGGTACGTTGTTCGCCAGGAACGCAAGCGGCTCTTCGGTCTTCACGCCCAAGACCGCTTCCCGCAGCTGCGGAACCGTGTACTCGCCAAGCGGCGAAAGCTCGGCTTTACCGCGCACCTTGATGCCGTGTTTTTTGCAGTGCGTTTCGATAAAGTCATCCAGTTCCTCGATCACCCATATCTCGTCCACCGTGGCGGCCAGTTCCCGCAGCGGCTCCACCGGCAGCGGGTACACCATGCCGAGTTTGCAGTAAGATACGCTGTCGCCCAGCGCTTCCCGCGCCGTCTGGTATGAGATCCCGCTCGTGATCACGCCCAGCTTCCGGTCGGTTCCCCACTCCACGCGGTTCAGCTCGCCCGTTTCGCACTCGAAGCCGATCTCGGCGAGCCGCTCTTCCAGCGCCGCGTGACGGACACGCGCGGCAGCGGGTACCATCACGAACTTTGCGGGGTTCTTCCCGTATTCGCGCAGGGTTGGACGGATGGCTTCCCCGGCGCTCACCGCCGAGCGCGAGTGGCTGACGCGGGTTGAGAGCCGCAGCAGCACCGGCGTGTCAAAACGCTCGGAAAGTTCGAACGCCGCTTTGGTATAGTCCAGGCATTCCTGAGAATCGGACGGCTCCAGCATCGGCAGTTTCATCGCTTCGGCGTAATGGCGGCTGTCCTGTTCATTCTGTGAGGAGTGGCAGCCGGGGTCGTCGGCCACCGCGATCACCAGAGCGCCGTTAACGCCGGTATACGCGGCGGTGAAGAGCGGATCGGCGGCGACGTTCAGCCCGACGTGCTTCATACCCGAAAACGCCCTCGCTCCCGCGAGCGACGCGCCGATCGCGGCTTCCACGGCGACCTTTTCATTCGGCGCCCATTCCGCGTATACGTTTTTTGCGGCGAACTCGGTGATCTCCGTGCTGGGCGTGCCGGGATAACTGGACACAAAGGAGCAACCAGCCTCGCAGAGCCCGCGCGCCACCGCCTCGTTGCCCATCATCAGTCGCTTTTTATCGTTCATCTTTTACCCTCCGGGCTTTGCCCATAAAGCGTTCGATTGTCTGCGGGGCGACCAGCGACACCTTGACGGTCAGTCCCAATATGTCTTTAATTTTGCTCTGTATGTCGTTACGGATACGCTCCAGCATCGAGTAGCTTTCCAGCACCGAACCGTCGATCAGCTCGACCTGCACCTCCAGCGTGTCCATCACGCCTTCGCGCCGGACGACCAGCAGATAATGCGGTCCGATATGCTCCTGCCGGATCAGCACACTCTCGATCTGAGACGGGAAGACGTTCACGCCGCGGATGATCAGCATGTCGTCGCTGCGCCCCAGCGTCGGAGCCATACGGGCGTGTGTGCGCCCGCAGGGGCACGGTTCGTATGTCAGGCGTGTGATGTCTTTCGTGCGGTAGCGGATCAGCGGCAGCGCCTCCCGCGACAGCGGCGTAACAACCAGCTCCCCCATCTCCCCTTCCGGCAGCGCCGCGCCGGTGTCGGGATCGATGACCTCCGCGTAGAAATGGTCTTCCGCGATGTGCATCCCTTCGCGAATCAGGCAGTCGCCGGATACGCCGGGACCGGTCAGCTCGCACAGACCGTAGTTGCTGGTGGCGGTGATGCCGAGGTTTTCCTCGATCTGCGCCGCCATCTCCGGGGTGTGCCCTTCCCCGCCAAACAGCCCGACGCGCAGTTTGAGCCGGTCTTTGATCCCGTGTTCCCGCACGGCTTCGGACAGATACAGCGCGTAAGACGGCGTGGAGATCAGCACCGTCGCGCCCATGTCGCGCATCATCATCAGCTGTTTTTCGGTCTGCCCCGAGCTCATCGGCAGGACGCATACGCCCATATGCTCCAGCCCCTGATGCAGTCCGAACCCGCCGGTAAACAATCCGTAGCCGAACGAAACCTGCGCGAGGTCACTCTTGGTTACTCCGGCGGCGGCGCAAACCCGCGCGATCAAATCTTTCCAGACCGCCATATCGCCCGCCGTATACGCGCCCATCGCGGGTTTCCCGGTTGTGCCGGACGTGCCGTGCAGGCGGACAATCTCTTCCTTCGGCACGGCGAACAGCCCGAACGGATAGTTATCGGTAAACGCCTTCTTGTCGGTAAACGGCAGTTTTGAAATATCCGCGAGGGTCGTCACGTCCCCCCGCTCAATCCCTGCCCCGCGCAAGATTCCGCGCTGCGCCGGAGCGTGGTCCCAGATATGGTTCCACGTTTTCAAAAACCGCTCTTCCTGCAGCGCGCGGATTCTTTCGCGCGGCATTGTCTCTATGTCATGCTGCCACATCGCTAAACACCTTTTCCGTATGCTCCTTGCTGTATTTATATTTCTGCGTCAGCAGACTGACGAGCGGCACCAGCGCCAGCGAAACGCCCATCGCGACGACGCCGAACAGCGGCGAGTTTTTTGATGCGGCGGAGAACGCCTCGTACAGCGTCATATCGCGCGGCGAACTTGCAAACAATGTCGGATAGAACGGGCGGCTCATGTTCCACGCCATATTGTAAACCGTCATGCCCGCGACGGTCAGGATCGCGCCCAGCATCCCCGCCCACGCCCCGGCGCGGGTAATCTTCTTAGAAAACAATCCCCACACATACGGACCGATGAAGCAGCCTGCCACGACACCCCACGAGTAGGACATGATCGACACGATCACCGCGAAGTTAAACGTCGCGAAGACAAAACTGCACGCGACGAACAGCAGGCAAAACAGGCGCGTCACGTTGATCTGCCGCTTTTCGTCCGTCTTGAGGCGGAAAACCAGATCAACCGTTATCGCCGTAGCAGACGTTAGCACCACCGAAGACAGGGTGGACATCGAAGCCGAGAGAACAAGCAGAAGAATCACGGCCAGCAGAATCATACCGGGAACCGAGTTGGAGAAGGCATCCATCAGCATGGTCGGGATGATGCTGTCGGTGCTGGCGCTGCCGAACAGCAACTCTCCCTCCAGCGCGTGTCCCTTCAGCACCAGATGGGAGAGAGAACCGACATAGTACGCGCCGCACCCGATGATCATCGCGAACACCGTGGACACGATGGTCGCGCGTTTGACCGACGCTTGGTCTTTAATCGCGTAAAATTTCTGCGCCATCTGCGGCAGCCCGAACACCCCGATGCTGGTGAGCAAAATGTTGGTCAGCAAAAACGACCGCTGTCCCCCGCCGGTGATGTCCACCAAGCTCGCGTCGATGTTCTTCAATTCCGAAATCACGTTGCCGAAGCCCCCGACTTTCGGGTGCATCGTCATCGCGATCACCAGTATCACCACGCCGGCGATCATAATAATCCCCTGAATGAAGTCGCTCAGCGCAATGGCGGAATAACCGCCCAGCACCAAATAGGCGGCGGTCAGCACGGCAACGATCAAGATACACAGGTTTGTCGCAGACATCCCCATAAACGCGGCGTCCGCAACCGGGTCTAATTCCGGGAAGAAGACGGACGAAAAGAGCATCCCCAGACCTTTATATACCGAAGCGGCGTACGGCATCAAAAAAACAAATATCACGCAGGCGGAAAATACCTTCATGTTTTTGGAGAGGTAGCGCCCTTCCAGCAGTTCCGGCATGGTGCGCGCGCCCAGCACGTGCGTCATCCGGCGGGTGCGGGCGGCGAGCAGTTTCCAAGACACCAGACAGCCGATCAGCGCGTTGCCGATGCCGATCCATATCGAGGCGATCCCGATATTCCAGCCGTGCGTCCCGGCGTATCCCACAAAGATCACGGCGGAAAAATACGTGGTGCCGTAAGCGAACGCCGACATCCAAGGACCGACGCGCCGCCCGCCCAGCACAAACCCTTCCACAGTCGAGGCGCGTTTCTTGCTGACCAATCCTATGGCGACCATCCCGACCGCAAACAGAAGCAGTGCCGCCGTTGCAATTCCCTGAACCATCCCATCACTCTCCCGTTCTTTTTGTGACATTATAACGGATAACACGGTTGTTGTCAAATTAAAAAGAAACCGTTTATGACTTTGGCGGCGCTCGGTGTCACAACGGTTATGGCGGCGGTCACGCCGCGCCGCGTCAACTGGCTTGATGTTGCGGCAAGTTTGAGATGGGGGGGATGATTGGTGTTCCGGTGTCGGATGATTCCCCCCGGGCATATAATGACATACACCGCCAAAGTCCGTTGTATCCTCGCACAGTGTGATATTGCTGCGTTATATTACATCATATTTTTGGGATGTGGGATCATGAAAATAAGCAACCTAAACAGCCCCTGCGGAAGACCGCAAAAGCA
>JAISVY010000080.1 GCA_031271325.1 Oscillospiraceae bacterium
TTCTGTCTGTTACCGCGCTGCTGGTGGTTGCGGTAAGCGTGGTGCTGCTTGTCGGCGGGAGCGCGAACTCTGCCGGGAGCGGCGCGGCGCTGTACAGACCGCCGGAAAACATTGTCAGCGACGGCGACGTGTATAAAGTCAAAATGATCGACAGCATTCTGGCAGAAACCGAGGCGAAAGAAACGCTACCGGTGGTCGGGAATAAAGAGACGCTGCTCAAGCTGCTGAAAGAACGCGGCGCGATGACGGACGCCGGCGGTTGGGGAACAGACGGTATTGCGAGAGACTCTGTTGCCGAAAACGAAGCGGGAGCGTCCGCCGCTCCGTCGGATACATCGGGGAATTTCTCCGATACGAACGAGCAGGTCGCGGGCGTGAATGAAGGCGATATCGTCAAAACCGACGGGAAGTACCTTTACGCGCTGGCGGACAACAAGCTGCGCATCATTGACGCCGCCGCGATGAAGGTTGTGTCGGTCATCGAACTGCGCGGCGATTTATGGGGGCAGGAGTTTTACCTGATCGGCGACAAGCTGGTTATCGTGGCGCAGGAATATGTGACGGACATCGTCCCCCTCTATGACGGTGTTGATACCGAAACAGATCTCCCCGAACCCGACGCCGCCTCCAGAGTGGCTCCCGAAATGGATATGTGGATGCCGCAGCGGAACTTTACCGTGCTGGCCGTATACGACATCACCGACCGCGCCGCGCCGGCCGAGACGCGGCATGTGTCGCTGGACGGCTGGAACGTCGCGACGCGGGTCATCGGCGACACGGTGTATATGGTAACGAACAAGCCGGTATGGGGCGTGCCGTATGACGCGGCCGACAGCGAAGATATACTGCCGTATGTACGCGATACCGAAGGGGAATATGTGCCGTTCCCGTACGACAACATTTACTACATCCCCGGTACGACCGACAGCAGTTACCTGCTGATCGGTACGCTGAATGTCAACGACGACGCGCCGTTTGAGCCGAAGGCGTACCTCGGCGCGGGCAGCCAGCTCTATATGAGCCTGAACGCGATGTATCTGACGCAGTGGCGCTATCTCGAGGGAACAGAGACAGAGGCGGACGGAAATGTGATATGGGAGCCGGGCGAAGCGCTGACCGACATTCTGCGTTTTACCGTGGAGGACGGGGATGTCTTCTACTCCGGCAAGGGAACCGTCAGCGGTTCGCCGATCAGCCAGTACAGCATGGACGAGCATGACGGGTACTTCCGTATCGCGACGACGGCATGGGGCGTCGGGAGCTATGTGAGCGTGCTGGACGCTGACATGAAGCCCGCCGGGCGCGTGGGACCTCTGATGCCGGACGAACAGCTGCAATCCATGCGCTTTATGGGAGATCTGGGATACATCGTGACATTTGAGAACACCGACCCGCTGTTTACGATCGACCTCTCCGACCCGCACAACCCCAAAGTGCTGGGTGAGCTGAAGATACCGGGCTTCTCGCAGTATCTGCACCCGGTGGGTGAGGGCATGCTGCTCGGAATCGGGCGGGATACGCAGGAGCTGTATACCCGCGACGAAAACGGCGTGGAGACGGTCGTCGGGTTCCGTGACGTAGGGTTGAAGGTCTCCCTCTTTGACGTAACCGATCCGTATAACCCGAAAGAAGCGGACGTTTTGCGGCTGGGCGAAGGGTATGCCGACGTTACCTATAACCCCCGCGCGCTGATGTGCGACCCGCAGCGCGGACTGTATGGGTTTATCATGGACCGCTGGAATATGTCAGACAGATTCTGGAGCGCGTTTATCCTGCGGGTGGACGGCGGGGAACTGAGCGTCGCCGCCGAACTGAACCCCGAGGAGCAGTACAACTACAACAATCGCCTCTGCTTTATCGGCAATAAGCTCTACCTGATCGGCTCAACCGGTGTTGTGAGCTATGATTACAACACCTTCGCGGAGATAAAAACCCTCACTTGGCAGGACGCGGCAAGCGCGGTGTCGTAACCGGGGCGTTGGTTTAGCGTGATACAACCGTAAAGAGAAATCGTTACTTCTGTGCCGTGGATTTCCTTGACAGCTTGCGTACCTGTCTATATAATAGGGCTAGCCTGACTGACGACAAGAAGGAGAACCCTATAATATGGCAAACCAGCAAAAAATCCCGATGCGGGAACAGCCGCCGCAGGAACGCCGGCGTAATTTTTCGGAGGCGGCGCTGGGGTACACGCCGGAGCAGGCGAAACGCGAAGCGTCTCGCTGCCTCGGATGCAACAACCGCCCCTGCGTCGCCGGATGCCCCGTCTCGGTGCCGATCCCGGAGTTTTTGGCACTCACCGCGAAGGGGAATTATGCCGGCGCTTACGATGCCGTGTACGCACAGAATACGCTGCCCGCTGTCTGCGGCAGGGTCTGCCCGCAAGAACGGCAGTGTGAGGCTCTCTGCGTACGCGGCATCAAAGGAGAGCCGGTCGGCGTGGGGCGTGTGGAGCGCTTTGTCGCCGATTGGCACGACGAACAGAGCCGGCTTGACGACCAACCGGCGGTACGCAATGTTTCCCAAAAACGCGAAAAGGTAGCAATCGTAGGCTCGGGACCCGCCGGGCTGACTTGTTCGGGAGAATTGGCGCGGCGCGGCTACGCCGTGACGGTGTTTGAAGCGTTCCATGAACCGGGCGGCGTTTTGACATATGGGATTCCCGAATTTCGCCTGCCAAAGGCGGTGGTCAGGCGGGAGATCGAAAACCTGCGCGGTCTCGGCGTGACGTTTGAGGTCAACGCCGTGATCGGGCGGCTGTTTACCGTGGACGAGCTGTTTGCGCGCGGTTATGCCGCTGTGTTTCTCGGCGTTGGCGCGGGGCTTCCGGTGTTTATGGGCATCCCCGGCGAAAACCTAAACGGCGTTTACTCCGCCAACGAGTTCCTGACCCGCGTCAACCTGATGAAGGCGTATCTGGACGAAGCGGATACGCCGGTACAGAAGGGCAAACGCGTCGTCGTCGTAGGCGGCGGCAACGTGGCGATGGACGCCGCCCGCTGCGCCCTGCGTCTGGGCGCGGAAGAGGTGCGGATTCTCTACCGCCGCAGCGCGGAGGAACTGCCCGCCCGCGCGGAAGAGGTTTTTCACGCCCGCGAGGAGGGCGTTGTCTTCGACTTCCTCTCCGCGCCCGCCGAATATCTGCCGGACGGGCAAGGACGTGTCCGCGCCGCCGTTTGCCAGAGGATGGAGTTGAGCGAGCCGGATGGTTCCGGGCGCCGTAAGCCCGTGCCGGTTGCCGGGGAGCGCTATACGGTTGACTGCGACATGGCGATCGTCGCCATCGGCACGACCCCGAACCCTTTGGTCGCACAGACGACAGAGGGCTTGGAGCTGAACGGGCGCGGCTGTATCCTAACCGACAGTGTGACCTGCGCCACCTCCCGGTCCGGCGTTTACGCGGGCGGCGACATCGCCACCGGCGCGGCTACCGTGATTCTCGCGATGGGCGCCGGTAAAAAAGCCGCCGCCGCGATGGATGCGTATATATCCGCTCATGTTTGAAGAAATTATTAGAGCGCTCTGGGCGCTGATAAAAGACCCTGTTTTTGCCGTCAGCGTCATTGTCGCCGTTATCTGCGGAATCACCCTAAAACTCAACGGGAAAGACCTTCCTAAAACTGCGAAAGGCGCACTGATTGCGGCGATCTTCCTGTTCAGCGCGATTGCGCTGCTCTTGGCAGTGCTGGTGATCGCCGGCGCGATGACGCTGGTTGATTAGGTTTATAATGACTCTACGATAAAAACCCCTGAACGTCTTCTACGCTCATTTCGGGGTGCAGCGCGATGCTCAGCGCGTAGCCGACGACACGGGCGAGGTTTTCCACCTGTGTGTCAATCTCTTTCGGCGTGACCATCAAACCGCCGGAAAATTTTGCGATTTCGCTCCAGTCCGGTTCGGGCAGACCGGCCTGTTCGGTGAGGTCGGACATCAGCGTCACCGCGTCGACGACCGTCGGCACCCCGACGGAAATGACCGGCACGCCCAGGGTCTTTTTGTTCAGCGCGGCGCGCGCGTTGCCTACGCCGGAGCCGGGCACGATGCCGCTGTCCGCGATTTGCACGGTGCTGCATAGGCGGGACAGCCGGCGCGAGGTTAACGCGTCCACGATGATCACCGCGCCGGGGCGCATGTGCTGAATCGCACCCTGAATCATTTCCGCGCTCTCCATGCCGGTGGTGCCGAGAACGCCCGGCGCAATCGCCGCCACAGGCCGCATATGCCCAAACTCCTCGGGCATTTTATCAACAAGATGCCGCGTAACGATACTGTAGCGCATCGCGAGAGGTCCGACCGAATCGGGGGTAATGTCGCGGTTGCCGAGACCCGCCAACAGCACGCCGTATATGCCGCCGACCGGGAGTAACGGAGACAGCTCGTCCGCGACGGCTTGTACAGACCGTTTAAACGCGCCGTCTTCATGACGCATCAATCCTTGCGTCTCGACGGTCACGTATGTGCCGGCCGGCTTTCCCAGAGCTTGCTCACCTTTCTCATTTTTGACTTCCACCCGCGTCACCGGGCAGCCATGCAGCCTGTATTCCCGCGCAATGACACCGTCTATCTCGGTCGTTTCCTTGGCGCTCTGCTGAAACAGCTCCCGCGCCTCCATCGCCAAATCGGTGCGTTTGGTCGCCGGCATAGGCAAAACCTCCCTAAAACGCAAAATAGGACACCCTATTGTGTCCTGTTTCGCGCGGTTCATGCGGCTATGCCTCTCCGCGCTCCATTTCCAAATACGCCCGATGCAGCCGCACGATGAGGCTCGCCGGGATATGGATCACCGCCGACGGTTTGCTGTCCCTGCCCGCCCCGCGGATCAGAATCCACAGCTCGCCGCCGCGCTTGGTTATCTTCGTCTCGCCGTGCGCGATACCGTCCCGGATGTGCCGGACCAGCTCCTTCCCGCCGCCGCGCGGCATCCAGACCAGCGCTCTCCCGGGGAAGACAGCCTCCGGGACGTTCTCCTTGCCCGAAACCCAGTTCCCTTCGCCCACAAGGGCTTTGGCAAGCTTGGTGAAGACGCGCAGCTTGGCGGGCGTCCAACCCTCGCCAAACCGCGCGCCGTCAAATAACCAGCTCAATACGCCCGACCAAGCGTCTTGCAAGCGCGGATCGGGAAGCTCACTTCTGCCCGTAGTACGCCCCCGCGCCGTTCCTGCGCGAAAAATGCTTGTCAAGAAGCGCGGGGTCAAACCCTTCCCCCGCCTGCGGGTTGAGCGAGCGGGTGAGGTAGCCGGACTTCGCGACCTCTTCTAAGATGACGGCGGTTTTCACCGCGTCCATCGGCGTTTTGCCCCACACGAACGGACCGTGGCGTTCCACCAGCACGGCGGGGATTTTCTCCGGGTCTTTCGCCGTCGCGACGATCAGGTTGCCGGTGTTGTATTCGTACTGCTCTTTGATTTCCTCCGGCGTCAGCGCACGGGTGACCGGAACCGCGCCGCCGAAATAGTCGGCGTGGGTGGTGCCCATCGGCGGAATCGGAAGCCCCGCCTGCGCGTACGCCACGGCGTAGGTGGAATGGGTGTGCGCGACCGCCGCGACCGAGAACGGCCACGCCATGTAGATGGCGCGGTGGATCTCGCTGTCCACCGAAGGTTCCAGCCGCCCCTCCACCTTGGTGCCCTCCATGCTCATCACCACCATCAGCTCCGGCTGCAGCTCGTCATACGGCACCCCGCTGGGCTTGATGACATACAGCCCCATCGAGGGGTCGAACCCCGATACGTTGCCCCATGTGAAGCGGACGACCCCCTGTTCCATCAGCTCTTTGTTCGCCTTGCAGACTTGGCGTTTCAGATCGTTTAACATAGCGAAGCTCCTACCTCTTCATATGAAGAAAAATATTGGGGGTTTTCCTTTATAGGGAAGCGAACGGGTTCTCGGAGGGATACAGCACCCCTTTGGGCTGGTTGAACCCTATATCGGCAACGCCCAGCGCCTTGACTGTCTCGAACAACGCCTCCCCGGCATGGGCAAACGCGACGCCCGCGTGGTGCGGGAAGCGCCCGCCCACCAGCACATGACGGTAAAACCGCGCCAGTTCCGGCACGGCGATCACGCCGATGCCGCCGAAGGACCCGGTTTCCATATCCAGAATTTCCCCTTGGGCGATATAGCTCTTCAACACGCCGGACGCGTTGGCTTGCAGGCGGAACAGCGTCACAGGACCTGCGATAAAGTCGCCCTCCAGCGTGCCGCGCGTAATGTCCGGCTCTCCGTCCGGCTCTAAGGAGCGCTTCATGATCTGCTGGTAACCCATAACAGGCTTGCGCAGGTAACAGGCGGCGGTGTTGCCGCAGTGGAACCCCATAAACAGGTCGGACGCTTGGTAACCCGGCGCGTTCGCCGCCATCGCGGGCGGCACGGTGTTGTTGATGTCGAGCAGGGTCGCCGGTTTGCCGGTCACAAGGGTGATGATGTACTCGCTCAACGCGCCGTATATGTCCGTCTCGCACGCCACCGGAATTCCGCGCGACGCGAGGCGGGCGTTGACAAAGCAGGGCACGAACCGGAATTCTGTCTGGAAGGCCGGCCAGCATTTGTTGGCGAAGACGCCGAATTCGCAGTAACCGAGGTTCTTTTCCATGAAGTCAAGCAGGGTCAGCTCGTATTGGGCGAGACGGGGCAGGATCCCGGTATAGGGGGACGAACCCAGCTCCTTCGCCATATCCTGCGTCACCGCGTCGATCCGCTTGTCGCCGTCGTGGGCTTTGTACGCGGCGAACAGATCAAGCTCGGAGTTTTCCATCACGGTCACGCCCAAGTCATACAGCGGCTTGAGCGGCGCGTTGCAGGCGAGGAAATCGTAGGGGCGGGGACCGAACGAGAAAATCTTCATTGCGCGTACGCCGATCAGCGCCCGCGCCACCGGGATAAATTTTTGAATCTCCGCCGCAAGCTCCGCCGCCGAACCGACCGGGCGCTCAGGAATGACGGCGCTCACGCCGCGCAGACCTAAGTTATACGAACAGTTGAGCAGTCCGCAGAACGCGTCTCCGCGTCCGGCGGCGGCGACCGTCTCCTCGGCGGCGGCGGCGACCATCGCGGGACCGCGGAACTCCTGCACGATATACGTCTCCGGCCCCTCCGGGCCGAAATTCCCCAAAAACAATACCAGCGCGTTGACGCCGTTGTCCCGCAGTTCCTTCAGCGCGGCGACCGCGTCGGTTTCGCTCTCCACCGTCGTTTTGACTTCATAGACATCGATTCCCCGCGCGGCGCACTCTTTCACCAAAGCGGCGCGGCGGCTTTCGCTCAGCGACATCGGAAAACAGTCGCGGCTCACCGCCACAATGCCCGCCTTCACAAGCGGCATATTGACCATACGGTATCACTCCCACTTTTGTTTTGTGTCCATTGTACCATATCCGGCGGGAGCGTTCAAGAGCGATGTTTGTCAGGCACCTCGATCCCCATCCGCATATGAAGCACCGTGCCGAACAGTCCCTTTTCGGATCCGCAGAGGGTGAAACCCATCTTTCGGTAAAAGGCAATCGCCTGCGCGTTTTGATGGTATACCCGTAAAGACAGCCCGGTCTTGCCCAGACTGCGGGCGATGCTTACGGCTTCGCCCAGCAGCTGCGCGCCCAGACCCCGCCCGCGTTTGCCGGGCTCAAGGTAGAACAGCGCGATGTGCCCGTCGCTGACCGACAGCCGCCCCGCGTCGCGCATATGAAGCAGACCGATCCGTTCTTCGCCGTTCATCGCGAACTGCAGGTAGCGCGGGTGCGCGGAATCCGTCAGCGCGCGGGCGCTCATTTCCCCGTTATATCCGTCCATCGTGCCGTAAACCGTCTGCCACGCGAGCCGCCCCATCTCCGCCGCGGCAGGGAGATCCTCCGGCAGGCGGGCGGGGTTAAACCACAGCTCCGCGTCGTGGATTCGCCCCGGCTCGTTACGCCACCACGCCTGTTTGGCATGGGTGGACAGCGCGCCCAAAAAGCGGTTTTCGCCGATGCTCAGCACACGGGCGCCGTTCCCTTCCCATTCCGCACAGCTCACCGAGGCGTTGTCGAGATGCGGCACAACCCGGCCGGCAAACAGGGTTAACAGGGAGCGCGCCACGCTGCCGTGCGACACAACGGCTACATCCTGCCCCTCGTGCTTCGCCGCGATCTTCGCGAGGGCGGCTCTGAGCCGGTCACGCGCTTCTATGTAGGTTTCCGCGTCTTTGACAACGATGCCTCCCTCGCCGTCAAACCAGCGCATATAGTCCGGGCACCTCCGCATGATGTCGCCCCATGCACGGTCTTCCCATTCTCCCAGCGCGATTTCCCGGAGCGCGGGGTCGGCGGTAACCGGCTTGCGGCAAGCCACCGCCACCGCTTCCGCCGTGCGCCGGGCGCGGTACAGATCGCTTGTATACACAGCGTCTACCGGTCGGCGGGTAAACCATTCGCCGAGCAGCTCCGTTTGCAGAAGTCCGTTTTTGGTCAGCAGTGTGTTAAAATGCCCGTGCGCCCGCCGGTAAAGGTTCCCTTCCGCTTCCGCGTGGCGAACTAAATACAGCCGCGTCAATAGTTTTGGACACTCCCCGTTAATTCGGATACGTTTGATACGGCGTGAGCCGCGCACCATTCGCGCAGTTCTCGCAGAATCCGCACCGGGGCGGCCGGGTCTTGGAATAAAACCGTCCCGATTCCCACGGCGCTCGCGCCGGCCATCATCATTTCCACCACGTCCGCCCCGCCGGAAACGCCGCCCATACCGATCACCGGCAAGCCGGTTGCGGCGGCGGCCTGCCACACGCATCGCACGGCGACGGGGAATACGGCGCTGCCCGACAGCCCCCCCGTATTCATCCTCAGCACCGGGCGGCGCGTCTCGGTGTCGATCCGCATCCCAAGCAGGGTGTTGATCAGCGAGAGCGCGTCCGCGCCCGCGTCCCGGCACGCCAGCGCGATGGTTTTGATGTCGGTGACATTAGGCGAGAGTTTTACGCATACGGGAATCTTTGCGGCTTTCTTCACCGCTTCGGTGACTTCGGCGGCGGCGCGCGGGTCATTCGCGAAATTCACCCCGCCCGCCTTGAGGTTCGGGCAGGAGATGTTGACCTCCAGCATATCCGCGGCGTTCCCAATCAGCGCTGCGGCTTCGGCGTATTCCTCCGCCGTGCCGCCGAAGATGTTCGCGATCACCGCGACGTCTTTAGACCGCAGAAACGGCAGCTCGTCCCGCAGAAACGCCTCAACGCCGGGGTTTTGCAAGCCGATGCTGTTCAAACACCCGCCCGGCGCTTCGGCGATGCGCGGCGGCGGATTGCCCTCCCGCCCCCGGACGTTCAGCCCTTTGACGCAGACGCCGCCCAGCAGGGAGATGTCGAAGTATTCGTCATATTCCCGCCCGAAACCGAAACAGCCGGAGACGGCGACCAGCGGGTTCTTCAGGCGTACGCCCGCGACCGACACGTTCATACCGGAACCTCCTCCCAGCTGACTTCGGCGGCGTCAAATACCGGTCCGTCTTTGCACACGCGGCGGTAACGCCCGCCGGCGGCGCAGGCACAAACCAAACACGCCCCGACGCCGCAGCCCATCCGCTCTTCCATCGAGACAAAGCAGGGAATCCCGTATCTGCCGCACACGTCCGCGACCGCCCGCAGCAGCGGGGGCGGACCGCAGGCAAGCACCCGGTCAACGCGCTCCCCGGCGCTCAACCGCGCCTCCAGCAGCTGATGCGGAAAGCCGCGGAACCCCGCCGAACCGTCGTCGGTGCAGAGGTCTGCCGAAGGAAATTCGTTTACCAAAACAACCTGCCCGCTGGTGCGGCATCCGGCGATGGTATGCGTCTCCGGATGCCTTTTGGCGTAATACAAAAGCGGAGGAAGCCCGACGCCGCCCCCGACCAGCAGCGTTTTCCCGGAAAACGCCTCGTCGTATCCGTTTCCCAACGCGCCCAGTAACTCGATCTCTTCACCCGGACGGAGATCCGCGAGCGCCGCCGTTCCGCGCCCCCGCACGGCAAACACCAGCCGGGCAACGCCGTCTTCATAGCCGCATAGGCTGATGGGGCGGCGGAGAGAAAACCCGGGTACGGCCAGATGCGCGAAGCGCCCCGGCGCGGGTTTGTCCAGCGCGGCTTGCACCCGCCAATCCACAACCCCTTCGGCAAGGAGGGCGGTTGATAAAAGCACACCGGTCATCCCGTCACCCACTCCGGCAGAGCCGTCCGGTCCGGCAGCTGACGCAGCGCGTCATTCAGCGTATCTCCGGTGAATAGCTTTCCCGCCGCCGATACGCCGACTTGAACCAATTCCGTCAGCAGCGGAGCATCGTTGCCTTCAGCGGCGAACGAAGCGCCCCATTGCTCCAGTCCGCGAAGAAAAAGCAATTCATCAACTTCACGGGTGCGCTCTTCTTCTAACGCGAAAAGCGCGAAATCGGAGCCGTCTGTCTGCTTGACAAACCGCGCCGTGAGAAACCCGGTGCGTTCCCATGTCCGCGCAAGTCCCATAGCGGCGGCGAGCAGGCGTTCCTGTTCGGCGGCGTTGGGCGTCTGCGCGGGGTAAAAGGTCACGTCTCCGTGCCGCTCAAAACCGCCGAGCGGATACAGCCCCGCCGCGTCCCGGCCCAGCACGAACCCGTATTCGTACAGCCCGGCGCGCCGTTCCCCGTCCGTCACGCGGATGCGCTGTGCCTGACAGCGTTCCCGCCAGCGTTCATCCATTGAGGGAACCCCCCTTCATCATAGAAAACAGAAGGGAAAGCATCTCCCCCGTGCCGCCGAGCCGCAGATCGGAGCAGGGCAGAAAATGCACGGCGGCCACCGGCTTCCCTTCCGCGGCAAAGCCTTCGGTCGTGCCGTCGGCGGCGTTGCGGTACAGTACGCGTATGCCCTCCGGCAGATGGATAGGGGTTTGGCTGTGCAGCTGCCAGGTGTACAGCAGCGTCTTCCCGTCGGTCACCGGGAACCACGCGCCCCGGTGGGGGCTGCGCATCGCCGAAAACCGCACCCCGAGCGCCGCGCCGATATACCGGAACCCCAGCCCATATCCAAACAGCGGGATCCCCAGCGCGATCAAATCGCGCACCCCCGCGGTCACGCCCGGGTGACTGCGCGGTTCTCCCGCGCCGTCCGGCAGGATTACACCGTCGTAACCGCCGCGCGCAAGAATTGTGGCGGCGTCGTACGGCGGCAGCAGCGTCACGCGGACTCGCATCGTGTTCAGCAGGCGGGTCAGGGCGTGTGAAGACCCGAAGTCGCATACGGCGACGTGCGCCGCGGCGTTTTTGACCGAGCCGAACGAAGCGGGCGCTTTCACCGCCGCCGGGAACAGCTTGTCAAACCGATAGGCTTTGATCTGCCCCAGCAGCGCGTCCCACCCGGAAAACCCGGCGGAGGACACCACGGCGCACCGTTTGATCTGCTTCTCCTCAACGGTCTTTTGCAGCGCCGGAACGTCGATGCCCTCAATCGCGGTGATCAGGTTGCGCCGGAGGTAATAATCCAGCGTCTCCGCGCTTCGCCAATTGGACGGCGCGGCGCAGATCTCCCGCGCCACAAATCCGCGCATCCACGGAGACCCTGACTCGCAGTGCTCGGTATTTACGCCCCAATGCCCCGCCGACGGCTGGGTAAACGCGCAAATCTGCCCCGCCGAGGCAGGGTCGGTCAGCCGCCGCACAGGGTCGTGCCCGGCGTATATGGTTAATTCCCCGATGGCGACGCCCGGCGCGCCGGCCGCCGCCCCCGGTATCTTGGTGCCGTCCTCCAAAAACAAGGTCGCTTGCATGTGCTCCCTCCCAAGCCATTATGGGTTAATCGCCTTCCGCAGGTCCTCCCGCATCGTGAGCGCGGCTTCCCGCGCCGCGTCGGTGTAGCGCTTGCCCGACCGCTGCCACGCGCACCCGATTCCGCGCGAATTGTTGACGATCGCGCCGCGCCCGTCTTTGTCAAACGCGGCGGCGAGGCCGGCTGCGGTGCCGCCCTGCGCCCCGTAGCCGGGCACGAGGAAAAACAGCTCGGGATGGCGTTCGCGAAGCGTTCTGATCGAGTTTGGCTGGGTCGCGCCCGCGACAATCCCCGCGCTCGAGTAGCCGTATCGTCCGGTCAGCCGCTTCCCGGCGGCGGAAACCTGCTCGGCGACGATGTGGTAGAGCGGCCGCCCGCCGACCGTCTGCTCCTGTACCTCCGACGCCGAAGGGTTGGACGTCTTGCAGAGCACAAACACCATTTTTTGATACCGTTCGCAATCCATCAGGAATGGCTCGAGGTTGTCCGAACCCAAATAGGGGTTCACGGTCAGCGCGTCCGCGTCGAAGACGGGAAACTGCGTGCCGCCCAGCTCCAAACGCCCCAGGAAGGCGGCGGAGTAGGCGCTCGAGGTCGAACCGATATCCCCCCGTTTGGCGTCGGCGATCACATATAGGTTGTGCGCCCGCGCCGTTTGGATGCCGCGCTGAAAAACGCCCATCCCCTCCGGTCCCAGCGTCTCGAAAAACGCGCTCTGCAGCTTGACGGCGGGTACGATCCCGCTGAGCGCCTCGATCAGACCGGTGATGTATGTCTCGTACGCGCCGCAGAGCGCCGAGAGCGTCCGCCCGCGCTCCGCGATATATTTTTTCATGATTTCCGGCGGGATATGCTCCGGCTGCGGATCCAGCCCCAGCACCGTCGGATTTTTCTTCTCGCCGATCGCGTCGATCAAGCGGTCAACCGACATCTCCCCTCACAACCTTTCCCCGCAATCTCATCCCCGCGAACGGGGTATTTTTCGCGCCTGACAGCAATAACTCCGGGTTTACAACCCATTCCGCGTCCGTATCGACGCTGATGACCCCCGGCGGCACGGGGACGCGCAAAACGGCGGCGGGCTTCCCGCTCATCAGCCGCAGAACGCTGTCAAGCGGCATCCGCCCGGAGCGGAACAGCGCTTCCAGCACAACGCCGAGAGCCGTTTCCAGCCCGACCACGCCGTTGGGCGGGTTCGGGGATGCCTTCTCCTCCGCCGTATGCGGCGCGTGGTCGGTCGCGACGCAGTCAATCACGCCGTCGCACAGCGCGTCAAGCACCGCTTCCACGTCGCGCTCCGTCCCAAGCGGCGGATTCATCTTGCCGTCCGCCTGCACCGTCATATAGTGCGGGCAGGTCTCGGCGGTGAACAAAACGCCCTCCCGCCGCGCCTTGCGCAGTACGGCGGCCGTGTCCGCCTTGCTCACATGGCAGATATGCGCGGGGCAGCCCAGCCGTTTGATCCAAAATACAGCTTGCTCCGCTTGCCTGGTTTCCGGCTCGCAATGCAACAGGACGGGTAACTTCAGCGCGTCCGCCCGTGTCAGCGCTTCTTTCAGTAGTTTCTCACTCGTAAGGGGCAGACCGTCGTCGCTCAGAGCCGCCGCGCCCGCCGCTTTCAGGGCGGCGAAATCGGTCAGCGCCTCCCCGCGCTGCCCAACCGTGACAGCCGCGACCGGGTACACCGTCACGCCGAGAACCGCCGCGCCCTTCACGAACCGCACCAGCTCCGGCGTATCGATCACCGGCACGGTATTCGCCATCGCCGCGAACGCGCCGAAGCCGCCCGCCGCCGCCGCCGCGCACGTATCCGCGACTGTAGCCTTGTGCGTCTGCCCCGGTTCGCGGGCGTGCGCGTGGATGTCCAGAAAGGGGGACGTTTGAATGATCATGTTAAAACTTATGCATAAACAGCCCGGTGATGATCTTCGGGTAGAAATAGGTGGATTTCTGGGGCATCTTCTCCCCGGCCAGCACCGTGTCGCGCAGTTCCGGCATCTCGGCGGGCGGAAGCAGGAAGGCGCATTGCGCGGCGCCGGTCTGCACCGCCTTCGCGGCTTCGGCGGCGTCGCGGGTGTAGGTGAGGTTCGTCTGCTTCGCGAGGCTCTCCGCACCGATGCCGAGCAGCGGCTCCAAAATCTCGTTGTGCAGCGCCGCCACCATCGATTTGTCGGAGAGGGGGCGCTTCGGCGTAAGCCGGAACTGCCCGGATTTGGTCAGCCAGACAAATGTGCCCGGCTCCGCCGTGTCTCCGGCAGTCAGGATGAAACGGGCTTCCAGCGCGGCGCGCAGCGCGGTTTCGTCATAGTTTTGCAAAGCCGAAACCACCCGGTGCGTCTCCCACATTTCCACGCCTTCGTCGTTCATATCGGCCAAAAACACCATCGCGTACTGCGGTCTGCCGGTTTCTTCGCGCAGGCGCAGCAGGGTTTCGTAGCGGTGGTGACCGTCCGCGATGAATATCTTCTTACCGGCAAACGCGGCGGTCAGCGCGGAGCAAACGTCCTCGCCGTACACCTCGCGCAGGGTGTGGCAGCATCCGTCGTCGGTGCGGAACGAACACCCGGCGGGCTGGCTCAGCGCCGGTTGGAGCAGCGACGCGACGCGCCCCTCCGGGTCGTCGTACAGCCCGTATACCGGGCTGAACTGGCACCCGGTTTCGAGCATCAGGCGGCGTCTGTCTTCCTTCGCCGCCGACAGGGTAAACTCGTGCGGCAGTACCACGCCCTCGGAGAAGGGCGACAGCTCAAGCAGCGCCGCGACGCCGCGCAGGATACGCCGCCCGCCGCTGCGCGAGCGGAAAAGCGATTCGTATATGTAGAACGCGGGCGCGCCGTCCTCTTTCAGCACACCGGAAGCGAGCCAGGAATCCAGCGTACGCTTCGCGCCGCCGTAGGGGTCTTCCGTGCCGAGCAGCGCCCCGCCTTCCAGCCGTATGGCGTTGTTCGGGCTTTTGCGCTCCCAAACGGACGGGTCGGGGATGATGTCATACGGGGGGCAGCAAATGTTTTCCGGCGCGCCGGCTTTCGCGAAGTCAAACCGCAATGCCCGGAACGGAACGACAACAGCCATAAATTACATCCTCACACTTCTTAATTTTTGCATATACTATGACCAATTCAGGAAGCTCTAAAAACCCAACGTGAGCGAAGCGAACGAGCGGAGGGGTCTTAGAGTGACACGCTTCCTCAGAAAGGATATGGTCGGATATGCAAGCGAAATCACTGATGAAAGGAATCGGCATCGGCATCCTCGCCGGTTCGGTGATTACCGCCGCCGTCATCCCGGTGGATAAAAAGCGCATCGCGCGCTCCAAGGCGGGACGCGCCCTGCGTGCGGCGGGGCAGGTCGTCGAGGGCATTGTCGAGACGTTCAGTTAAAAAAATCGGGCGGGGCGGGGCGCGCCGCCCTCAACGCGCCGTTGGTTCCTCCGTGCCTGTTGCCGGGCAAAACAGGCAAAGCCCGCGGATTCAGTCCGCGGGCTTTATTATACCACAGGAACAGGAAAAAAACAACCGCGATTAAAAATCCGCCTCAAAAACAACCCTCGCGAATTTGCCTTTGCCGCGCTTAAGCAGCAGCGGTTCGCCGCCGGCAAACACCTCGTTCGGATCGGTTTTGCGCGCGTTGTTTACCAGTATACCGCCCTCTTTGCAGAGCCGGCGCGCTTCGCTGCCGCTGACGGCAAGGGAAGTGTCCAAAACCAGCTTCCACAGCGGGTATTCGCCGCGCGGCAGTGCCACCTCGCTCACGGCATCGGGCGCGCCGCCGCCCGCCACCGCGTTGTACCGCGCCTCGCCGCGTTCCGCCGCCTGCGGGTCGTGATAGAGCGTCACGATGGCGCGGGCGTAGGCGAAGTGCGCCGCGCGGGCGTCGGTTTGCAGAATCGGCAGGAAAGTCTCCGGCGGCACGTCGGTGGTCAGCCGGAAATAGTCCTCCAGAAGCGCGTCCGGCACGCGCATACATTTCTCAAACATCACTTCCGGCGGCTCGTCCACGCCGATATAGTTGTCGAGGGACTTGCTCATCTTCTCCACGCCGTCCAGCCCCGGCAGCAGCGGGAAGGTCAGCACCACCTGCGGCGGCTGGCCGGAATCCTTCTGCAGGTTGCGCCCCATCAGCAGGTTAAAGGTCTGGTCGGTGCCGCCCACCTCGATGTCGGCTTTGATCTCAACCGAGTCGTACCCCTGCATCATCGGATAGAGCAGCTCGTGCAGCCCGATCGGCTGGTTCGCGGCATACCGCTTGGCAAAGTCGTCCCGCTCCAAGATCCGCGCCAGCGTCGTCTTGCCGCAGAGCGCCAGCACATCGGCAAACGAGAGCTTGCCGAGCCACTCGGAGTTGTACGTGATCGTCGTCTTCGCCGGGTCGAGTATTTTGGTGACTTGCTTATAGTAAGACTGCCCGTTTTCCCGCGTCTGTTCGTATGTCAGCGGCACGCGCGTCTTGCTGCGCCCCGACGGGTCTCCGATCATCCCGGTGAAGTCCCCGATGATGAACACGACGTTATGCCCCGCGTCTTGCAGCAGGCGCATCTTCCGCAGCGGCACGGTATGCCCCAGATGCAGGTCGGGACGCGACGGGTCGGCGCCCAGTTTCACGGTCAGCGCCCGCCCGCCTTCCAAAAGCTTGAGGAACTCCTCTTCGCCGTAAATCTCCACGGCATCCCGCCGGATGATGTCATATACCTCTCGCGGCGTCATATCTCTGCCTCCTTGAATTGTGAAACCCTCCACCCCGGCTT
Organism: Oscillospiraceae bacterium; assembly: GCA_031271325.1. Lineage (GTDB taxonomy): Bacteria > Bacillota > Clostridia > Oscillospirales > UBA929 > UBA929. Next base: position 16,482 of record JAISVY010000080.1, read on the forward strand.
GCGGCGCCGCGCTAACGCGAATGCCCGCAAGCCCTCCGCTCGTTCGCCTGCGGCGAACACGGGGTTTTTAGAGCTTCTTAATTTGTAAGGGAGCCGCCCGCAGGCGGCTCCGCTGACCCTTGCGGGGAATGTCGTCCCCGGTGTTAACCCTTCACATCCGGGTATTTCTCCACCTCATGGTAGCCGGTGTGCAGAACCTCATGGGCTTTGTGGCTGCCCGGCTCACCGAGGTAGTCTTCGTACAGCTTCTTGATCATCGGGGTATCGTGGCTCTTGCGGTATTTATTGCCCATGTCCATCTCGTAGACCGTCTTCGCGCGCGTCTCGCGCACGTCGGTGAAGTTTTTCAGGGACATCGGCTGAAACGGCTGTCCGCCGCCGTTGACGCACCCGCCGGGACATCCCATGATCTCGATGAAATGATACTGTTTTTCGCCGCTGATGACCATTTCCATCAGTTTCTTGGCGTTGGCGGTGCCGGACGCGACGGCGACACTGACCTTCATCCCGGCTACGTCGTAGGTCGCCTCTTTCAGACCCGCGACGCCGCGCACGCCGCCGAACTCCACATTGGGCAGCGTCTCGCCGGTCAGTTTCTCCACGGCGGTGCGCAGGGCTGCTTCCATCACGCCGCCGGTCGCGCCAAAGATCACGCCCGCGCCGCTGGCTTCCCCGAACGCCGGGTCGGCCTCTTCGTCGGGCAGACTGCCAAACATCAGCCCGGCGCGCTCAATCATGCGCCCAAGCTCGCGCGTCGTCAGCGCCACGTCCACGTCGGGAAGCCCCTTGACGGCGCTGTCGTTGTGCAGGGCTTCGTATTTCTTCGCGGTGCAGGGCATGATCGTGACGACAAAAATGTCGTTCGGGTCGATTCCCTCTTTTTCGGCGTAGTACGTCTTCATCAGCGCGCCGAACATCTGCTGCGGGGACTTGCAGCTCGACAGGTTCGGGATAAACTGCGGGTAATACCGCTCCACATAGTTCACCCAGCCCGGTGAGCAGGAGGTCATCAGCGGCAGCGTTCCGCCGTTTTTCACGCGGCTGATGAACTCGTTGGCTTCCTCCATGATCGTCAGGTCGGCGGTCACGTCCACGTCGAACACGCCGTCGAACCCCAAGCGGCGCAGCGCCGCGAACATTTTTCCCTCTACGTTGGTTCCCACAGGCTCCCCGAAACATTCGCCGAGCGTCACGCGCACACTGGGTGCCGTACCGACGACGACGTGCTTTTTCGGGTCGGCGATCGCGTCCCAAACCTCCTGCGTCTGGTCGCGCTCGGTCAGCGCGCCGGTGGGGCATGCCGCGATGCACTGCCCGCAAGAGACGCACGGCGAATCGGCCAGATTGCGGTCAAACGCGCAGGAGATATGGGTAGCGAAGCCGCGGTCGTTCGCGCCGATACAGGCGACCGCCTGATTTTCCCGGCAGACGGCGGCACAGCGGCGGCACAGGATGCATTTGCTGTTGTCCCGCACCAAGTGCGGCATCGACGCCTCCGGCTGCGCCTTCAGATCGTCTGTCTGGTAGCGCACCTTGTCCACGCCGAGGGATTTGGCCAGCGCCTGCAGTTCGCAGTTTTGGCTGCGCACACAGGTCAGGCAGTCCATCCGGTGGTTGGAGAGGATCAGCTCCAGCGTGGTTTTCCGCGCCTTCGCGATCCGCTCGGAGTTGGTGAACACTTCCATGCCTTCCGCGACCGGATAGACGCAGGAGGCGACGTTGAAGCGGGCGTTCTTGACCTCGACGACGCACATCCGGCACGCGCCGATGGCGTTGATTTTGTTCATGTAGCAGAGGGTGGGAATCTCTATGCCGATCTGCCGGGCGGCCTCCAGAATGGTTGTCCCCTCTTCCGCCGCAACCGGAGTCCCGTTGATTGTCAGGTTTATCATCTGCCCCGCCTCCTATTCCTTGATAATCGCGCCGAAACGGCATTTTTCCATGCACGCGCCGCACTTGATGCACTTGCTCTGGTCTACGGTATGCTTCTCTTTGACCTTGCCGCTGATCGCCCCGGTCGGGCAGACGCGGGCGCAGGCGGTACAGCCGGTGCATTTGTCGGTGATCTTGTATTGCAGCAGCTTTTTGCAGACGCCGGCGGGGCAGCGTTTGTCCCGCACGTGGGCGATATACTCGTCGCGGAAATATCTCAGGGTGGACAGCACCGGGTTCGGCGCGGACTGCCCCAAGCCGCAGAGGCTGTTTTGGATGATATGCTCGCACAGTTCCTCCAGCGTGTCCAGATCCTCCATCGTGCCCTCGCCGGACGTGATCTTGTCGAGGATCTGGCAGAGGCGCTTGGTGCCGATCCGGCAGGGGGTGCATTTGCCGCAGCTCTCGTCGACGGTGAAGTCGAGGAAGTAACGGGCGATATCCACCATGCAGTTGTCCTCGTCCATGACGATCAGGCCGCCCGAACCCATCATCGAGCCGATCGAGCGGAGTGATTCATAGTCGATCGGGATATCGAAGTGCGCCGCCGGGATACAGCCGCCGGAAGGACCTCCGGTCTGCGCGGCCTTGAATTTCTTCCCGTTGGGGCATCCGCCGCCGATCTCCTCGACGACCTCACGGAGGGTGGTGCCCATCGGCACCTCGACAAGACCGGTGTTGGTGATCTTTCCGCCCAGCGCGAACACCTTGGTTCCCTTGGACTTCTCGGTGCCGATGGCGGCGAGCTTCTCCCAGCCGTTTTGCAGAATCCACGGGATATTGGCATATGTCTCCACGTTGTTCAGGATTGTCGGCTTGCCGAAAAGCCCCTTCGCCGCCGGATACGGCGGGCGGGGGCGCGGCTCGCCGCGCTTGCCCTCGACCGAGGTCATCAGCGCCGTCTCCTCGCCGCAGACAAACGCGCCCGCGCCGAGCCGGATATGCAGGTCGAAACTGAACCCGGTGCCGAAGATGTTCCGCCCCAGCAGACCGTATTCCTTTGCCTGTTCCATCGCGATATTCAGCCGCTTGACCGCGATCGGGTATTCGGCGCGCACGTAGATATACCCTTCGTCGGCGCCGACGGCGTAACCGGCGATTGTCATCGCCTCGATCAGGCTGTGCGGGTCGCCTTCCAGCACCGAACGGTCCATGAACGCGCCGGGGTCGCCTTCGTCGGCGTTGCAGCAGACGTATTTTTTGTCGTTTTGCTCGCGGGCGGTTAGTTCCCACTTCAGCCCGGTCGGGAACCCCGCGCCGCCGCGCCCGCGCAGACCGGATTTCTTGATGATATCCACCACGTCGGCGGGCTTCATCTCGGTCAGCACGGTGCCGAGCGCCGAGTAGCCGTCGAACGCGATGTATTCGTCGATCGATTCAGGGTTGATCACGCCGCAGTTGCGCAGCGCGATGCGGAGCTGCTTTTTATAGAAGGGGGTTTCGCTGAGCGAGGAGGAGGCGTCGGCGGTTTCGTGATAGAGCAGGCGGGTGACAATCCGCCCCTTGACGATATGCTCTTTGACGATTTCTTCGGTATCCTCCGGTTTCACGCGCGTATAGAACGAACCTTCGGGATAGACGACGACGATCGGACCGAGGGCGCACAAGCCAAAACAGCCCGTCTGCACCACACGCGCCTCTTTGTCCATCCCTTCCGACTTGAGCCACCGCTCAAGCCCTTCGATGACCTTTTCGCTGCCGCCCGCGCTGCACCCCGTTCCGGCGCAGACAAGGATATGTGACCTGACCAGTTCCATAATTATCCTCCTACTCGGCCGCGCCGATGGTGTATTCGGTGACGACCTGCTTATTGACCACATGCTCCGCGATCACGCGCCTGGCTTTCTCCGGCGTCATCTTGACATAGGTGACCTTCTCCTCGCCGGGGGCGAACACCTCGACGATCGGCTCCAAGCGGCATACGCCGATACAGCCGGTCTGCGTCACCGCCACGTCGGGCAGGTTGCGTTTCTGCACTTCCTCCAGACAGGCGGCGAGCACCGGGCGGGCACCGGCCGCGATGCCGCAGGTAGCCATGCCGACGACGACGCGCACGGCGTGTTCGTTGTCCTCTTTGCGCAGGTTGATGTTCTTCAGGGTCTCCTCACGGATTTTTTTCAGCTCTTCTATGCTCTTCATTGAGATAAACCTCTTTCCTCTTCTTCTATGCTATTTTGAATCCACGCCAGCACATCCGGCGTATCGAGCGGCACGCCGTCCAGCGCTGCCCGCAGCTCCCGTGTATCCAGCGACGAGACGCCGCCCCCGGCGGTGTGGGTATAGGTGAAGTCGATTCCCGGCGAGCCTTGGATCAGCGAGACAAGCGTCGCCGCCATATCTCCGAGGGGGGGGTTGTCCAGATGACCCGTCTGAAACGACGCGGTCAGCGCGGTTCCCTCTCCGGGCGCGCTTTCGATCGAGAACGCTCCCCCCGCCTGTTCGGCGGCCAGCTTCAGCAGCGGGATCCCCATCCCGACCTTGCGGGTGGTGCGGGTCGTCGTAAACGGGTCGGCAACGCTGGCTAAAAACTCCGGCTCCATGCCGCGCCCGTTATCGGCTACGGTGAGCGTCAGGGTTCCGCCCGCCTCCTCAAGCCCGATCTCAACCAGCGACGCGCCGGCCTTGACGCTGTTCATCGCGATGTCGAGGATGTGCAGGGAAAGCTCTTTCATGCCATATATTTTTCAAGGATGCCGTCCACTTCGTCCGGCTGGAGGCGGCCGTAGACGTCGCCGTCCACCGTCATGACCGGCGCCAGGCCGCATGCCCCGATGCAGCGGGTGGCATCAACCGAGAACGCGCCGTCTTGGGTGATCGAACCGGCTTTGCAGCCGATTTTGTTTTCCACGCGCTCCAGTATGTCCGCCGCGCCCTTGACGTAACAGGCCGTTCCCAAGCAGACGGCCACCTGCTTTTTCCCCTTCGGGTTGACGGAGAACTGCGTGTAGAAACTGACCACGCCGTAGATCTCGCTCAGGCTCAGCCCCAACGCGTCGGCGACCTTGAGCTGCACCTCTTCGGGAAGATAACCGAAAATCTCCTGCGCCTCTTGCAGGATGGGCATGGCCGCGCCGGGCTGTCCCTTGTGACGGGCGATCACGCCGTCAAGCCGCTCCATTTGCTCCGGCGTCGCCGCAAACGGCACGACGGTCTTGGTGTTGGGCATATGCGGACTCAATCCTTTCCAGTCAAACTGTGAGATTACCCCGAACCCTCCGGTAAATCAAGCATCACGCCGGCGGTTTGGTTCCGCCGCGGCGGCAATGTCTTTCCCTCCGGGAGAAACTTTCATCTTTCGAGGCACTCAAAGAGCAGTATATCACAACGCTTTCAGCGCGTCAATAACCCCTTGCGCGGTCGGCGCGGTTATTTTTAAGACACGCTCCGCATCGGGGATGCCGCCCAGATGGTGCGCGTCTGAATTCACAATATAAGGAAGCGGCGACCCGGCGCGTTCGGTCAGCGTAAACCCCAGCGCGGGGTCCCACAGACCGAGCACCGCAAGCAGCGAAAACGCGCCCCGGTCGATGTGCGCGGGGAACGCGAAGCCTCCGAAACGCGCCGCGAGCGCCGCCGTTTCGTATACCCCGATTTCCGTTGCGCCGAACAGCAGCCGCGGCTCCCCGCCAACCGGCGAATCGTCTTCGCCGATCAGAATTTGGCTCCCGAAAATATGCGGCTTGTTCGGGATGTCCGGCAAGCGTTGGTAAACATAGCGGGAAAAATCCTCCGCCTCGCCGCAGGCGGGGAACAGGCAAACCACGTGGATCTCTTCGCGGGTTGTCAGTTCCATCCCCGGCACGCCGATCAAACCCTGCGCCTCGGCTTGGGCGCAGAACGCCCGGACGTTGCCGCAGGTGTTGTGGTCGGTCAGCGCGACCGCCTGCAGCCCCGCGAGCTTCGCCATCGCGCAGATGCTGCCGGGCGTCATATCGTCGTCGGCGCAGGGCGACAGGCAGGAGTGCAGGTGCAAATCGTAAAAAACATTCATAAATTTACCCCGAAAAACTGAGGCTTTTCTCGGATGGGAACAGGGACGCGCCGGAGGCGGAATGAATCCGCCTTCGCAACCGCTCAAAATGCGGGAGCAAACCTATCTAAGCGCGTTAAAAATCCTTCCCGCAAGGGTAAACGCCGGTTCGGGGCTTTGCAGCAGGGGGATATTCTCGCCGGCCGCCCGCTCCAGCAGCGGCGCGTCGGGGCCAACGCCCTCCGCGAGCACCACGCAGGCGATGTCGGCAAGCCCCGCCACCGCCGCCACGTTGATATTGCTCATGATGGTGATCCACACCCCGTTTTGCGGCGCGCGCCCCATCACCCAGCTCAGCAGGTCGCCGCAATAGCCGCCGGTCACCTCGCGGCTCAGCGCGTCCGCGCCGCCGCACAGCACGGTCAGTTTCAGGGTTTCGGCCAGGGATTGTACGGTCATTTTGTTTGCCTCCTAATATAGGGCATGTTGAAAATCCGCTCCGGCTTGAAAAAGAAGCGTGAACCCTTAACAGTGAACAACGAACAGATAACAGTTAACAACTAGGGGACGTAGCACGACGGAAAATATCAATTGTTCGTTGTTAATTGTTAATTGTTCACTGTCATGAGGCGAGGGGAACGTGACAATTCCCATCGTGTAGGGGCGGGGTTAGCAATTGACAATTGACAGTTAACAATTAACAAGTAAAGACGAAGGCTACGTTGTCTCTCCCCGTTGCCCCCTTCGATTCGAAGGGGGTGGCGGCGAATGCCGCCGGGGGATGTCGAGGGATGTTCACGGCGCGTCAAGGATGCCGCGCCCTGCACAGGACGTTGAACCCGGCGGCGCGCCGGGGTCGTCGCGCCCTACGCGTCCTAATTGTCCATTGTCAACTGTCCATTGTCCATTGCCATAAGCGCTCGTTCGCCTTACAGGCGAACACGCAATTTTCAACACTTCGATACAGACGGGCGGAACGGCGGCGGCAGGTAACCGCCTTCGTCCATGCTTTCGCGGGTCAGGAAAACGCAGTCGGCTTCCTGCGCGTAGCCGCGCACGACATCCTCGGCCAGCGCATGGCAGCTCGGCGCGCCGCAGGAAGCGCAGTCCAGTCCCGGCAGGCGGTCGAGCAGCGCCTCCATCCGCCGGCGCTTCTCGATGGCGGCGGACATATCGCTGTCCAGCACGTCGGCCGGTTCGTACTCCAGCGGCAGGTCGCGCGTCGGCGGCGTGCCCGGTTCTTCATACCGCAGACGCGAGAGCAGGGTGTCGGGCAGTTTCTTCATCAGCTCCCGGATCCGCATTTTGGAGACATATGGGTTCTCCACTGTCAGACAGCCGCCGACGCACCCCTGCGTACAGGCGTTAAGCTCGACAAACCCCACTTCCGGCAGTTTCCCGTCCTCAATGGCTTCCAGCACCGCGATGACGTTGGGGATCTCGTCCGCCGCAATCGTCTTCATGCTCTTCAGCGCCGCGCTCTCGCCGCTCGAAACCGCCCATCCGACGCCGGTCAAACCCGCCGTTTGGAACGCCGCGCCGTTTTGCGCCGCGCGTTTCATCGCGGGCAGCAGCTTCACGTAGATTTCGGCCATCGAGAACGCGCCGTCCAGCACCGGTTCGCTCAGCCCCAGCGGAAAGTGCGCCGCCGTCATTTTGGCGGGACAGGGCGTGATGAAGAACACGCCGATTCTGCCGGGCGGCAGCCCAGTCTTTCGCGAAGCCTCGGCGCGCGCCGCGAGCGCAGCCAGCTCCACCGGCGCGATTTCGGGCGCGAGGTGCGGAATCAGGCGCGGGAACCGCTGGCAGATCAGCCGGACACAGGCGGGGCATGCCGTGGAGATCAGCGGAAATATCTCGCTGTTCGCCGGGAACGTCCGCTCTCCGTAGCCGGTCCCCTTCCGCGCGATGCCGTGTTTTACCAGCGCGTGGGCGCTCATCTCTTCGGCGGCGCGGGCTACTTCATAAACGCCGTTGAACCCCATCTCCAGCAGACCGCCCAGCACGATGCCGATGTCGTCGAGGTTGCGGAACTGACCGTACAGGCTGGGCGCGGGCAGAGCGACGGTGTACGCAAACCGCTCCATCATCGACAGGGGATCGCACACGGCGCGCTTCGCGTGGTAAGGACATGCCAAAACGCATCTCCCGCAGTCGATACAGCGTTCACTGATGATCTTCGCCTTCCCCCGGCGCACACGAATTGCCTCGGTCGGACATTGGCGGATACAGGTCGTGCAACCTTTGCATTTTTCTTTATCCAGCGTAACGCAGTGGTTCATTTTTATTCACGCCCCTGCAAATATTGCCCCCTTCGGATGAAGGGAATGGCGGCAGCGCCGGCGGGGGTTGTTTACACCCTGACCGTCATTGTAATCGTTGTGCCTTGCCCGGCGGTGCTGTCGATCGTCATCTCGTCGGAGTTGCGCTTCATGTTGGGCAGACCCATCCCCGCGCCGAATCCCAAGTCGCGGATTGCGTCGGTGGCGGTAGACCAGCCCTCCCGAAGCGCCAGCTCGGGATCGGGGATACCGGGACCGCTGTCCGCCAGCGTCATTGTGATCGTCTCTCCGTCAAACGCCACCTCGGCTTCGCCGCCGTTCGCGTGGATTACCATATTGATCTCGCCCTCGTACATGCAAATCGCGGCGCGGCGGATGGCTTCCGGCGGCACGCCGAGACTGCGGAGCAGCTTTTTCATTGCGCTGGAGGCGCTGCCGGCGGCTTGAAAGTCGTCGCCGTCCACTATGTAGCGTTCCTTCAGCGCCTCCGAACGCCGCCCTTCCGGCGCGGGCGCGCCCGTCATGAAAGATCTTCTCCCTTAAGCCCCGCCTCGTACAGCCGCCCGCAAGCGGTGTACATGCGCAGCGGCGTCGTCAGCACCGCCATATCGTGGCTTCGCGCCAGCGCGAGCATCGCCTCGTCCGGCATCTTGCCGCGCACAAACACGACACAGCGCATATCCATCATTTCCGCGGTGCGGATTACCTGCGGGTTGACAAGACCCGTCAGAAGCACCGACTGCTCCTTCACGAACGCCAGCACGTCGCTCATCATGTCCGAGCCGCATGCCGACAGCACCGTCTGCTCCAGCATCTCCTCGCCGCACAGTACCCGCGCGTCCAGCAGCGTCCGAACCTCGCCGATTGTCATCTAATATCCCGGCCTTTCTACTTTATCGTCTGTACCCGTCTGAAATTATATCAGATAACGGCGGCTTTGGCAACCGTGGGAAACAAACGGTCACGGCGGCAGGTATTGCGGGAGGCAAAACGCCTCCCCTACGGACGGCTTCTCTCGTTTTTAACTGTTAACTGTTATCTGTTCGTTGTTCACTGTGTTGGGCATCCCCCGGCGGCAGGTACTGCGGGAGGCAAAACGCCTCCCCTACATTTCGTCCGTGCAATATGGACTTTCATACGTTTTCCGTGAATAAACGGTATAAATCGCTTGCATATGTAGGGGGGGAGTGGTATACTGTACTCGCAGTCCGCTCCCCCGCTGCCCCCTTCGATTCAACTATACATAACAGAAAGAAGGATGTTAGCAATGACCGACCGGCAATTGATCGAGTCCGCGATGGAAGCGCGGAAAAACGCCTACGCGCCCTATTCCGACTTCGCCGTGGGCGCGGCGCTCCTCACAGACGACGGAAAGGTTTTCACCGGCAGCAACGTGGAATGCGCGAGCTATCCCTCGGGATGCTGCGCGGAACGCGTCGCGCTGTATACCGCCGTCGCGGCGGGCGCGCGGAACTTCGTAACGCTTGCCGTTACCGGCTGGAAGCGCGACGAAGAAGGCAAGCCCTGTATGCCTTGCGGTATGTGCCGCCAAGCCCTCTACGAGTTCAACACCGATCTGCGTATCATCACCGGTACGCCGGGCGACATCAAGGTGTTTATCCTTAAAGACATCTTCCCCTACGGGTTCGGGAGGTATGGTTTATGAAAGAGCAAACCTTCTTCGATGTCGTCATCGGCTACTATAGCGCGAACGCCTGGCTGCGCCGCCTAATCTACTGCGCCGTTGTCTTGCTCGCAGCCCTGCTGATCTCCGTAATCGTCCGCGCGGTCATCCGTTCCTACATCGGAAAACGCGGAGGGCGCAACCTCCGTGCCGACACCGTCGCCAAACTGCTCGGCAGCGTCGTCAGCGTTATCGTGTGGTTTTTGGCGGCTATCCAGATCCTCACGGTCGGGTTCGGCATGGACGTCACCTCGATCATCGCGGCGGCGGGCGTCCTCGGTGTCGCGGTCGGCTTCGGCGCGCAGACGATGGTCAAGGACGTGATTACCGGCTTCTTCATCCTCTTCGAGAATCAGTTCTCTGTGGGTGAGCAGGTTACGGTCGACGCTTTCAACGGAACGGTGGAGGAACTGGGGCTTCGCAGCACCAAGATTCGCGGCGAAAACGGCGATCTGCTGATCATCCCGAACGGCTCGATCACGCGGGTGGTCAACCACAGCAGGGTTTAATGGGAAGTTGCTAAGCAATTATTTTTCGAAGAAATCAAAGCGAAAACATCCCGCTCCGGCTTGAGAACGAAGCGTGAACCCGCCTCGCAGGGAGACTTGGAACCCGCAGGCATAGTGAGCCAGCGAACGTAGCCAAAGGGTGAAAGGCGACCGCCCGCGAGGCGGGGGGAACGTGACATCGCGGCACAACCGCCTGTTCGCAAGCGCTCCGCTCGTTCGCCTAGCGGTGAACATGAGGTTTTTAGAGCTTCTTAATTGTTTCACGTGAAACATCATTTTGCCAAAGATGAGCGGATATTCTTTCCCCGGAAAAGAATATCCGCTTTTTTTGCGTATAAAATTCAGAATTTCGGAAACAGCGTCAAAACAAACCTGTAATTTTTCCTTCCGGCGTTATGTCAATCGCTTCATACGCGGGAGCCTTCGAAAGCCCCGGCATCGTCATGATCCCGCCCGCCACGGCGACGACGAACCCCGCGCCCGCGCTGAGCCGCAGTTCACCGATTCTTACGCGGAACCCCTTCGGCCGCCCCAACAGCTCTTTGTTGTCGGAGAGCGAGTATTGCGTTTTCGCGACGCACACCGGCAGATTGCCGTAACCCAGCTTTTCCAGCGTGTCGGCGTAGGTCAGCGCCGCTTCGCCGAAGTCCGCGCCGTCCGCGCCGTAGATCTTTTGCGCGATCTGCCCGATTTTTTCGGTCAGTGTTATGTCAAGCGGGTAACCCGTTTTCAGCTCTTCCGGCTCAGGCTCCAGCAACGGTATGACAGCCGCCGCCAGCGCCTCCGCGCCCGCTCCGCCCCGGGCAAACCCTTCGTAGACGGCGCAGGGCGTTCCGGCGGCGCGGCACACCGCTCCGATCTCCGCCAGCTCTTCCTCCGTATCGCTTTCGTAGCGGTTGATCGCAACGACGGCGGGCAGCCCGAAGCGTTTGGTTATGTTTTCGATATGCGCCAGAAGATTGTCCGCGCCTCCGTGCAGCTTCGCCGCCCGGACGGTCGCGACGATCACGCAGGCGGACGGTTTCAGCCCCCCCGCGCGGCACTTGATGTCGATAAACTTCTCCGCGCCTAAATCCGCGCCGAATCCTGCTTCGGTCACCGCCACCTCGCCCAGCGAGAGCGCGGCGCGGGTTGCGATCAGCGAGTTGCACCCATGGGCGATATTCGCGAACGGTCCCCCGTGTATCAGCGTCGGCGTTCCTTCCAGCGTTTGCACCAGATTGGGTTTCAACGCGTCTCGCAGCAGCGCCGCCATCGCGCCGTGTACGTTCAGATCGGCGCAGGTGACCGCTTCCCCCTCCCGATTGAAGCCGATCACGATGTCTCCCAACCGCTTTTTGCAATCGGCGGGGTCGGAAGCGAGGCACAGAATCGCCATTACTTCGCTCGCCGCCGTGATGTTGAACCCGTCTTCCCGCAGTGTTTTGCGCTTCACGCTGCCAACCTCGATCTTCCTCAGCGCGCGGTCGTTCATGTCCATGCAGCGTTTCCATACGACTTTTTCGAGAGCCAGCGCGTTGCCTTGGAACAGATGGTTGTCGATTGCCGCCGAGAGCAGGTTGTTCGCCGCCGTGACCGCGTGCAGGTCGCCGTTGAAATGCAGGTTGATGTCTTCCATCGGCGCGACCTGCGCGAACCCGCCGCCCGCCGCACCCCCCTTCATGCCGAACACGGGACCGAGTGACGGCTCCCGGAGACACAGCACGGCTTTCTTGCCGAGCCGCCGCAGACCGTCGGCCAGCCCGACGCTGACGGTGGTCTTGCCCTCCCCCGCCGGGGTAGGCGTAACCGCCGTTACCAACACCAAACGCCCCCGTTTGCCCGTCTGCGGAACGCCTGTCAGTTTCGCTTTGTACCGCCCGTACGGCTCCCAATGCTCTTCTTTCAACCCCAAAGCGCCCGCGATCTCCGCGATCGGGCGTAACACCGCGTTTTGCGCGATCTGTATATCGGTCATCTCTCCACGCACCTCTCTGCGGCGAGGATTGTGTTCTGCATCAAAATTGCCCGCGTCATCGGACCCACGCCGCCCGGTACGGGGGTTATGTAGGCCGCCAGCGGCTCCGCTTCGCCAAATACAACGTCGCCGGCCAGCTTGCCGTCCGGCTTCTTGTTCATCGCCACGTCAATGACGACCGCGCCCGGCTTGATCATATCGCCGGTGATCAAACCCAAACGCCCGACCGCCGAGACCAAAATATCGGCTTGGCGCGTGATCGCGCCGAGATCCGGCGTGCGGCTGTGGCATATGCTGACGGTCGCGTGCCGCGCCAGCAGAAGCTGCGCCATCGGTTTGCCGACGATGTGCGAGCGCCCGACGACGACGCAGTGCAGCCCTTTGGGGTTGATGCCGTATGTGTCCAGCAGCGCCATAACCCCCGCCGGCGTACAGGGCAGAAACCGGGGGCGGTCCAGCGCGATCAGTCCTACGTTTTCCGGGTGCAGCGCGTCCACGTCCTTCCGCGGGTCAACCGCGCCGGTAACGGCAAACGTGTCGATCCCCTGCGGAAACGGCTGCTGAATCAGAATCCCGTGGACGCTCGGGTCGGCGTTCAGCTCCGCGATCAGCGCCAGCAGTTTTTCCTGCCCGGTATCCGCCGGGAGGCGGCGGGTGCTGCCTTTGATGCCGCATTCCGCGCAGTCTTTTTCCTTATGCTTTACATAAATTGCCGACGCAGGGTCGTCGCCGACCAAGATCACCTCAAGTCTCGGCTCTGTCCCCTTCGCCCGCAGCGCCTGCGCTCGGGCTAAAACCTCACTCTTGATCGCCTTTGAAGTGGTAATCCCATTGAGTATCTCCGCCATCGTTCTCGCTCCCCTCTTGTATTTTCTCTGTCTCTTCGGCGATTTCTATATCCTCTTCGCTCTCTGTGCTGTCTTCGTCCGCAGTCTCGCTCTCCTCGGGCTCTTCAACGCCCGCTTTCTTGAGCCGTTTGCGTTCTTGGTACGCGTCGCGTTCGGCTGTCCAAGCCAGCAATTCTCCATGTTTCTTAAACAGCGTCATGTAGAACAGCAGCAGCAGAGCGACCACGCACGACGCAATCGCCACCATTTGCGAGACAAGGATGTCGCCCAGCATCAGGTTGTATTCGGCGCTCCGCATTCCCTCCAGCAGACCGCGCCCCAACCCGTACCAAGCCACGTACAGGGTAAAGAGCTGCCCGTTGTATTTTCGTTTTTTGATCAGCAGACGCAACAGTATCAAACCCAGGACGTTCCATAGCGATTCATAGAGAAACAGCGGGTGTACCTCTCTCCCGCCAACCAGCATCCGCCACGGCAGGCCGGTTTCCGTCCCGTATACCTCGCCGTTGACAAAGTTCCCCCAGCGGCCGATCGACTGACCGATCAAAAGCCCGATCGCGCCGATGTCGAGCATCGCGCCGATGCTAATCCGCCGCACCCAGCAAAAGAGCCCCGCGGCAATCACCGCCCCGATGATGCCGCCGTGTATGGCCAGACCGCCCTCCCACGCGCTGAGGATGCGGATCGGCTCCCCGGAAAATTCACTCCAGTTGAACGCCACGTAGTAAAGCCGCGCCCCGATAATTCCCGCGGGCGTCGCGAAAAACACCATATCAAGCAGTTCTTCCTGCAACAACCCGAAATGTTTCGCCTTGCGCAGGCAGTATGTCGCCGCGACCAGAAACCCCACCGCGATGATTAACCCGTACCATCTCAGCGCGAATTTGTCTGTTATCTGCCAGATAATGGGGTTTGACTGAAACTCTAGCCCGATCTCCGGAAATCCAATCATTGAGCAACCTCCTTCTTTTTCAACGCCAA
>JAISVY010000126.1 GCA_031271325.1 Oscillospiraceae bacterium
CCCATTATTGGGAGATGCGCTACTGCATGGAAGGGAAAACTCCCGTGCCGCACGGAATCAAGGTCGGTCTTGCCGCCGTCGCCGCCCTCGCGATGTGGAAGGCGCTGCCGTCCGTCCGATCGGCGGCGCTGCCGTCTTCCGTCACGCCGGAGGAACACGCAAACCGCATCCGTCAAACATACGGCGCGTCGGCCGAGGCGATTCTGCAGACCGAAAACCCCGTTCTGCCCGCAGAAGAAATCGCGGAGCGCTGGGGCGAGATTCTGCAAATCGCCGAGTCTTTGCCCGCGCCGGAGGAACTGGCGGAGCTGTTAAGCGGCGCGGGTGCGCCCGTCCGCCCTTCGGAAATCGCGCTCGACCGCGCAACCCTGCGCGACAGCATACGCTACGCCCGCGACCGGAAAAAGACGTTTACCCTGCTGCAGCTGCTCGGCAATCTGGGTAGGCTGGACGATTTTTCGGAGCGCGCGGCGGCATATTTTGAACGGCGCGCCCTATCCGGCGTAAAATGCTTCGTCCTCGATATGGACGGCACGATTTACCTCGGCGACAGGCTCTTTCCGTTTACCGGGGATTTCCTCCGCCGCGTCGCTGCGGGCGGACGGGACTATCTGTTTTTTACCAACAATTCATCCCAAAACGCGGCGCATTACCTCAAAAAATTAGAGAAGATGGGGATCCCCATCCCCCCGGAGAAGCTCTTGATGTCCACCCATGTGCTGCTGGACTTTTTACAGGGGAACGCGCCGGGGAAGCGCGTGTTTGTCGCCGGCACCAAAGCGCTGATCGACGATTTTTTGGGCGCGGGATACACGGTTACTGCCGAGAACCCGGATTTTTGCGTACTCGGCTTCGACCGGGATATGGACTATCCGCGCCTGACCGGTCTGTGCCGTTTTGTCCGCGAGGGGGTGCCCGTGTTCGGCGTGAATACCGATTACAACTGCCCGACCGAGAGCGGCGATATTCCCGACTGCGGTTCTCTGGCGGCGGCGGTGACCGCGTCCGCCGGGGTGACGATGGAGTTTTTCGGCAAACCGTCCCGCCGGGCGCTGGACTACATCATCAAAAAAACCGGTTACCGCGAAGAGGAGCTGTGTTTCGTCGGAGACCGGCTGTATACCGACATCGCGATCGCGTCGGGTACCGGAGCGCGTTCGGTGCTGGTGCTGTCCGGCGAAACAAAGGAGGAGCCGGTTGGCTCCCCCTTCGCGCCGGATCTTATTGTAAAGGATTTGTCTGCCCTCCCATTGCCTTGAATCCCTGCCCCAACACCTCCCGGGCGTGCAGGAAAACCATGAACCCGGTGGGGTCGATGCGCTGTACGATCAGCTTCAGGCGGCTGGTTTCATGGTAACGGGCGGCGACGAGCAGGGTCGTCAACGCCTGCCCGGTATACATCCCCCGCGCGTCCAGACCGGTGCAGCCCCGTTTAAGCTCACGGAAAATGGCGTCGGCCATCTCTTCCGGCTTTGCGGTGACGATCAGCGCCGCCGAGGCGTTGTCCATGCCGGACAGCAGCGTGTTGGTGACGCCGGCTGAAACGTACTGCATCACCATTGCGTAGAGCGCCGCCTCCGGGCGGCGGTATACGAAGGCGGAAAGCAGAACGACGCAGGTGCCGATGATGAAGTTCACCCGCCCCAGGCTGATATGCGTTTTTTTCGCTGTCACCAGTTTGGCGACGATGTCGCTCCCGCCTGTCGTGGCTCCCCGCATAAATACCAACCCCAGCCCCAACCCCATCAGTACGCCGCCGTACAGCACCTGCAAAATAGGGTCGTGGGTAACGCCGTCCGGCAAAAGCCGGCTGACAAGGGGCGTGAAGGCGTCAATCATCACGCTGGACGCCACCGTGGAGACCGCCGTACGGATCAGGAATCGGTGCCCCAGACTGCGGAAGGAGAGCAGGAACAGCGGCAGGTTGAGCAGGATGACCAAAACGCCCATCGGGAAGCCGGTCAGGTACGACGCCATCTGCGCCAACCCGCTCACGCCGCCCACCGGGACGTTGGCCGGACGGATGAAAACAATCACCGCCGCCGCGTAGGCGACGTTTCCCAGCAGGATGAGCACATAGTCCAGGACGGCGCGTCCCCTATTCGTCTTCATTTGCCGCCCCCCTGTCTGCTTTTTGTGCGCTCGCCCCCTGCGTATAGGCGAACAGCTCACGCAGGCGGTCGTCCCGCCCGCTCAGACAGAGCCAGCCGAACAATGCCTCCAGCGCCGTCGCCGCCTGATACTCCGCTTTGCTCGCCGAAGGCGGCACACTGCCGGTTTGCGCGTTGCGCCCCCGGCGGAAGATCCCCGCCTCTTCGGGAGACAGCAGCGGGACAAGCGTCCGCGCCGCCTTGGCTTGGGTTCGCGCGTTGACATACTCCACCCGTTTGTTGTGTACCTCTTCGGCGCGCGCCACCCCTTCGGCGCAGAGCTTTACGCGCACCATGAGGTCGTAGACGCTGTCGCCGACCGAGGCGACCGCCAAAATACCCAGCGCCGAGATTTGGTTTTCGGTCAGCGGTGTAAAAAGCATGAACAATCCTCCGTGTGTTTATAATAGCGAAGTGTTGAAAATTGCGTGTTCGCCTGAAAGGCGAACGAGCGCAGCGCTTGCGAACAGGCGGCTATGCCGCGGCATCGCAAGCCGGAGCGGGCAATTTTCAACATGCCCCTAATCGAAGTGTTGAAAATTGCGTGTTCGCCTGAAAGGCGAACGAGCGCAGCGCTTGCGAAACACCGCGGCCGGGTTTAACGCAAGGTGACAAATCCAAAGTTCGCGGGAAGTCTGATCAGCAAAGGATGGTTTTTTATGAGCGTAACGGTATCGGTCGTCGTCCCTTTATACAATGAGCAGGAGGTCATCGGGGAGAGCTACCGGCGGCTGAAAGAGGTGATGGACGGTTCGGGGGAGGATTACGAGCTGATCTTCGTCAACGACGGCAGCCGCGACGGGACATGGCCGATGGCGATGAAGCTGGCTGAAGCCGACCCTAGGCTGCGCCTCCTGTCGTTTTCGCGCAACTTCGGGCACCAGACGGCAATTACGGCGGGGATGGACGCGGCGGACGGCGACGCGGTGGTGGTGATCGACGCCGATTTGCAGGATCCGCCGGAGGTGATCCCGCAGATGCTCGCGAAGTGGCGCGAGGGGTATCAGGTTGTCTACGGGCTGCGAACCAAGCGGAAGGGCGAATCGTTTTTCAAAAAAGTCACCGCGAAAATCTTCTACCGCACCCTCAACGCCCTGACCGAGGTATACCTGCCGGTGGACGCGGGCGACTTCCGCCTGCTCGACCGCGCCGTTTGCAACGCGCTGAAGCAGCTGCCCGAACGCAACCGGTATGTGCGGGGGCTGGTCAGCTGGGTGGGGTTCCGCCAGGCGGCGGTGGAGTATGTCCGCGCCGAGCGCTTCGCCGGAACCACCAAATACCCGCTGCGCAAGATGCTGCGCCTCGCGGGCGACGCGTTAACCTCGTTTTCGTACAAGCCGCTCAAGCTGTCCGTCTTTATCGGCGGGCTTGTGTCGGTCGCGAGCTTCGCCTACGGCATCGTCATCATCTGCCAGCGCCTGTTTACCGACATCCTCGTCTCCGGCTGGGCGACGCTGGCGTGTTTAACGCTCTTTTTCAACGGGTTGATTCTCATTATGATGGGCATCATCGGGCAATATATCGGGCGCATCTACGATGAAACCAAAGGCCGCCCGCTCTATATCGTCGCGGAAAAAATCAATTTTGACGCGTAGAGCGTGACGAACAACGCGGATGTCACGCTTCACAACTCATTTTGACCGGCAAATTCTGAATTTTTCGCTTTGATTTCTGCGAAATAAAGCTCCAAAATTCTGAATTTGGCAACTCGCGCCCGCGGCGCTTCGGATCGAAAAGGAGTTGTTTAGCAGCTCTTACGTAGAGCGTGACGGCCCCGGCACGCCATTCTCAGACGGAAGACATAGTCGTGCAGTCATGCGCCGTTTTGCCCGGCAAGCTCGAAAAACTTCACAAAATTGCGATTTTGCTCCAGTTTTTCTCCCTTGACAGCTCGCTTCGCTCGGAGCAAAACGGCTTTGTCTGCAACCTGCGGTCTGCATTCAGCATTGCATTTGTTTCCAATAATATACCGCGAGCTGGGTGCGGTCGCGCAGTTCCAGCTTTTCCAAAATCACCGACACGGCGTTGCGCACCGTACCCTGCGACAAAAACAGCTTCGCCGCGATTTCCCCGTTGGAAAGCCCCGCCGCCACCAGCGACAGCACCTCATTTTCCCGTTCGGTCAGCCGCTCAAAAGAAGGAGCGGCCGTTTTTTTGGCGGATAACCCCACCCCCCGGTCGAAGACCATCGCGCCTTTCTCCACGGCGCGGATGCGCTCCACGATTCCGTCGGCGGGGGTGCTCTTGAGCAGATACCCTTCCGCGCCCGCCTCGATCGCCGAGGCGATATACGCGTTGTCGGTAAAGGTGGTCAGCATGACGATCTTTACGCCGGGATACGCGTTTTTGATCATCTTGGTCGCCGCCACGCCGTCGCACCCCGGCATACGGATGTCCATCAGCACCACATCGGGCTGGCTCTCCCCGCAAAGCCGGAACGCCTCCGCCCCGTCGGGCGCGGTACGCGCGAACCAGCCTTCTTCCGTTTCCAGCAGCAGCTTCAGGCTGTCCCGAATCAACCCGTCGTCGTCAACCACCAAAAGATTCATAAACGCCTCTCTTGTCTTAACCTATCGCGAATTGTATTTTCCTGTCGTCATATTCCGCGCAGTAATCGCCTTTGAAGCCGTTCACCGTGATTGTACCGTCGCCGCCGGATACAAGCGTGTGTTCCGGCGTCCACCACTCGCCTTTGATCAAGCCGTGCAGCGCGTCATACACAGGTTTTTTCCGCGCGTCTTTGGTCATCAGCCCGGCGGGCGCGTTCAGCCAGCCGCCGTCGGTGAAGCTCCAGTAAGTAACCGCTTCCACCAGCGGGCTGGCAAACAGCAACCGATAGAATGCCGCCGCTTCGGCCGCCTGACGTTCCTCACCGTCCGGTGTGGTCGGCCAGCTCGCGGTTTTGTAATCGTTTAAGTCTACGATATGCCGCGGCATGATGTCGCCCGAAACGAGGTTGATCTCGGTGAAATGCAGCGGCAGCCCGAAGCGGGAATAGCGGCTTAAGATCTCCTCTGTCTTTTCCCTGCTCCAGCAGCCTTGATGCATATGCGATTGCAGCCCGATCGCGCCGATCGGCACGCCCGCTTCCAGCAACCCCTCCAGCAGGATGTCGTACGATTCGCTCATTTCAAAGTCGTTGATCAGGAATGTCGCTATGGGGTTCGCGTCCCATGCCGCCATGAACGCCTTCTTCACAAGCCCGATGCGTCCCTCCCGCTTGCAGATGCGGGTGACGCCGTTGTCGTATTTGTCGAAGATCGGCATGATCACCGCCTCGTTGACCACATCCCACATGTCGATCAGGCCGGCAAAGCCCGAAACGTCGCGCGTGATACGGGCTAACTGCGCCGCGAGAATCTCCTCGTCGCTCATCTCCAGCAGCCAGGGCGCGCAGACGGTGTGCCAGCAGAGCGTATGCCCTTTGAGCGTGACGTTTTGATCTTTCCACCACGCCGCTGTCTTTTTGAGCTGTTCGGTATTCGGCTTGCCGCGTTCCGGCTCAAACCGCCCCCAATAAAACGGCAGCGTGATGAAGTTAAACAACTCGCGCATCCCGCTGATATGCTGTTCGGCGAACTCTTTCTCCTGACCGGACAAAGCTCCGTTGACCAGCGGCACCGACTCGAAACCGGCACAGCCGAACAGCACCTTATGTCTCATCTGCCGGACAGTGACCTCTTTGCCGGGCAGGGGAGTGCCGCTCTGGTCCTCGATGCGCAGGGTTGTTGTTGCTTTTCTGTGTCCGTAGTTGGCGCTTTCCATACAAATGCCGCCCTTTCTGTTTTCCGTTATTGAATATGTTTCCGTAATATGATAATATCACTAATACAAGACAATGGCAATGGGTAACGGCATAAGAAAGGGTAACATATGAAAAAAAGAAACCTCGCGTTCAAATTGATCGCCGCTTTCGGCGTTTTGGCTATGATAGCGGTCGCCTTCGCGATAGCTGTCCTTATAACGGTTACGGAAAACACGGAGCCGGAATTCCTGCAAGAGGCGCAGCGCCTGAAAAACTTGCGCGTATGGGCGGCGGCGTTTGCCGGGGTGTTTCTGTGCGCCGCCGCAGCGCTGGCGGTTCTGCTGGCCAAACACATCTCCAAGCCGCTGGGGTTTTTGGCGAAATCAATTTCCGGCATCGCCGCCACGGGGAATATCTATCTCGACGACACGGCGTACAAAGAGACAAAACGCCTCAACAAACGCGGAGACGAAATCGGCGGCATCTCACGCTCGGTCGGCGACATGCTGGCTATGTTCCGCGGCAAGATTAAATCGCTGAACGCCATTGCGAAGGGCGACCTCGCGGCGGACATCGCCCGGTGTTCCCCCAAAGACTCGGTCGGCACGGCGCTGGCCGGGATGGCGGAGAGCCTGCACACGATGTTTTCCGATATTCTCGCCGCGTCGGGGCAGGTGGAAGCCGGATCGACCCGCCTTGCCGAAGGCGCGGGTTTTTTGGCGCAGGGCGCGGGGCGGCAGGCCGAAGCCATTGCCGGGCTGAGCGCTGCGATCAAGGATGTCGCCGGGCAGACGGAGCGGAACGCGGACATGGCAAGGCAAACAGCCGCCCTCTCCGACGGCATCAAGACGCTGGCCGAGCAGGGCGGCGCGAAAATCGACGAAATGACCGCCGCCGTCCGCCGGATCGACGAAACCAGCGGCGCAATCGGAAAGGTCATCAAAATCATCGAAGACATCGCGTTCCAGACCAACATTTTAGCGCTCAACGCCTCGGTGGAGGCGGCGCGCGCCGGGGAAGCCGGCAAGGGGTTCGCGGTGGTGGCGGAAGAGGTACGCGGTCTCGCTGAGAAAAGCCGCAGCGCCGCGACCGATACCGGCGCTCTGCTTGAGGAGTCGGAGCTTCGCGCGAAGCAGGGTGTCGCGATCGCGGGGGAAACCGCCGCGTCGTTCCAGATGATTCTCTCCGAAGTGGGCAAGAGCGCGGCGCTGAATGCCGAAATCGCCCGTTCTTCCGATGCCCAAGCGACGGCAATTGGGGAGATTCATAAAAATCTGGAAAACATTAACCGCGCCGTGCAGTCAAACAGCGAGACGGCAGCGCGGAGCGCCGGAGACAGTCAGGATGTCTCCGGGCAGTCCGCGCTGCTGCAAAATCTGCTGGCGCAGTTTACGCTGCGCAGATAGGTTAGGGCTTGCCGAACAATGCCGCTGTCACGCTTCACAACTCGCGCCTGCGGCGCTTCGGGTCGAAAAGGAATTGTTCGGCGGCTCCTAGGTTAGAGCGGCAGGTAACCGGTAGCCGCCACGAGGGATTGCCCTTGCGGCGAGGTGAGCCATGCGAGCAGTTTGTCTATATTCTCCGCCCGTTCGGGGTTGAGGTAGCGCCCGCCGCTTCGGGCGGTGACCGCGTAAAGCTCGTTCGCGAACGGATAGGAGCCGTTCGCGATGTTTTCTGGCGTCGGCGCGGTCCCGTCAACTGACAGCAGTTTGATTTTCTCCTCGCGGGTCATATCCCGCGTGTAATACAGGAACGAATAGCCCAGTGAGTTTTTGTAGTTTCTGTAGTCCGCCACACGCTCGATCATGCCCATCATCGTGCTGAAAATTTCGTTGACCGGCGCGGCGGCAAGCGGGGCGCTCCCCATGATCTGCTTCAGCATCGTCTGACTGCCGGATTCGTCGGGGCGCTGATACGCCATGATCGCGCCGCTGCCGCCGCCGACATCGCTCCAGTTTTTGACCTCACCGGAGTATATCCGGCGGATGTCGCCCGTTGACAGATTCGTGACAGTGTTCCGGCTGTTGACAAAAAAGATAAACGCGTCGCGCCCGATCGGCGTGAGGGTCAAGTCCAGACCCTTCGCCGCCTCCCTCTGCGTGCCGGAAACGCCCATCAGAAACACGATGTCCGCGTAGCCGCCGATCAGGTTCTCAAACGCGTCGGGCGTCGTGGTGCACACGACAAACGCTTCTGTGTCATTGCTCCGCAGGTCGGCGTACGGATTGTACGGGTCTGTGTCATCGTTGGGATCCGGTTCGGGATATGCCGCCCGCGTGAACGCCGAATAGAGCGGATACAGGGCGGTCGCGCCGTCGAGCCGCGGAAGTTCGCCGCCGAGCTTCAACGCGGATTCCTCCGCGAGCTTCGCGACGGAAGAGTCCTGATGCGTCAGTACGCCGTTCACGTACCGGTCATTGCCGAAGGGCGCGTACTCGTAAAGATTCACCTCTTCCCCTACCTGCGGCACGGATGAGCGGTAGATGTCCGACGCGACGGAAACCGCCGTGATGGCAACGGCCAAACCGGCGGCGGAGAGAACGGCTATCCTGCGGGTTCTTGCACGGAAGGGCTTAAAAATAAACAGGATAAAGACCGCGTAAAGGATGCCGAAATACACGAACGGCAGCCAAACGCCGTGCCGGCCGATGATGTTGGGCAATATAAACACAGCGGATAGAAGCGCCGCGTACAGGAATCCGAGAAACCCGGCGACGCACAGCAGCGCCTTTGCGACGCGGTTCTTGATAAAACACGCGCCCAGCAAGCCCGCGAACGCGGCGGCCACAATCCACATAATGCCACTCCTTTAACAGTGAACAACGAACAGATAACAGTTTAGAACGTGAGAAACAGCCTAACCGTCTGACCGTTATCTGTACACCGCAAACTGTTAACCGCTATGAGGCGAAGCCGCCTGTTCGCCGGTGGGCGAACAGGCGGCTTTTAGAGCTTCTTAACTGACCGCTAGCGAGGAGATATAAAGCCTCGCTGCCGCGCCGTCTTCCGGTACGACCGGTCTGATCTCGACGGTGTGCGCCCCCGGCTCTTCATACGAGGCGACTTCGGTGACCTCCACATAGTTGCCCCAGCCGCCGGGGAAACTCGTATCGACGATCGCGGTCTGCTCGCCGTCGATGATGACCTCGAACAGCCCGCCGTCTTTGGTCAGTTTGCCGAAGAAGACGGCGATATTCTTCGCCTCCACCTCAAACACAAGCCCGGATACCTCGCCCTCGACGGTCGCCCGCCATGTGCCGGCAAAGTTGCCGAAGTTGGTCGTGTTTTCCTCAAACATACCGAGGCTCGTCACGCTTTCGTCGCCGAGGCGGATCAGGCGCGCGTTTTGGTATTTGTCGTCGGTGTGCGGAACGGAGAAATCGCTCTCCTCGCCGCTGATGGCATCCAGCTCGGCGTTCACGCCCTCAAGATAGGAAATAATCAATTCGGAGAGCACCTTGTGCCCGGTGACGTTGGGGTGAATGTCGTCGTCGGAGATGTCGTCCCACACGATGTAGCCTTTGTCGATGACATACAAGATGGCGTTCCTGTACGAAACAAACGGCAGGTCATAAGCCGCCGCGATCTCCGCGTGCTGCGCTTGGAAACTGTTCCCGCTTTCCTGCGTCGTCGCCACCGCCACCAGCGCGGGCGCGCTCGGCGAAAGCCACAGCTTGCGCAGCAGACTGTCATAAGAGTTGATGTTGCGTTCGGTATTTTCGGTGGTGTCGTTGACAGAGAACTCGACGAACACGATGTCCGGGTTTTTGGCCAGCACGTCGCCGTCCGCCCTGTGTACGCCGATGTACGACCCGGTCGCGCCGATGCCCGCGTTGACATACTGCACCGCGGCGTTCGGGAAGGTCGTCTCAAACCAGTCGGTGACGAGCGCCGAATAGCAGGTCTCGGGACCCGCGGACGAGCCTTGTGTAATCGAGCCGCCGATATACGCCACGGTGAAATCGCCGCCCGCCTGGGCTTTTTTCAGCTTCTCGGCGAGGCGCACCTTGTTGCCTTCGGCGAGGCGCGACTCCGCGATCATAGCCTCGGTCGGACCCTCGTCAATAACGTACGGCACGTCCGGCAGCGGGGAAGGGGCTTCCTCGGGCGACGGTTCTGTAAGTACCGGATCGGGTGAGGCAACCGTTATCTGATTGGGCGACGGCGAGGGGTCAGGCGAGGGGTCGGGCGACGGTGAGTTCGAGGCGCAGCCTCCGAGCAGAAGAGCGCCGCACAGCAGCGCGATGAAACGCAATGTTTTACCGGACATAACTGATTTTCCCCCAATCCAATTCATGCGGCTCGCCGGGTTCGTCCGTATTCCCGACCAGCACGGCCATCCCGAAAACAAACCCTTCCGGGAAGCCCAATTTTTGTGAAAATTCTTGCCCTCTCGCTCCCAGCAGCGGGAGGCGCGCCATACCGCAGATCACGTTGCCCAGCCCCATCGCTTGGGCGGCCAGCGCGACGTTCTCGCTGAGGATGCCGCAGTCCGCCGCGGCGTGGTCGGAACCGTCGGACGCGATCATAACCATGCAGGGCGCGTTGTAGAAGATCGTGCCTCCGCGCTTCATCACCTGCGCGTGCCAGTTTTCGTCCTGCGCCTTGATCACGTTCAGCGCTTCCGCGTCCATCGCCTCAAGCAGGGCTTTGTCGGTGACGATGATCACGCGCCACGGCTGGCGGTTGATCGCGCTGGGCGACGCGAGCGCCGCCTCGGCGAGGGTTTTAATCTGCTCTTCGGTGAGCGGCGTGTCGTTGTAAGCGCGGCAGGAGTAGCGCTCCGTGATGGTTTTTTGCGTTTCGTTCATAAACATCTTCCCTTCCCAATGCGTTACGCCCAGTATACCACAACCGGGCAGACTTGCCAACGCCGATTTTTTATCACGGCGCAGGAGCCGGCGGCAGTCGCTCCGTGTTCTCCTGATTCCACGCCGCGAACAGGTTCGCTAGCCCTTCTTCCAGCGATGTCTGCGTAAAACTGACGTCGGCGACATTGTCCAGCTGCGCAAGCTGACGCAAGAGCCTGTTGGTGTCCTGATACTCAAGCTCTTTGCGGGAGGCGTCGTTGAAGTGAATCACGGCTTTCTTCACGCAGTGCAGTTCACGGCGCAAGTCACTGAAGCCGCCGTCGAACGCGATTTTTCCGCGCGAAATCAGAAGAATCCTGCGCGCCATTTCCTCCAGGTCGTCCATGTCGTGACTGGTTACGACGATTGTCGTCCCGTTTTGCTCGTTCAGCCGTTTGAGGAAACCGATCATCCGGCGCTTCGCCATCACGTCCAGCCCCAGCGTCGGTTCGTCCAGCAGGATCAGCGTGGGGCTGTGCAGCAGCAGCATCGCGAGGTCGGCTCTCATCCGCTGCCCGAGGGACAACTCGCGGGCGAAGCTTTTCAGCAGACCGCCGATGTCCAGCAGATCGGTCACCATCGCGAGATTCTCGCGGTACAGGTCGTCCGGGATATCCCAAACGACCTTTTTCCATTCAAAACTCTGGATCACGGGATGATCCCACCACAGTTCGGTGCGGTTGCCGAACAACACGCCCAAGCGCTTCATAATGGCGCGGCGCTGTTTCTGCGGCGACATGCCGAGTACCGAAATCTCGCCCGCGGTCGGCAGCAGCATTCCTGAAAGCAGCTTCATCGTCGTGCTTTTCCCCGCGCCGTTCGGTCCGGCATAGGCGACAAACTCACCCTTCGCAATCTCAAACGACACGCCGTCGAGCGCCGTGATCGCGCGTTTCTCCGGCTTGAGCAGGTTTTTTAGGATATTTTTCTTTGAATTGTCCCGCTGCCATTGGCTGAACGTTTTGGTTACGCCGCGTACGCTAACGGCGGAATCCGAACGGGACATAGCGGTTTGAGCCTTTTTGGGCATAATATTTCAATCCTTTCTTAAATACCGCCCTCGCAATCAGGGAAAGCAGCAGCGCGAAGGCGATCGGGTAGTACGCGGTGAGGTTCAGCGGCGGTTTGCCGAGCAGGCTCAGCGCCGGGAACCACGCCATCAGCCCTTCCGGCAGAAGGGTCAGCAGCGGGAATTGCATATACGCGGGCATTCCCGACAGCGGAAAGGTGCTTAGAAACCACGACCCTTCAATGACCGTGCTGGAAATCTCCTCGGCGGCGGCCGGCGCGTAAAACGCGATGGCGGACACGAGGTACGACCGCGCGGCGATGATTGCGAGCGTCACGATCTGATAAACAATCAGCGCGGCAACCCAACCAGGCGTGACGGGGATTTGCAGCCGGCTGACCGAGAAAACCGTCAGAGCGGCGCCCGCAATCAAATTGCTGCCGCCCGTAAACGGCGAAAAGCCGCCGGTGGAGAGCTGGACGCTGAGCGGCAGCGGCTGGATGAACGAATGATCAAGCTGCCCGCGCCCGATAATCCGGCTGATATGGATGTTGTTTCCGGAACCGAACAGGATAAACAGACCGGTGTTCAGGGTGGAATACGCCATCATGAACAGCACCTCGTCGGCGCTCATGCCGCCGATGCCGCCGAAGCGCGAAGCGATCAAAAACGTGCCGGATACCGTGGCGGCGTTGTTGACGAGTTCGCCCAGCATCCCGATCAGGGCATACTTCGTGTCCCGGAGCAGCCAAGCCAGATCCATTTTCGCAGAGACCGCGAGCAGCCTCAGAATGCGTCTCGGTGTGATTCTATCCGCCATAACTCACCATTCCCTCCTGTGATTTTTTCCATATGAGCAGCGCGGCCGGCCACACGATCAGGTTCCAGAGCGCTTGCAGCGCGACGGTTTCGCCCGCGTCCGCCGTACCCGCGAACACCGACAGCGGCGCGCCGCCGAGCGAGGCGAACGGTTGGTACCGCATCGCTTTGTCCATTCCGAACGGCAGAAGCTGTATCGGAATGACCGTGCCGGAGAGCACCGCCGCGATTGCCGCCCGCAGGCGGTCGATCAGCCAGCTCATATTCCGCATTTTGATCGATAAGCAGGCGAACAGCACGTCCACGGCGAACCCCAGCGAAATACAGAGCGCCAGGCTGAGCGGAAACAGCGGCGACGCGGGCACAAGGGTCACCCCCAGCGCCAGGGCGGCGAGCGCCGCCGGCAGGGAAAACAGCAAGAGCGCGGGCACCCAGCCCCCGGCGGTCTGCGCGAAGAGCTGCGCGAGAACCGGGAGCGGCCGCCCGTACAGCTTGAGAAGCACACCCTCGGAAAGCCAGCCCGACGCGGCGGTCTTTACATTCAGCTGCTCGCTGAGCAGGGCGCTGACGGTTGTGTACGTCATCATTTGCGCGACGCTCATCCCGGCGTCCGCGCCGGAGGAGAGCACCGTGCGCCAAAGAAATAAAAGCGCGGTCAGCGTAAACGCTTTGATCAATATATCCGGCAACAGGTAAATTACGCCGTTGTTCAGCAGTTCAAGCGCGGACATACGGGCGGTTTTCAACATTTTTTTCATAAGGACATAACCTCCGCTTCTATGTGTTCCAGACATCGTTCTGGAAAAAAGGCGCGAAAAAACCGGGTATCCGTTTAGATACCCGGGTGCTCATGCTGCAAAAACCCAGTGACTAGGCCAGGCAGTTATGAGGCGAGAGGCATCCGACACGGCAAAAATGGGCAGAGTTATCCCGTGACAGCCCCAAAGTGGCGGTAATAACCGTCAAAAGGGCGCACTTTTCCCATACAGCCGCGTTTTTGAACGCGCGCCTGCTCAAAACCTCACTGCCGGGGAATCTCTCTCCCCGCGCCGGAAGCGCCAGTCTCAATCCTCTCACCGCCTTTCGCTGATGCGTTAATGGTATGGTAACACAGCCAGATAGAAATGTCAATTCAAACCCTCGAAAAACCCACGGCAAACCCATGAACGGACAAATAGCGGCATCCTCATGCAGGGGCGGCCGTCCCCGGCCGCCCGCTGTCTTACAAGCCGCCGCCTGTCAGCCAATACCGCAGACGCTCGTTCACAAGCTTCGGGTCGGCTTTGCCGCCGAGGCTTTTCATCAGTTTGCCCATCAGGAACCCCACGGCTTTTTCGTTGCCGCCCCTGACTTCGGCGGCAGACTTTTCGTTTTCACTCAAAACGGTCTGCACCGCCCGGTCGATCAGCCCGGTGTCGCTGACCAAACCCAGATTGTTTTCCGCAACATATGCCTCCGGGTCAACCCCGTCTTGCAGAATCTTTTGTAAGATTTTTTTGCCCACGCTGCGGTTGATTGTCTTGCCGTCTACCAGCTCGATCAGCTTGGCGAATTTTACGCAGTCGACCGAGACGTCGTCCTCGCCTTTGTTGTCCCCCTTGGCAATCGCGAGCAGCTCGACGATAATCCAATTGACGACCTCTCTGGGGTTGCCGTAAGACGCGAGCGTCCGGTCAAAGATGTCGGACAGATTCTTGCTGCCGGTGATAATCCTGCTGTCGACCTCCGGCAGCCCGAGTTCACCGGTCATGCGCAGGAACTTTTCCCGCGCCGGTTCGGGAAGAGCGCTCCGAATCTGCTCAATCCACGCGCCGTCAAGCCGCACCGGCAGGATCTCCGGGTTCGGGAAATACCGGTAATCGGTGGCGTTCTCTTTCTCCCGCATCGAAAACGACTCGCCCAGCGCGTCGTCCCAGCGGCGCGTTTCCTGCACCAGCGTCTCACGCCCCGTTTCCAGCGCGTCGATATGCCGCTGTGCCTCAAACGCGATCGCGGCGGCGATTGCCTTGAGCGAATTCATGTTTTTGATCTCGGTGCGCGTCCCTAAGACGCCGGAGCCGGCTTCCCGCACCGAGATGTTCACGTCGCACCGCATCGAGCCTTCCTGCATCTTGCAGTCGGATACCCCGGCAAAACTCAGCAGTGAACGCAGTTTTTCAAGGTACGCCACCACTTCCTCCGCCGTGCGGAAGTCCGGGTTGCTGACGATCTCAATCAGCGGCACCGAGGTACGGTTGAAATCCACCAGCGTGGTGCCGGTACGGGCGTCGTGCACCAGTTTCCCGGCATCCTCCTCGATGTGGATCTGTTTCAGCGTGATTGTCTTTTTCCCCGCGCCTGTTTCGATTTCCAAGCGCCCGTTGCGGCAGATGGGGGCGTTGATCTGCGTGATTTGGTATCCGGTCGGCAGGTCGGGGTAAAAGTAATTCTTCTTGTCAAAGGTCATCACCGGCGTGATCTCGCTGTTCGTCACCAGCGCGGCGGCGATCCCCAGTTCCACCGCCCGCTTGTTGAGTACGGCGGGCATCCCCGGCATCCCCGCGCAGGCGGGGCAGACATGTTCGTTGGCGGCGGCGCCGAATTTCGCCGAGCAGGAGCAAAACAGCTTTGACTGCGTCGCCAGTTCCACATGAACCTCCAGCCCCATCACGACTTCGTATTGTTTCATGACAACGCCTCCCATGCCGCGAGCAACGCGCCTTCGTTCTTGACACCCGCCGCGAGCTGCACGCCGCGGAACGTCAGGGACGGCAGCCCGGCCAGCACGGGCAGGCGGCTTTCCACCGGCAACACCAGCACGTCATACAAGTCGAAGCGGAGCGAATCCCTGATCAGCCGCCGCGCCCTCAGCGCTTTGTCATACAGCGCGGCGTAATGGTCTTGGGAGAGCGCCAAGCACCCCATCACCGCCGCGAGTTTCGTTTCAAACCCAAAGGCTTCCGTGCGGGTTTTTGTATACAGCTCTTCTAACGTTTTGTAGTTTTCGGCGCGGTAACCGAACTTCACGCCGTCGTAACGGCTGAGGTTGCCGCTGATCTCGGCATACGCGAGAATGTGAAATACCGGCTCAACCAGGTCGGCGTACGGCAGCGCCTCCCTGTGAAGGCGGGGCGCTTGCGCCGGCTTTTCGTACGAATACCGCGCATCCGGGAACATCGCGCCGTCTTTTTCGTCGTGCCCCGCAATCCGGGCGAGCAGGGAAAACCCCTCCGCCGGGGTTCTGCAAACCACGCCGATTTGATCCATAGAACACGCGGTCGGGATCAGCCCGTAACGCGAAACGGTGCCATAGGTCGGCCGGAGGGAGCACAAACCGCGCTCCGCGACCACGGTGCGGACATGCCCGAACACGTCGTTGCAGAGCAGCACGCCGTCCGGCAGGGACTTCGGAGGTTCTAAGCCAAACTCGCCCAGCACCGCCCGTTCGCACGGCTCGTTCAGGCGCGTCACAACCTCCGCGTCAAAGGGCGCGGCGAAGTTTCGCAGCATCTTCGACCCGGCGGAAGCGATCTTTCCGGCTTGCAGAATGCTGTCGTCCAGATACACCATACCGGCAGCCCCCCTAATCCAGCGTTTTGGGCACTTGGAAATACCCGTCGTATTGTTCCGGCGCGTTGGTCAGCAGCGCTTCGCGCGCGAGCATCTGCCCGGCTGTGTCCTCCCGCAGAACGCTGTTGAAGTCCAGCACCGAAACAAGCGGCTCCGCGCCTTCCGTATCCGCGTTTGCAAGCGGCGAACACATCTTAAGAAACAACTCCGCCCGGAGCTTTAGCTCACGGCGTTCGTCTTCCGGCAAATCCAGCTTTGCCATTGCCTCATACGGTTGTGTCACTCTATAACCTCCCTAATCACCGGACCTTTATATGAACTTCGCGCAGCTGCGTCTCGGAGACCGGTCCCGGCGCGCCGAGCAGAAGGTCCTGCGCGTTGCCGTTCATCGGGAACGCCACCACCTCGCGGATGTTCTCCTGCCCGGTCAGAAGCATGACGATACGGTCAAGCCCCGGCGCCATCCCGGCGTGGGGCGGAGCGCCGTAGTGAAACGCGTTGAACAGGGCGGAGAATTTGCTTTCGATGTCCTCTTTCGTGTACCCTGCGATTTCAAACGCTTTCAGCATGATGTCGGGGCGGTGGTTGCGCACCGCGCCGGACGACAGCTCCACCCCGTTACAGACGATGTCGTATTGATACGCTTTCACGTCGAGCGGGTCTTGCGTTTCCAGCGCCTCCATCTCGCCCTGCGGCATCGAGAAGGGGTTGTGGGTAAACTCCGGCTTGCCCGTTTCCTCGCTGACTCCGTACATCGGGAAGTCGGTGATGAAGCAGAATTCAAACGCGTCTTCCCGGATCAGGTTCAGCCGCCTGCCCAGCTCGGCACGGATCTGACCGGCCAGTTTATCGGTGAGTTTAGGCATGTCGCTGATAAAAAAGAGCGTGTCGTTCTCCTTCATGCCGAGCATATCGATCAATTCTTTCTGCTTCTGCCCGGAGAGGAATTTTACAATGGGACCCTTCAGTTCCATCCCGTCTGACGCCGAGATATACCCAAGCCCCTTCATCCCGATTTCGTCGGTGGCGAAGGCGAGCATCTTCTCAAAAAACGATTTGGGCTGCGTTGCCGCGCCCGGAGCGACAATCCCGCGCACCGTCTTGCTGCGGAAAGGCGCGAAATCAACGTCCGCGAAGAAATCGGTCAGGTCTTCAATCAGAAGCGGGTTGCGGAGGTCTGGCTTGTCGGTGCCGTACTTCGCCATGCTCTCCGCGAACGGGATGCGCCTGAACGGCGCGGGACTGACGGCCTTTCCCTCGGCAAACGCTGTAAACGTATCGTACAGAACCGCTTCCGCGACCGCGAACACGTCTTCCTGCCCCGCGAACGCCATTTCAAAGTCCAGCTGGTAAAACTCCCCCGGCGAGCGGTCGGCGCGGGAATCCTCGTCGCGGAAGCAGGGGGCGATTTGGAAGTAGCGGTCGAAGCCGGAAACCATCAGAAGCTGCTTGAATTGCTGCGGGGCTTGCGGCAGGGCGTAAAACATTCCGTGATGCTTCCGGCTCGGCACCAGATAGTCCCGCGCTCCTTCGGGAGACGACGTCGTGAGAATCGGGGTCTGGATTTCCAAAAACCCCAGTTCCTCCATCTTCGCGCGTAAAAAGCGCGTGACGGCGGAACGCTTCACGATGTTTTGATGGACAAGCGGGTTCCGCAGGTCTAAGAACCGGTATTTCAGGCGCAGGTCTTCCCGGCTCTGCGCGGATTCGCCGATCTCAAAGGGCAGCTGATGCTCCGACGCGCCCAAAACGGTGAGGGTTTCCGCCTTCAGCTCCACGGCACCGGTCGGAATCTTCGGGTTAACCGTGTCCGGTGACCGCTCCCGCAGCAAGCCGCCGACAGAGACGACCGTCTCTTTGGAAAGCCCCTTCGTAAGCGATTCGTCGTTCAGCACAATCTGCGTCACGCCGTAGTGGTCGCGCAGGTCGAGGAAGATCACGCCGCCGTGGTCGCGGACGGTATCCACCCACCCGGCGAGCCGGACGTTCTCGCCGACATGTTCTTGCCGCGCCTCGCCGCAGTGATGCGTTCTGTACTTGTTCACAGTAAATCCCCCCAAAAGTAAAAACTCCCCAAAAACAAGACATTGAGTCTGTTTTTGAGGGACGAAAACTCAGGTTTCCGCGGTGCCACCCTGCATTGACGTTTATCACGCCCGGCTTTTTGTATGAATTTGTAAACAGAGAAGCCCTAAAAACCTCGTGTTCGCCGTTAGGCGAACGAGCGGAGCGCTTGCGAACAGGCGGCTGTGCCGCGGCATCGCAAGCCGGAGCGGGAGGTTTTTAGAGTGACCCAACAGAGCTAAAACAAGG
>JAISVY010000015.1 GCA_031271325.1 Oscillospiraceae bacterium
TGAAGGATGCAAAACGAAGCGCAAAGCTCTATCAACGCCCTGCTCGCGGCGGAGTTCAAGCTCTCGGCGGCGCAGGTGGAGGCGACGGCCGGTCTGATCGCCGACGGCAATACGATCCCGTTCATCGCGCGCTACCGCAAGGAGGCGACCGGCGGGATCGACGACGTGACCCTCCGCGATTTCGATGAGCGGCTGACTTACCTGAAAAACCTCGAAGCGCGGAAAACCGAGGTGCTCCGCTTGATCGAAGAACAGGGTAAGCTCACGCCGGAACTTCAGGCGGAGATCGAGAAAGCCGTTGTGCTGCAACGGGTCGAAGACTTGTACAAACCCTTTAAGAAGAAACGCGCGACACGCGCGAGCAAGGCAAGGGACGCGGGGCTGGAACCGCTGGCGCAGCTTATCTGGGCGCAGGAGCTGACGACCGGCGATCCGCTCGCGCTCGCCGAGGCGTACATCGACGCGGACGGTGCTTTCCCCGACGCGTCCGCCGCGCTTTCGGGCGCGTGCGACATCCTCGCGGAGCTTGTTGCCGACGACGCCGACCTGACGGCTCTTCTGCGTGAATTTACGCGTAAGAACGGCGCGGTGGTAGCCGAGGCGGCGGACGACGGCGAAAAGACCGTCTACGAGCTATATTATCATTTCCGCGAGAGCGCCGCGAGGATCCCGAACCACCGGATCCTCGCGATCAACCGCGGCGAGAGCGAGGGCAAGCTGAAAGTGCGGGTGGACACGCCGTTTGAACCGGCTATGCTGGAACGGCGGTATCTGAAGAAACCGTGCATCTTTACAGATCTGTTGAAGGCGGCGCTCGCCGACAGTTACAAGCGCCTGATCGCGCCGAGCTTGGAGCGCGAGACGCGCCGCGAACTGACCGAACGCGCCCAGACCGAGGCGATCAAGGTGTTCGCGAAGAACACGGAGAACCTGCTCTCTGCCCGCCCGGTCAAGAACGCGCGGGTGATCGCGATCGACCCCGGCTACCGCACCGGCTGCAAGGTCGCCGTGCTGGACGAAACCGGCAAACTGCTCGACTACGCCACCGTCTACCCCACGCCGCCGAGGTCTGACGCCGCCGGGACGCGCCGCGTGCTGGACGGGTTCGCGAAGAAGCACAACATCAACGTCATCGTCATCGGCAACGGAACCGGGAGCCGCGAAACCGAAGAGTGCGTCGCGGAGTTTGTCTCCGGAACGCCGATTCAATACACGATCGTCAACGAGGCGGGCGCGTCGGTCTACAGCGCGTCCAAGCTCGCAAGCGAGGAATACCCCGATCTGGACGTGACCACGCGCGGCGCGATGTCGCTCGGGCGGCGCTTACAGGACCCGCTCGCGGAGTTGGTCAAGATCCCGCCCAAGTCGATCGGCGTGGGGCAATATCAGCACGACCTGAACCAAACGGCGCTTGAAACCGCGCTGGCCGCGAGCGTCGAGAATGTCGTCAACCGCGTCGGCGTCGACCTGAACACGGCTTCGCCGTCGCTTCTGTCATATGTCGCGGGTATCGGCGCGTCGGTCGCGAAGAACATCGTCGCCTACCGCGAGGCGAACGGCGCGTTCACCGGGCGCTCACAGCTCAAAAAAGTCCCCAAGCTCGGAGACAAAGCCTTCGGGCAGTGCGCGGGGTTTTTGCGCATCCGCGGCGGCAAGGAGGCGCTCGACAACACCGGCGTCCACCCGGAGAGTTACGCCGTCGCCCGCGAGGTGATCAGGCGCGGCGAAATCGCCGATGTGCCCGCGCTCGCGCAAGAGCTGGGCGTGGGTCTGCCGACGCTGCGCGACATCATCGCGGAAATTGGGAAGCCGGGGCGCGACCCCCGCGACGACGCGCCGCCGGTGGTGTTCAGCAAGAGCGCGAAAACCCTCGATGACTTATCGGTGGGGATGGAACTGACCGGCACCGTGCGCAACGTGGTGGATTTCGGCGCGTTTGTAGACATCGGCGTGAAGAACGACGGGCTTGTGCACGTCTCCAAGCTCGCGAAGCGCTTTGTGCGCCACCCGAGCGAGGTCGTCGCCGTCGGCGACACGGTAAAGGTGTGGGTCACGAACATAGACCGCGAACGCGGCAAGGTCGGGCTGTCGATGGTTTCCGGTTAGGCGCAGGTTTAGACCGTCAGCGCGGATATGGGCACGACGTTAACGCCGTCGCGGCGGCGATGGGCGAAACCGTTGCCGGTGATCACCGTCAGCGCGGCGGGGACGGTTTCGGTCTTCCCGCAGCCCTTTGCGCCCTCGATCAGTACCGCGCCGGCGCTTCGCAGACGCGCCGCGAGCACTGTATCGGTGATCCTTTGATAATACGTCATCGCACGTGTCCTCCTCCGTACTGTATATCATAGAATCCGCTAAATTGTAAGCAATTCAGCCGCTAAAATATCACCGTTTCAACCGGTAAAATAGAAACCCTTTCGTTTACCCGTCCACCGTGCGCATCATGGTTTTGACCAGCCGCACGTCATACCGGTAGATCAAATACCCCACGCCGAGGCAGACGACCGCGGCCGCCGCGCCGGCTGCCCAAGCCTGAATAACCGTTTGCAGGAAGAACGCCAATATCCCGATCGCGAACGCCAGCCCAAACCCCAGCAGCATGGCCAAGAGGGAGTTGGCATTCTGCTTCATCGCCTCTGCCTCGCTGTTCCATCTGCGTTTCGGGCGGAGCGCGTCCGGGATCAGCGACACCGCGAGCAGCGGGAAAACAGAGCACGAACCGGCGACCAGCCCGAAAATCACCTGCGCCGCGCTTAATCCCACGAAAAACGCCAACGCCAGCAGTGTTAACAGCCCTCCGATAAACACCAGAATAAAGCCGCCGAGCAGCCGCGCCGCGACCTGTGTCTCCGCCGTCACCGGCACGGTTTGCGAAATCCAAAGCATCGCGCCCTCGCGCGAGAAGCTGGTCGATACGCCGGTTGCTCCGACGATTCCCGTTACCATCACTACGCCCGCCGCCAGCAGATAATACGCGTCGCCGGACGAGCCGCCGAACAAACTGCTCAGTATCGCCCGCAAGCCCTCCGTTCCGGCGGACGCGCCCATGCCGGACGGGTCTACCGACAGGGCAATGACCACCATCAGCGGCACAACCAGCAGCCCCATCAATATGTTCAGGGCATAGACCGGGCTGCGCACGATGAGGCGCAGCTCTTTTACCACATAGGCGCGAAGCGGGCTTCCGGCTTTGACGCCTGTCTGCCTGAACCCCTTTTTTTTCCCTTTCGGGGCTTCCAATTGCGCCAAAACGCCTTTATAATAGAGATGCCGGCTTAACAATACGCAAACGGCAAGCCCGGCCGCCGCCGCCGCGGCTAAACCGAGGTATCCAAAGGCGGCGGACGCCGCGTTCGTCCCGATCAGCGCTTGGGCGCACCATCCGGCGGGCGGAAACGCCCTCGAGACCGCGCCCAGCCACGCGCCGCTGTTCACCAGCAGCTCCTCTACCTTCGCCTGGTCGCTCAGCGCCGGAGCCAAGCGCCCGGTCAGCAGCGACTGCCCGATCACCAATCCCAGCGTCAGAAGGATCCCGAACACCATCAGCAGTTTGTCCCGGTGTCTCGCGAGCGCGCTCAGGCGGGTGAAGACCATCGATAACAGCGCCGCCGCCGCCATCGGTACGGCGGGCAGCAGAAGCCATACAGGCAGCGCGCGCAGAATCAGCAGCAGAAACTCCGGGGCGGACAGTTTTGACACGATGCCGTAGATCACGACGGCAGGCCACAGAAAGACCGCCGTCATCCCCGTCTCGATCGCGTAAGCCATCGTGAACTTCGCCAAAAAGACCGACTGCCCGCGCAGCGGCAGCGCGGCGAACGTCTCGGCATCCTTCGCGCCGAACACCAGCGACAGGATCGTCATCGTCCCGAAGAACAGGACGACCGTCATGCAGAGCAGCACGATACCGCCCATAATAAAGGTATGCATATTCAAGACCGACGCGGCCCGCATCAGCGGGAAGAGCACGGCTCCGTAGATAAACAGCACGGCACCCACGGCGTACAGCATCAGAAGCCCGAACCCGACCGCCCTCAGCGTGTTTTTCCCCGGTCGTCCGCCCCTCGCGCGCGCGCCGAGCGCCGAAAGACCGAGCTGCATCCGGGCGTGCAGGCGCAGAACGCGCCAGTATTCCCGCAGCGCGCTCATAAGGAAGCCTCCGGTTTCTCGGTCAGCTCAAAGAAGAGTTTTTCCAGCGTCGC
Source organism: Oscillospiraceae bacterium (assembly GCA_031271325.1). GTDB lineage: Bacteria > Bacillota > Clostridia > Oscillospirales > UBA929 > UBA929. Next base: position 4,203 of record JAISVY010000015.1, read on the forward strand.
GTCCTTCTCTCCGGAGCGCAGGCTGTCCATCGTGCCCACGGCGGCGAGCCTGCCCCTGTCGATGATGCCGATCCGGTCGCAGAGGCGTTCGGCGACCTCCAGCACGTGTGTTGAGAAAAACACCGTGTTTCCCTCGCGGCAGTGCGCGCGCATCTCCTCTTTCAGAGAGAGGGCGCTCTTGGGGTCAAGCCCGGTCAGCGGCTCGTCGAGCAGCCAGAGAGGGGGCTTGTGGATCAGCGCGCCGGTCAGCATCAGCTTTTGCTTCATGCCGTGGCTGTAAGAGCGGATCAGTTCGCCCGCCGCGTCGGCGATCCCGAACATCGTGAGGTATTTTTCGATGCGCTCCCGCCTCTCCTTTAAGGGGACGCCGTAAACGTCGCCGATAAAATTGAGGTATTCGATCCCCTTCAGGCGGTCGAAGATGTCGTGATTGTCCGGCACATAGCCGATCAGTTTCTTCGCGCGAACCGGTTCGGTCAGCATATCAACGCCGCCGACGGCAATCCGCCCTTCGTCGGGCTGCAGAACGCCGGTGATCATCTTGATCGTGGTGGTCTTCCCCGCGCCGTTCGGACCGATAAAACCGAAGATTTCCCCGCGCTCCACCGAAAGGCTCAGATTGTTGACCGCCTTGACCGCGCCTCGCGCGTAGCTCTTGGTCAGCCCGGAAAGTGTAATCATTGGCGCTTGCCCCCTCCATGTGTTTTCGTGCATGAGCTTATCACACAATCACGTGATTGTCAAGAGCGATCTCATCCCGGTACCCGGTAAGTGGGAGTAAACCGGAGCGAATGCCCAAAACGCGGTAGTTTTGCACATTGTCCACAGGGTTATCCACATCGGTTATGTCAACCACGCCATATTTTTACAAACTATTCACCATTTCGACAGAGCAAATAGGGTATACTGTCTATCGTACATAGAAGAAGGGATGAGGAAGCATGACACAGAAGACGGCGCTGATCATCGAGGACGATCAGAACATCGCGGAGCTGCTACGCCTGTACATGGAAAAAGACGGTTTTTCCGTGCGAATGGCGGGAGACGGGCAGACGGGGCTGAAACTCTATCGCAGCGAAGCGCCGGGGATTGTCCTGCTGGACTTGATGCTGCCGGGGATGGACGGCTGGGAGGTCTGCCGGGAGATCCGCGCGGAGGGAAAAACGCCGATCATCATGATCACGGCGAAAACCGAAATGATCGATAAGGTGCAGGGCTTGGAGATGGGCGCCGACGACTATATCGGCAAGCCCTTTGACATGAAGGAAGTGATGGCGCGGGTGCATGCCGTGATGCGGCGCTCCGGCAGCGGCGGCAAACCGCGGCGGCTGAGCTTCGACAAGCTCGTGATCGACATGGATTCGTTTACCCTGACCGTCGGCGGGCAAACCGTCGATACGCCGCCGAAGGAGCTGGAACTGCTCTTCCACCTCGCGTCCTCGCCCAACCGCGTGTATACCCGCAACCAGCTCCTCGACGAGGTATGGGGGTTTGACTACTTCGGCGACAGCCGTACGGTGGATGTACACGTCAAACGCCTGCGCGAGAAACTGGAAGGCGTCAGCGAAGAATGGCTCTTAAAAACGGTCTGGGGCGTGGGGTATAAGTTTGAAGTCCATGCGTAAGACGATCTTCCACCGTTATTTTATCCGCTCGGTAATCCTGCTGACGGCCAGTATGCTGGCGCTCTCCGCCGCGTTCGTGGTGGGAGCTTCCCGCATTTTGGGGCAGCAGCAGCTTACGCGGATGGAATCGGCCGCCCGCCGGATGCAAGATTATTTGGTGCCCTTCCTGACGCTCTCGGGCGAACTGAATTTCGATGTCCGCAGCGAAGAGCTGGTTGACATTCTGCCGATCATGGCGGATGTCGGCGATATGCGTATTCTGGTGAGCGATCTAAACGGTTTTATGCGGGTGGACTCCGCGTCGTCGCTCACCGGGCATATTCTGCCGGAGGAGGTCGCCGCGTCGCTGCTGGGGTATACGGAGTTTACGATGATTCCCGCGCATATTATACGGGACGCGATTCCCGAAGCCTCGCTCGCGATCGCGATCCCGCTCGACGTGCGCATGATTGGCGAAGTGACCACGATCGGGCATATCATCGTCAGTTCCGACCAGACCGGCACACGCCTGCTGATGCGGGAGTTTCTGCGCAACTGGAGCCTGATGAGCATCGTCGTCGTACTGCTGGCCGGCGTGACGGCGTATATCAGCGCGAGGCGGCAGGTGCGCCCGCTCCGGCAGATGGCGTCCTGCGCCTACAGCCTCACCCACGGCGATTTTACCGCCCGCGCCGATGTGGAGGAGCTGCAGGACGGCGAGATCCACGACCTCGCGAAGGCGTTCAACGGAATGGCCGAGACGCTGGAGCGCGGCGAGGAGCTGCGCCGCGGCTTTATCGCGAACGTATCGCACGAGTTGAAGACCCCGATGACCACCATTTCCGGCTATATCGGCGGCATTCTGGACGGCACGGTGCCGGACGAGCGGCGGGAAGAGACGCTGCAAATTGTTCGGGACGAAGTGATGCGCTTATCCCGGCTGGTGGAGAGCACCGCGAACCTCACCCGCCTCCAGACGGGGCAGCTGGAGCTGCACCCCTGCCCGCTGGACATTTCCGAGCTGTCTTTGCGGGTCTTGCTGGGTTTCGAGGGGCGAATCGAGGGAAAAGGGCTGACCGTGCGGGTGGATGTGCCGGAGACGCTGTTTGTGCAAGCCGACCCGGATTCGATTACGCAGGTGCTGACAAACCTCTTGGACAACGCCGTAAAATTCTCAACGCACGGCGGGGAGCTGTCGCTGTCCGTCCGCAGCCACGCGGGCAAGGCGTACGTCTCGGTCGCGAACGAGGGCGTCGCGATTCCGCCGGACGATCTGCCCTATGTATTCGACCGGTTTTATAAGGCAGACCGTTCCCGCAGCCGCGACCGCACCGGCTTGGGGTTGGGGTTGTTTCTGGTCAAGAGCATCATCAACGCCCACAACGAAGACATAACGACTACCAGCGCCGACGGGCGTACAGAGTTCACCTTCACGCTGACCGAGTGCAAGAAACCCTGATTCTTAGAGCGGCTCAGTAGAAGAACCGGCAGAACAAACTCGCGGCTTCGGCGCGGCTCATCGAGCTGCGGAACCCCAGCTTGCCCTCGCTGCCCCGCACCACCTGTATGCCCACCAGCGTCTGCGTCGCGCGGAGGGCGAAAGCCGGCACGGTCGCGCTGTCGGCAAAATACGAGAGATCGGATTTCTGGTAACCCTGCGGGAGGGTGTTGTACAGAATCGTGAAAATCTCCGCGTGGGACATCGTACCGCCGGGGCTGACGCACAAAACCCCGTCCACCGTCTTGCCCGCGATAATCCCCTCCGAATAGATCGCCTTGATCACGGAAACCTCATACTCGCTGAGGCTTTCGAGGTCGGCGAACGGCAGGACGGTTCCGGCGTAGGCCGCCAGGTCGAGTTTCAGAATACGGGCGATCATCACCATGGCTTCCAGCCGGGTGATTTCTTTTTCGGGGCGGTAGTAGCGCAACCCAAACACCAAGTCGGTGTTCAGAACCTCCCGTTCGTCCAAAAAGTCCACATACCCGGTAAACCACTTGCCGCCTACGTCCCAGATCGCTTCACTCCGCTCAGGCCGCCCGTAATCGTTCGCGACGACGGCGCGCGAGCGGCGGCCTAAGATGTCGGCGGCATCGACAGACAGAATGTGCATTCTGTCCGCGGGGAGGGGGACGCGAATCTCCGCCCGCCCGGTTTGCGCGTCCCAGGGAATATAGGCGACTTCTTCGCCGTCCCAGCGTACGGACACATTTTTCGGAAGCCGCCCGGCGGAATCGGTGACGGTCAGCGGGTATACGAACATGCCGTCAAGCTCCGACGGTTCGCCGATCTGCACCGACGGAACCCCGTCGGGCATCGCGTCCATCCAGAGCGCCAGAATTTGGTGGATATAAAACGTCCCGGACGGCGGTCCCTCGGGATTCGGGTACAGCGTCAGCCCCGTCACACTCCGCGCTTCCGGCGGGATCTGAGCGGAGAGATACTTTTCCCCCTTGAAATCCAGCGCGCCGAACGAAACCAAGCTCTTTTGCCCGTCGCTCAGCGTCAGTTCCAGCAGAAGCTCGTGCCCGGAACCGTCGCCGGTCACAAGCGCCGACAGCGTTTTCGGCGAACCGTTTATCCCGGCGTTCATCGCGACGGAGACGGACGGGCTGCTGTCTTCGAAACGGTAGGCAAACGCCCCGGCGGAACGCCCGCGCTCCACAACAGACGCGTCTTGGGTGACGCTGACCGAAAGGGCTTCGCCGCCGGCAGAGAAGACGCCGTCTTCAAAGTCCTCGATCACGACCGGGTCGCCGCCGACCGAGACAGTGATCTCCGCCGTCAGCCCGCCGGCGGACGCGGTGACGCGCCCTTTCGCGCCAAGCTCCGGCGACGCGGTATACAGCCCGTTGGGCGTAACCGTGCCGACGGTCCACTCCGCGCTCCAAACAAAGCTGCTCGGCGCGGTCAGCACCGGCATGCCGTTCAGCGTCCCCGAAGCGTTCAGCTGCACGGTCTGTCCGGGCGCGACGGTCAGCTCGCCCGCCAGAATGTTTTCCTGCTCAATTTGAACGGTGTGGAGCACCGGCGTGATGTTCACCTGCGCCGTGCCGGCCGCCCCGCCCGCCGTAAACGCCACAATCGCCTCCCCGGGCTGCATGGCGGTAAACGACGAACCGTTCGCGAATCCGTAATATCCGTCAATCGGCGCTGCCGTCACCGGTTCCGCCGGCGGACTGACGGCGCGGTAGGCCGAATCCGCCGCCAAGAAGGTGAAGTCCGCCGTGGCGCCGGGCAGCATCGTCACATACGCGGGCTGGGGGAACAGGTGCGCCGCCTGCCCGTCCGCGGGCGGCAGGACATTGCAGAACAGCAGGAAATCGGCGCAGCGGCGCAGCGAACCGTCGGAGGGTCTGTTGACGACCTTCGCCGCCGTTTCGCCCGGCATCCGCACCGACATCACCGTCGAGCCGCCGCCGTCCAGGTCGAACGCGCTCACGCAGTTCAGCTCGGCCATGCGCGCGGCCAGTTCCGCGAGCGTCAGCCCCGCGCTGTAGCCGGATTGCCGGCCGTCCACCGTATAGAAGACCACTTCCCCGTCCGCCGTAATGCCTGCGGCGGTGCGCGGCGCGCGGACAGTCTCCTCCACCGGCAGTACCTGCCCTTCGCCGACGAGGCTGTGAAGCCCGCCGACCGCCGCGAGAACGCCCACCCACCGCGCGTCGGCGCAGGTGACCGAGAGCAGAATGTCGTCCCCCTCCTGCAAAAAGCGGAAGCGGTCTATCGCGTCCGCCGTGTTGGCGGACAGCACGTATTCGCCCTCGCCGATCGGCGCAGGGTCTTTGCCGGTCATCACGCGCGTTACCGTGCCGTACAGCGACATGCCCGGAATCAGCCGCCCGTCGGCGCGGATGATGACGTGCATTCCGTCCAGCGTCGTGCGGGTCGTGCCGCTGAAATCACGCGAGTACATATATACTTGACCGGACTGGCGCGATTGGTTGAGCCGGTCTACCTTCACCTCGCCGTTTTGCCCGATTACCGAGATGCCGTAACCCGGCGTACCGTATATCGCGACGCCGTCTCTGTTGAAACCGAGCGCCGGCTGCCAAGCCGAACCCATCGACATCAAAATGCCGTCGCGCACCTGCAAACCGATCGGGGACATGTCGGCGTTAAAGTAGCTGCCGTTGATGCCGCCCACCACGTCCAGACCGCGCGCGCGCAGCTTTTGCGCCGCCTCCTCAAGCGTAATGCCTCCGTGATAGACGTTGTCGGAACCCACCAGCACAGGCATGAACCCGCTGTTCGGGAGGAACGAGAGGATATGCTCCTCCTCCGGTCCCGCCGCGGTGTGGCGCAGCGTGTTGACGGTGTAGCGGGTTTGCGCCGCCGGGGTATATGTATGGGAGCGGATATAGGCATGTCCCCCGCCCATGTGGGGCGCGTCGGCCAGAGACGGCGGGACGGTCAACAGTGTCAGGCAAAGCAGCCACGCGGCCATTCTTTTGAACATACATTACCTCCAGTCATATTGCTGCGGCATGAAAACGAAGCGTGACAGCGGCACAGCCGCTCGTTCGCCTGGCGGCGAACATGAGTTTTTAGAGCTTCTTTCTTGTGTCACTCTAAAAACCTCCCGCTCCGGCTTGCGACACCTCGCCAGAGGCGACTGCTCGCAAGCGCTGCGCTCGTTCGCCTGGCGGCGAACATGAGGTTTTTAGAGCTTCCCAATTATGTAAACAGAACACATTCAGTATACCGCAACCGGTAGCGTCTGTAAATGGAAAACACACAAATATTTCTCCCCGCCCGACAAAAAGCGATGGAGTTTGACCAAGATTTTCCTTTATGATAGGGTTACATAAAATTCTGCGGAGAGGGCGGAGCCGGTATGGCAATGGGCAAACGGTACGGGCTGTTGGAAAGCCGCCGGGTACATATGGTCAAGGTAGACGACATCCGGCGAAACCCGCATCAGCCGAGGACGGTATTTGATGAGGACGGGCTGAACGAACTGTCGGAGAGCATCCGCCAGTACGGGGTGCTCCAGCCGCTGACGGTGCGCAAATCCTCCCTCGGCGGCTTTGAACTGGTCGCAGGGGAGAGGCGGCTGAGGGCATCCAAGCTGGCCGGGCTGCGGGAGGTGCCCTGCATCCTGCTCGACGCTTCGGAAAAACAGAGCAGCGTCATCGCGCTGGTGGAAAACCTCCAGCGCTGTGATCTGGATTTCTTTGAGGAAGCGGAGGGGATTCAATCGCTGATTCGTCAGTTCGGGCTTTCGCAGGACGAAGCGGCCAGACGGCTCGGCAAAAGTCAGTCGGCGATCGCCAACAAGCTCCGCTTGCTGCGTCACCCGGAGGAAGTGACGGCGGCTATCCGCAAACACGGGCTGACCGAGCGCCACGCCCGCTGCCTGCTCCGCATCGAGGGGCTGGAGGCGCGTTTGGAGGCGATCGGGCACGTTGCCGCCGAACGGCTCAACGTCGCCCAGACCGAGGCATATGTCGAGCAGCTCTTAGCCCGCGCCGAAGAGCCGCCCGCGCCCGCCGCGCCGGAATCCGAGGCAAAGCGCAATATCCGCACGCTGTATGTCTTCAAAGATGTTCGGCTCTTCCTGAACAGTATCTCCCGCGCCATCGACACCATGCGCCGCTCCGGCGTTAACGCCAGTTACGACAAAGAGGAGGAGGGCGGCGGCATCCGCCTGACCATCTCGATTCCGAACGTGAAGGGGTGAGAACGCGCCGGGAGCGGCGCACTGTTTATAATAGTTCACCCGGATGAACATGATACGCGGCAAGGACGCCCAAAGCGGGCGTCCTTGCTTCAGCCTGAAATTGTGCGGCCACGCGCCGTTTTGCCCGGCAAGCCCGTTTCGCTCGGAGCAAAACGGCTTTGCCTGCAACCTCTTTGCCTGCTTATTCTCCCTTATATTTTCTTCTTGTGGCCATCCCTCCCCGCAGATGGCGCTCCGCTTTGTTTTCGTCCAAAACCTCCTTCACGGCGGCGTACAGCGCCTGATTGTAAAACCGCAGCCGCTCGGACAAGTCTTTATGTACAGTGCTCTTTGAGATACCGAATTTTTTAGCGGCGGCGCGTACCGTCGCTTTAGTCTCTATGATGTAAGCGGCTACCTCGCAGGCCCTCTCCTCAATATTTCCCTTCAATCGCCAACCCTCCCTCCCGGACTCACGCCCGGGTTTTCCCTACATATATATGCGGCTCTTCCGGGAATGTGAACCGCGAAAGGGGCTGTTGACCCGTCCGCGCGGCTATGGTATACTGTACGCATCTTTATCGGTCAGGAGAACCATGTTTATGTTCATTGACACCGCCGTGATTTCCGTCCGCGCCGGGCGGGGCGGAGACGGCTCGGTTTCGTTCCGCCGGGAAAAATATGTGCCGGCGGGCGGACCGGACGGCGGCGACGGAGGGCGCGGCGGTCATGTGATTTTCCGCGCGGACGGCAAGCTCACGAACCTCTCCGATTACCGTTACAAAACCAAATACGACGCTCCCGGCGGCGCCCGCGGCGGCGGCAAGCTCTGCGCCGGCAAAAGCGGCGAAGACCTCGTCCTGCGCGTCCCGCTCGGTACGCTGGTATACGACGACGAAACAAACCGCCTGCTTGCCGATCTCTCGGGCGAAGAACCGGTTCTGCTGTGCAAGGGCGGTCGCGGCGGCTGGGGCAACAAGCGCTTCGCCAACGCCTCCCGCCAAGCGCCGCGTTTCGCCAAGGCAGGAGCGGAGGGGGAGGCGCTCCGCGTCCGTCTGGAGGTCAAGCTGCTGGCCGACGTGGGGCTGGTGGGGTTCCCCAACGCGGGCAAGAGCACGCTGCTCTCCTCCGTATCGGCGGCTCGCCCCAAAATCGCCGACTACCCGTTCACCACGCTGACGCCGCATCTGGGCGTCGTGACGGCGGACGCCGACACCGGCTTCCTCTGCGCCGACATACCGGGGCTGATCGAGGGCGCGGCGGCGGGCGCGGGCTTGGGGCACGATTTCCTGCGCCATATCGAGCGGTGCCGCCTGCTGCTGCATGTGGTGGACGCCGCCGGAACCGAAGGGCGCGACCCGCTCGCCGATGTCGACGCGATCGACGCGGAACTGGCGGCGCATAACCCGGAACTTGCGTTGCGGGAGCAGATCGTCGTCGCGAATAAGTGTGACGCGCTGACCGGCGAAGACGTGCTGGAGCGTCTGCGGGAACACGTCGCCCCCAGGGAAATGAAGGCAATCTCCGCCGCGACCGGCGAAGGGGTGCGCGCGCTGGTGCTGCGGTGCGCCGAGAAGCTCGCGGAACTGCCGCCGATCAAAGTCTTTGAGCCGGAAGCGCCGCCGCCGGAAGATATGTCCGCGAACCTCCCGGTCACCGACATCCGCAAAAAAGACGGCGTTTGGGCGGTGTCGGGACAATGGCTGGAACGCCTGATGCGCGACGTGAATTTCGACGATCTCGAGTCGCTCGCTTACTTCGAGCGGCGGCTGACCGACGGCGGCGTTTACGCGCGGCTGGAGGAACTGGGCGTACAGGAAGGCGACACGGTGGAACTGTACGGACTATCATTTGAATATGTGAGGTGACCTGTTATGGCATTCATCAGGCTGAGATTCTTTTCCGAAGTGCTGGGCCGGCAAACCTACGTGAACGTCGTGATGCCGCAAGCGACGACAGGCGAGGGGCGGGGCTGGTTCGCCGCAAAGACATACCCGCCGTTCCCGGTGCTGTATCTCCTGCACGGCATGTCGGACGATCAGGATTCATGGCTGCGGAACACGTCGGTCGAGCGGTACGCGGAGCGGCGCAACATGCTGGTCGTGATGCCGACGACCGACCGGGGTTTTTACACCGACACGCCGTACGGAACAAACTACTTTACTTATATCAGCGAGGAACTGCCGTCCGTCCTCAGGCAATACCTCCCGATGTCGGAGAAACGGGAGGATACTTATGCCGCCGGGCTGTCGATGGGCGGCTACGGCGCGCTGAAGCTGGCGCTGCGGAATCCCGCGCGGTTTTCGTTCGCCGCGTCGCTGTCGGGCGCGGTCATCAGCGAGGAGCGGATGAAGAGCCGGCGTCTGGAGGCAAACTTCTGGCATGAGCTGGACATGATCTTCGGCAATCCGGTGAAGCCGGAGGACGACATTTATCATCTTCTGGAGACGGCTTCGCCCAAACCCAAGCTTTATGTCTGCTGCGGAACAAACGATACGCTGTATGAGGCGAACGACGATTTACAGCGCTACGCCGCAAAGCTGGGCTACGACATCGCGTGGAACGGCGACGCGGGGTACGGCCACACTTGGGACTATTGGGATATGACGATACAAACCGTTCTGGATATGCTGCCGGAACAGACCAAACCGAGGTGACGCATTATGTCAGGGCATTCCAAATGGAAGAACATCGCGCATAAAAAAGAAAAGACCGACGCGCAGCGCGCGAAGATCTTCACCAAGCTGTCGCGCGAAATTATCGTGGCGGTGCGGGAAGGGGGCGGCGACCCCAACGCCAACGCCCGCCTGAAGGACTGCATCGCGAAGGCGCGGCAGAGCAACGTGCCGAGCGACAACATCAAGCGGGTGATCGAACGCGCCGCCGGTGCCGGGAGCGCGGAGAACTACGAGTCGGTGCAGTATGAGGGCTACGGTCCCGGCGGCACCGCCGTAATCGTCGAGGCGATGACCGACAACCGCAACCGCACCGCCGGGGAGGTGCGCCATTCCTTTGACAAATTCGGCGGCAATCTGGGCGCGGCGGGCTGTGTGTCATGGTTTTTCGATCAAAAGGGCATACTGGCTGTAGACGGCGAGGGAAAAGACGAAGACGAGCTGATGATGCTGGCGCTCGACGCGGGCGCTTCGGACTTCTCCGCCGAGGACGGCGTGTTTGAAATCGAGACGGAACCGGAAGCGTTTTCGGCTGTGCGCGACGCGCTGGAAGAACAAAAAATCGCGTTCCTCTCGGCGGAAGTCGAAAAGGTTCCGCAGAACTGGGTGACGCTGACCGGCGAGGAAGACATCAAAAAAATGCGCCGCCTGCTGGACACGCTGGAAGACAATGAGGATGTGCAGAACGTATGGCACAACTGGGAGAACGAAGAATAAGAAAGAAGCTCTAAAAACCTCATGTTCGCCGAAGGCGGACGAGCGCAGCGCTTTAGCGCGGCAGGGTTGTCCTATGTAGGGGAGGCGTTTTGCCTCCCGCGATACCTGCGGGCGGGATAACCCCGCCCCTGCACGATGGCAATAGACAACCCCGAAAGTGGTGCTTTCATGAATCTATTCGGAACTGATAAAGGCGGCAGGAATATCGCTCTAACCGAGCGATTGCTTTACGCGCTCGCGATGACCGCGGGGCTGTTCGTCCTGCTGCTGTTCGTGTCGCCCGTACCGGAGCAAGGGCAGGCCGCCGTGATGGCGGCGGTGTTCGCGCTGCTCGGCGGGGGGATGACATTCTCGTTCTGCAAGACCGCCCGCCCGCCCGCCGTGCTGATATTTTTCGCGGCGGCGCTCGCTGTGGGAATGGCGCTCCGTACGCTCAGCCTGACCCAGAGCAACAACTCCGATTACCTGTCCTGCCTCAAGCCGTGGGCGCAGGGCTTCCGCGAAAACGGCTGGGGATACATCGTCGAAACTTGGTCGGATTATAATATGCCCTATCTCTATATCATCGGACTGATCGCCCGCGTCCCGATGAACGACCTCTATCTCTACAAGCTGGTCAGCGTGGCGTTCGACTGCGGTCTGGTGCTGGCGGCGCTGCGGCTGACCGACCGGTTCGGCTTCGGCGCGGCGCGCAAGGCGCTGACCGGCGCGGCGGTGTTTCTCGCGCCCACCGTCTGGCTCAACAGCTCGTTTTGGGGGCAGTGCGACTCGATCTATGTCTTCTTCTGTCTCGCCGCGTTCGTGTTCGCGCTGGAGGAACGCCCGAACCTCTCGGTCGCGATGGCCGCGGTTGCCGTTTCGTTTAAGTTTCAGGCGATCTTCTTCTTCCCGATCTATCTTGTGCTGTGGATGATCAAACGCGTCCGCCTGCGGCAGATTCCGGTGTTCCTCGGCGTGTTCGTCGGGCTGTACCTGCCCGCGCTGGCGCTGGGACGCCCCTTTGCCGACATCGTCAGGATATACGCCCGGCAGTCCTCGCAGTACGCCGACCGGCTCAACCTCAATTCCCCCTCGGCTTACGCGCTGCTCCGCGCGAGCGAGCCGCACGGCATCCTGTTCGGCGCGGGGCTGCTGCTCGCGTTCCTCTTCCTCGGCGCGCTGCTGCTGGTTGCGTGGCTCAAGCGCGACCGGCTCAACGACAAAACCCTCTTCCTGCTGGCGACGGCGATGGTGCTTGGCATTCCGTGGCTGCTGCCCAGTATGCACGAACGCTATTTTTACCTCGCGGACATCTTTTGCGTGTTTTTGGCGGTGTTGATCCCGGAGAGGTGGTATTTCGGACCTTTCTGCGTACTCTGTTCCTATGCCGGTTACCACGCGTTTCTGTTCATGGAGTTCATCCCGTATATCGGACTTCAGATTCCCTCGCTGATCGTGCTGTTCCTCGCGGGCAGCGCGGTGTCGATGGCTGCGCGGGAGCTGTATAAGCCGCCGGAAAAATGGGGAGGCGAAGTGGTTTGAATAAAACTGTAGCAAAGATACTGACCGGCGCGGGGCTGCTGGTCGTACTGCTGGCGGTTCTGTCTCTGACCGTATTGAACGGTCAGTTCGAGCCGACGCGGGAGGCTTCGTTTATGCGGGCGGGACGGCTCGCCGCCGGGGAGCGCGACTACGATACGGCGATTGAAAACTACCAGATGGCGATCGGGCTGAACCGGCGCAACGAGGAGGCGTACCTCCGTCTGTCCGAGGCGTGCGTCTACAACGGCGACGTGGACAGCGCGCTGTATTACTTAGACAAAGGCGTCGAGATGACGAACAGCGCGCGCCTGCGCGGCACGCGTGAAGAGCTGCTCGCGTCAATCAACGCGCAGACCGCCGCGGCCGAAGAAGGTCAAGCGCCGGAAACTTCCGCGCCGCCGCCCCCGTCTCCGCTGCCGGTACCGTCCGTCTCACCGGAGCCGCCGCCCGACGCTTCGGATCCGTCGTCTATGCCGGATCCGTCCGCCAGCCCGGACGCTTCGCCCGAAGCGCCCGCTGACCCCGGCGCTTCGGCTGTGCCGGACGCGGAGGGCATACCCGCCGGAACGGAGATTTCGCCCGAACCGCCCGCAATCCCAAGCCCGTCCGCCGAGCTTGGAACGCCGCCGGAAGAACCTGCCGCGCCCACAGAACCTTCCGTGCCGGACGCGCCGGATGCGCCGGCGGTTCCCTAGGATTTGCCCCCCGCATAAATCCTCTCTTTCTGTCCCATACTACAGGCGAAACGCCCTTCCGTCAGACGGCGGGGGGCGTTTCGGAAAATAGAAGGGGGAATCTGCGTGACCCTGTACAAATCCGGCGCCGACAGCCGCCGCATGACAGCATCGCTGAAAAATGCCCTGCTGGCGCTTCCGGGCGTACAGGCGGTGGAGACGGACAGGAACCCCGGCACGGTTGAAATCGGGTATAGCGCACCGGAGGGTGCTACCGCTCCACCAAAATAAGGTCGTCCCCAATCCGTCGGATGCTGTTCCACGGGATGATGATGTCCTCCTCCCGCCCGAACAGACCCAAATACTTACACGCGCCCGGCACGACGATGGCGACCATGTGCCCGGTTTCCGCGTCGATTTCCACATCGCTCGGGAACCCTAGCCGGTTCCCCGAACACACGTCGATGACCTCTTTGCCCCGGATATCCACAATACGGCAATGCATACATTGTCCTCTCCCCTCTGTCCCTATACCATATGTATGTGCAAACCGTTCGGGAAAGAAAATATTATGGTAACCGTCAAAAAAGTTTTTATTTTGTGCAAACCGTCAAAAAAAGTTTTTATTCTGCCTCTTTACAAGGGGTTGAAAGTATGATAGAATAACTATGCGTTAATATGCCCATTCATGGAGGAGGCGGGTATGATGGCAGGAGTCAGCGGTCTGGGAAGCCAATTCAAGCAGATGAGCCAGATCAACCAGCTCAGCTACATAAGTTCCCTGTTTTCGGGAGGCGGCCTTCAAACGCAAGGCACCTCGATGTTCCAGCCGGATGCCGGGCTGTACGGATACGGCGTCAACCGGTCGTCCGCGTCGGCGCTCGCGAAGCTGCAAATCTCCGCGATTAAGCAGGGCGGGGGCGACTTGTCCGCCGCCGTCGCAACACTGAACACTCCTTCGCTGTACGGCGGTCTGACCGCCGATAAACCCGGTTTTTCTTCCAAGCCGCAGGCTGTCAGCGTGAACACCGCGCAGCTCGCGACGGCGCAAGTTAACAAGAGCGCCGGAATGCAGGCGTTCGAACGCCCCGGTTTGTCCGGGACGCAGACCTTCGCCATCGAGCAGAACGGCAAGAAGTCCCTGTTCAGCGTCGACCTCACCTCGGCGGACACCAACCGCACCGCCCAGCAGAAGATCGCCGACGCGGTCAACGCGGACGGCGGCTCAGACTTCACCGCGCGCGTGAGTTACGACGACGCGACGGGTAATTCGTCGCTCCTCCTTACCGCCAAAGAAACGGGCGAGGAAAACGCCTTTTCCGTCACCGACATCAACGGAACCGCCGCCGCCCAATTCGGGTTGAACAACGTGGCGGCCGCGGCGCAGGACGCGCTGTTCTCGGTAGACGGCGTGAACCTGTCCTCCGCGTCCAACACGGTGGATGTCGGCGGGGGCGCTTCGGTAACGCTGACCGAGGTCGGAGAGCAGACATACAACCTCTACAGCAACGCTTCAAGCGCCAAAGACGCGCTGAGCGAGTTCATCAGCCAATTTAACCGGCTGACCGATACAGCCGGCGCGACGGCTTCCCCAAAACTCGCCGACCGCTTAAACGCGATCTACCGGCAGTCCGCGACCGATTTGGCGAAGGTCGGCATTTACAGCGGGGTAGACGGAAAACTGCGCATGAACGAGCAGCTCGTGGAGCGCGCCGCCGCCGACGGTTCGCTGGAAGAGGCGCTCGGCGTGGGCGAAAAGGGCGGTTTCCTCGATCTGGTTGGCACCGCCGCCGCCGAAGCCGACAAAAACCCGGCGAAATTCGCGGGAGAAACCAACGGCAGCGCGGTCAACTACAGTTCCCTGTATGACGCGTCCTACGGCACCGACTACAAGCTATACGCCGCAGAGATGATGGCGAGCAACATGGGGATGCTGTTTGACTATTTAATGTAAGCCGCTCCATCGCCCGGTCGTTAAAAGCAGCGATTCCCCGCAGTATGAAATATGCAACAATTCTAAACGATGGGCGGGTGCGCTGACATCCGCCCGTTTTTGCTGTCGAGATTCGCAAGCCGCCTCCCTGCAAAACGCTGACCCAGAAAAATATCAGTTTTTCTGGGAACTCAAAAGGAGAATCGCTTATGTTCCACATTCCCGGCGCGGCGCAGCCGCTTTATGACGCGGCCGCTGTGCGCGAAGCGACGGCAAAAGCGCCGATATGGGTGCATTTTGGCGCGGGCAACATCTTTCGCGGGTATATCTCGTTTTTGCAAAACGATCTGTTGAACCGAGGCTTGAGCGGTAAGGGGATCATCGCGGCGGAGACGTTTGATACCGAGATCATCGAGCGTATCTACCGCCCGCACGGCAACCGCGTGCTGCTGGTGACGCTGAACCCGGACGGCACGACCGGGCTTGCCGTTTCGTCGGCCGTCACCGAGGCGCTCTCCGCCGTTCCGGGAACGGAGGACTTTTCCCGGCTGGAGGAGGTTTTTTCCGCCCCCGGCCTGCAAATGGTCAGTTTTACGGTCACCGAAAAGGGATACCGCCCCGGCGCCGCGATGGAGGCGCTCACCGCTCTGATGATGAGGCGCTACCGTTCGTGCGCCGCGCCGCTGGCGCTTTGCAGCATGGACAACTGCAGCCGGAACGGCGAATTGCTGCGAAGCGCCGTGCTGGACGCCGCGAACGCCTACGGCGACAGCGGATTTATAGGGTATTTGTCCGAACGTGTCTCTTACCCGTGGAGCATGATCGACAAGATCACACCCGCCCCTTCGGCGGCGGTGGTCGAGTCGCTGCCCAACCCGGCGGACTGGTCACCTGTGCGGACAGCGAAGGGTACGTTCATCGCGCCGTTTGTCAACGCCGAAGCTCCGCAATACCTCGTGATCGAGGACGATTTCCCGAACGGCCGCCCGCCGCTCGAAAAAGCCGGGGTTTATTTTACCGACCGGGACACGGTGTGCAAAGCCGAACGCATGAAAGTGACGGCCTGCCTCAACCCGCTGCATACGGCGCTTGCGGTATTCGGCTGTCTGCTGGGCAAAACGGGCATCGCGGAGTGTATGCGCGACGGCGACTTGGCCGCGCTGGTGCGCCGCTTGGGATATGATGAGGGTTTGAACGCCGTGGAACATCCGGGGATTTTTGAACCGCGCGCCTTTTTGGACGAAGTGGTCACGAAGCGGCTGGTCAACCCGTTCTTGCCCGATACGCCGCAGCGAATCGCAACCGATACCAGCCAAAAGATCCCCTTCCGTTTTGGCGAGACGGTCAAAACTTACGCGGAGCGCCCCGATTTGTCGCCCGAAACGCTTGTCGCGATTCCACTCGTCCTCGCCGGATGGGCGCGGTATCTGCTGGGGCTGGACGACGGCGGCAACGAGATGGCGGTCTCCCCCGACCCGTTGCTGCCGGAACTGCGCGAGGCGCTGTCCGGCGTGGCGTTCGGTCATGCGGAAACGGCGGCAAACGCCGAGGCGTTCTTCAAAAACACCCGCCTGTTCGGCTGCGACCTGTTCACAACCGGTCTGGGCGGGAAGTGCGTGAACCTTCTCGGCGGAATGCTCAAGGGACGTGGCGCGGTCCGGGAGACGCTGCGCGGTGTGCTCGCTTAACTTTCATTATGCCAAAAGAAAGAGAAAAATGCTTAAAACGCAATGCTTTTGCGAATTTGTTTGGAGCAAACTAAAGCGGTAACATCTATAAAACAGATACCGGGCAGTTGTCAGCTGCCCGGTTGATTTTTGATCTTCGCCCATGTTCGCGGGAACTCCGGCGGTGTGGGCGCGGTCTTGCGGAAGCGGCAGACCGCGTGGCTCCGCCCGTCCGAGAGGGTGTACAAAAA
The DNA here is from genome assembly GCA_031271325.1 of Oscillospiraceae bacterium. Classification (GTDB taxonomy): domain Bacteria; phylum Bacillota; class Clostridia; order Oscillospirales; family UBA929; genus UBA929. The sequence continues at coordinate 20,908 of JAISVY010000015.1, forward strand.
CGGCGCTTCCTGCGCCCCGCCGAACCTTCCCGCGCCGGAAAAGTTTTCCGGCGTTTCTTTCATCGCAAGAAAAACGCCGCCGGCCCGCACGAACGGCAGGCAGACTTCGCACAGCGCCGGGAGCGCGGCGACACCTCGCGCCGTCACAACGTCAAAGCGTTCCCGGAACGCCGTGTCGTGCCCAAGCTCTTCCGCCCGCCCGTGGACACAGGCAACGCCGGACAACCCCAACGCGCCGCAGACAGACTGCAAAAAGCGTACCTTCTTGCCGGTTGCGTCCAGCAGCGTCAGCCGGACGCCGGGTTCTGCAAACTTCAGCACCAGCCCCGGAAAACCCGCCCCGCTGCCCACGTCCAGCACACGCTTTCCCGCAAACGCCTCCGCTTCCAGCAAACGCAAGCTGTCTTCAAAATGCCGTACGCGGATTTCCTCCGGCTCGCGCACCGCGGTCAGGTTGAAGCGCGCGTTCGCCTCCAGCAGCAGCGCGAGGTAACGGTCAAGACGGGATTTCATGCTCGTGAAGTATATCAAGAATGAACGTGTTAAAATCCGCCGCCGCGTCCGTCAGACCGTGCGTGTTGTCATAGATATAATCGTAGGCAATACGGTTTATACCGTCGTCGGAAGCGTTTCCAACGGTTCTCTCTGTATCGGGACGGCGAATCAATATGGTTACGCAATGCTCCGCCGCCTGTTTGAACGCTTCGATCTGATCGCGCTCGCGGATATGGACGAATAGAATACTGTCCTCGCTTTGCAGGAAATCACGGTACTTTTCCAAGACATACTGATGTGAAAGGTCGTTGAATTCGGTGAAAGCATGCTTGAGGTCGCTCAACAGCTTACGGCTTTTTTGCGTCTTTACGCCGTCCCAGCCGCCGAGTTTCGCGATCGGCAGGATCGGGTCAATCGACGAAATTTTTCGCGCGCGGAATTTTGCGATCGCGGCGTCGCATAAGAAATCCTTGCCCGATTCCGGCTTTCCGTTGACGATGATGGCGAGCTTTTTCACATACAAACCCTCCGGCAGGTATATTCTAGCAGATGCGGGATAAAATGAGGATACTTCGTTATCTTGGAGTGGTATATGTGGTAAAAGGGTTGTCCCGCAGGGTGGTTATGGTGCGGTATCCCGAGGCGGGGGTGTTTGAGCAGGCGTTGTTCGTCGTGCGGGACGATGCGGCATCGTTGCGCGGAATCACGGCGGACGACGTAGTTGCCGAGGCTTGCCGCATCTCTCAAAACCATGCGCACCGCCGTGCTCGTAAGAATCTGCCGCCGTTGGCGTACACCGCGATCGGCGGTGCCGCCGTCGGCTTGGCGTGGGCGCTCAGTTTTATTCTTGGCTAAGGGTTGAAGGCGCTTCGGGTCGAAAAGGAGTTGTTCAGCAGCTCCTACATAGTAGCTGCGTCTTCAGATGTATTCAGCAGTTCCCCGATGATTTGGTTGGAGACTAAAAACCCCTTCGGCGTCAGCCGCCAGCGGTCGCCCTCGGTTTCGGCAAGCCCCCACTTGGCGCATT
>JAISVY010000170.1 GCA_031271325.1 Oscillospiraceae bacterium
ACCTGCTCATAACCCCAGTTCCCAAGCGCGCTGCAACGCCTCCCGTGTGTTGGAGGCGTTGAGTTTTTCGTGCAGTTTGCGGATATGATCGTCCACCGTTGCCGTGGCGATGCCGAGAGATTGGGCGATCTCCCGGTAACTCATGCCGCGCTCCAAACACCGCAGCACTTCGGTCTGCCGGGGTGAAAGCCCGACCGGTTTGACGGAACGCGCGGAGGCTGCTCCGTGAAGCGCGGCGTTTTTCGCGTGGCGGAACAGGGTCATCAGGAAGCTTTTGTCCGCGCGCCCCGCTTCGTAGCCGTATTTCATGCGGTTGAGGATGCGCTGCAAAACCGGCAGAATGTCGCCCCCTTCTCTCGCGACGGGCATAACCAGCGCCAGTTCGGCGGCTTTGTCCAGCGCCGGAACGGCGGCTTCGATCGCCGCTTCCGGCTTTTTCATGCGCCAGGCGCACACCGACAGTAAGGTGTGCGCCTGGATAAAGTCCGCGTTGCGGCGGCGCTCCCACGCGGCGGCGGCAAGCCGCTCCAGCAGAGCCTCCGCTTCCCGTATCCTGCCGGAGACGAGCAGCGCGCGCGCCGTGACGAAGCGCCGGTAAAGATTGTGCAGGCGTACCGGTTCGCTCGTTTCTTCGCGCCCAAGCCAAATCTCCGCGGCGGCTTGATCGCCGCGGATTATTTCTGCTTCCGCCCAAAACGCGGCGTTATTTCGGGCGCTCGCGCCGCCGCGCGCAAACGCCTCGCCAATCCGCTCCGGCTCGAATGGTTTTCCCTGTACGCGCCGCATTTCGCCGTACAGCGCGTGAACGCAGAAGAGTATGTCGGGCGGCAGGCGGGCGCTCAACAGCCCTTGAACAATCTGCTCCGCTTGCGCCAGCTCTCCGCGTTCGTACCGTACGCCCGCTTCGATCAGCTGCGCGAGCGGGCGGGAGAGATGACCCATCACGTTTTCTGTCCGCGCCGTCAGCGCGTCGATAAAAGCGGGCAGTTCGCGGGAAATATCGGTAAAATCCCGCCACGATCTGTGGAAAAACGGAAAACCGGCGGTCAGCGGCGGCGGCGTGCCGATCCCCGCCCGGACGCGCCCCAGCAATTCCGGCACGCGCCAGCCGGAGTATCGGGTATCCGCCGTCAGAACGAAAACGGCGCTCGCGCGGTCTTCCTCCTCCCATGAATCCAGCTCCTCCCCGATCATATCCGCCCAACGCCCGCTTTCCGCCGCCGGGCGCGTCAGCAGCGCCGCCGTGAAGCAATGGCGGCACAGGTTCGGGTATCGCCGTATAACGCCCGCCGGGACAGGCAGCAGGTGCTCTTCCGCGAACGCCGCGCAGTCCGTCATGTCCGCGCTTTTTTTACCCGCCGGCGCGCGGGAGACGCGTTCCATCAATCCCATGTCGCCGCTCTTCGCGGCGAGTTTCAACGCTTGCAGTCCGTCCCCGCTTTCAAAAACGCTCAGCGCCGCCGCCGTATACAAAGACGCTTTGTCAGTCGCGCTCTCACGCGCCAGTTCGCTTTCCAAAAAGCCGCGCAGCAGCGGGTGGAGGCGCAGCGCGCCGCCCGGAAGCGCCGTGAGCAGCCCCGTTTGCCCGGCGATCCGGGCGGCAGCCGCCCATGTTTCGCCGCTTCCGGTCACGGCGGCGCAGAGCGCCGGGGTCAAGTCGCCGCAGACGGCGCATTTCACCAATTGCTCAAGCGGCGCCGGACCGGGAATCAAAGAACGGACATACCGCTCTATGCTCTCGCGGATTTCAAAATCGGGGTAACCCGCGCCGCCGGATATGTCCGCCAACACCGCCGCGCAGCCGCCGGTTTGGCTGAGCAGCAAGCCGGCGGCGTAATCGGTGACCGGGTTGTTTTTTTTACGGAACAGCGCCGAAATCTCGCCGCGGCTGAACGCGACGCCGGTCACCGTGCGAAGCAGACCTCCGTTCATCAACAACGGCGGCGGCGTGCGGCTAATCAGCGTAAGCGACGTGCCGCCCGGCATCCGGGCGCGTAAGCGCGGCAGCGCCGACAGCACATCCGGGTCGGCGGCGTGGTGAAAGTCGTCGATCACGAGCGCCGCCGGCCAGCTCTTTATTGTCTGAACGGCGTCTAAAAATGTCCCGAGCGACTCGGGCATCGCCGCTTCCGCCGACAGCGCCGTGAGGACCCCCCGGAAAAACCGCGCCGCGCCGGCGGTGTGGCTGTCGGGTGTGAACCACGCGGAGCTATGCCCGGCGAGCCATTGCGCGGCGGCGGTCGTCTTGCCGAATCCGGCCGGAGCGTGTATGTAGAGAATGCACGGCCGGGGAACAGCGCTCAACTGCGCGGCGACGCCGATTCGCTCGATGAAACCCGTATCCGGCGGCGGCGAAAACATATTGGCACGCAAAGCAACCACTCCCCCGCTGGCTTGTCACGCAAAAACCCCGCTCCGGCTTGCGGCGCTTCGCCTTAAGCGCCTGCTCACAAACCCTCCGCCCGTCCGCCTGACGGCGGATACGGAGTTTTTTATCCGTCTTTTGTTTTTCGGGGTATCAAAAAAATCAGGACAGGCACCCCGAATTCGCGGTAGTAAATTTTATTATACCGTAGTACCATGATTTATAAAGTCGATATTTGTCGAAAGACAAAAAAATATGGGTGTACGGAGGAGAACGGCTATGGCGGAATATCTGTCCCCGGGCGTATATGTCGAGGAATTTGACAGCGGTCCCGTACCGATGGAGGGGGTGGGGACCTCCACGGCGGGATTTGTCGGGCTGGCCGCCAAAGGACCGGTCGGCGGCGTTCCGCAGCTCGTGACCGGGGTTGCGGACTTTAAGCGCAAATACGGCGGGTACCTGAGCGCGCTGGAGTTCGGCGATTATCGCTTTCTGGCTTACGCCGCGGAACACTTCTTCATTAACGGCGGAACCCGCGCGTTTATCAGCCGGGTTGTGCCGCCGGACGCGAAGACCGCCGAATCCAAGCAGGAACCGCCGATGAAACTGACCGCCGTGAGCGCGGGCGCGTGGGGCAACAGCCTGAAGGCGGTCGTCACGCCCGCGAGCAAAGCCAAAACGCAGATTTTGAAAGTGCTGGCGGAGCCGGCAAAAGCCGAGGTTAAAAGCGGCGCGGGCTTTTACGCCGGCGACGTCGTGATGCTGACCGACGGCGAAGCGGTCAAATACAACCGCGTCGTGAAATCCCAAGACAATGTCCTGGAGTTTGCCGAAGCGCTGGAGGAGAGCGACGCGGACGACGGGCTGGTACCGAAAAAGCTGCTCTGCTCCTGCGAATTTAATCTGGACGTTTACCATGACGACGTGGCCGAAAACTACGGCAACCTCTCGCTGAACCCGGCCATCCCGCACCATGCGCCCAAGAAAATGGCGCGCTCGGAGTTGGTGCGCATCGAGCTTGGCGAGATCCCGGAAGAGATCAAGCCGCCGTTCGCGCTGATCGCCGGAGCGGACGACGCGCCGGAGCTGGTCATCGAATTCGCGGGCGGCTCAAACGGCAGCGCCGGCAGCGTTTCGGCGGGCACCTTCATCGGCGAGGACAACGGACCCGGCAAACGCACCGGCATACAGGCGTTTATCGACAACCCGGTTTGCAGTATCATGGCCGTGCCGGGCGTCACCGACCCGAACGTGCAGCTGACGCTGGTGGCGCACTGCGAAAACCTCGCCTCCCGTTTCGCGGTGCTGGATATGCCGAAGGAACTGTCCAAGACCGACGAGCTGATCGCGCACCGGGAACTGTTCAACACGCAGTACGCCGCGCTGTATCACCCGTGGCTCTCGGTGTTCGATCCGCTGGACCAGAAGAACTTTTATATACCGCCGTCCGGCTCGGTGATCGGTATCTACGCGCGCAGCGACGCCACGCGCGGCGTGCACAAAGCGCCCGCCAACGAAGTCGTGCGCGCCTGCACAGGGTTGAGCGTCTCGTACAACAAAGGTGAGCAGGACATACTGAACCCGCGCGGCGTCAACCTGATCCGCTCGTTCCCCGGACAGGGCATCAACGTATGGGGCGCGCGCACCGCCAGCTCCAACGGTCTGTGGAAATACATCAACGTGCGCCGCCTGTTTATCTTCGTTGAGGAGAGCATCAAGGCGAATACCAGCTGGGTGGTGTTCGAACCGAACGACGAGACGCTGTGGGCGCGGGTGCAGCGCACGATCGAGGTGTTTTTGTCCGGTCTGTGGCGCGACGGGGCGCTGGCCGGCGCGTCTTCGGGCGAAGCGTTCTATGTGCAGGTCGGGCACGCGACCATGTCGCAGGGGGACATTGACAACGGCCGCTTGATCTGCGTGATCGGCATCGCGCCGGTCAAACCCGCCGAGTTTGTCATCTTCCGCCTGACGCAGAAAACAGCCACCGAATAGGAGGGAGTCACGTTATGCCGAACACATACCCGTTTACCAGATTCAAGTACAAAGTGGACTTTGGCGGCTCCGAAGCGGGGTTTTCCGAGATCACAGGCTTTGACGCGAGCATCGACATCGTGGAATACCGCGAGGGAAACATGACGCCTCCCACGCCGATCAAACTGCCGGGGCTGCGGAAATACAGCAACATCGTTTTCAAATGGGGCTTAACGTCCAGTATGGACGCGTATAACTGGATGAGCCCCAGCTTCGAAACCGACATCGAGCGCAAGACCGTGTCGGTGACGCTGCTGAACGAAAACGGCGAAGAGGTCGCGACGTGGCAGATCGTTCAGGCATGGCCGGTCAAGTATACCGGACCCGAGTTCAACGCCACGTCATCCGAGGTCGCGATCGAACAGCTTGAACTGGCCCACGAAGGGCTGACCCGAACGAAATGATGCTGCAGACGGAATATTCGTTCATCCTGCCGCGCGGCTACGCCGACGGGGAAGGTCAGCTGCATCGGGAGGGAAAGATGCGTCTCGCGACGGCGGCGGACGAGATCCTGCCGCTGCGCGACCCGCGCGTCAAAGAAAACCCGGAATACCTGATCATTTTAATCCTTGCGCGCGTGGTCACCGCGCTCGGAACGGCGCGCCAAATCGACGAAGCGGTGATCGAGAAGCTCTTTATCCAAGACCTCGCGTACTTGCAGGATTTGTACAACCGTATCAATCAGATGGAGTCCCCGTGCTATGAAGAAACCTGCCCCTCCTGCGGGAGCAAGCTGTCGATCCCGGTAAATTTTCAGCGGGCGGGGCGGTAATCACCTACCCCGCGTCCCGCCTGTATGAAGAGATGGCGTTTCTGGCGTATTATCTCCACTGGCCGCGCAGCGAGGTGATGGCGCTCGCGCACGGTGAGCGCCAAGAATGGTGCGCCCGCGTATCCGGCATCAACAAAGAGCTGTCCGGCTCCCCGGACAACATTTTCGAGGTATGAGTATGAGAGACGGCTTGATTGCGTCCCACCGGTTTCTTGTCAGCGTCGGGGGAGCCGAGATTGGCTTTCGGTCAATCTCGGGAATCAAACTCGCGGCGGCGTTTGAGCCGCTGCAGGTCGGCGGGCGGAACGACAGCCCGGTGATGCTGCCCGTGCCGGTCAAAGAGGCCGGGAAGCTAACGATGGAGCGGGGTGTTTCGACGGGCGCGGCGCTGAGCAGCTTTTCGCCGGGGAAGAAGATCGCCGACGCGATGCAAATCGACATCCGGGACGAAGAAGGGAACCTCGGCGTGTCTTACAGGGTTACGAACCCCGTTGTCGAATCCATCGAACTGTCGAAACTGGACGCGCTGGATGCCGCCGTGCTGATCGAAACCTTTTCGGTACTCCACAGCGGCATCGCGCTATCCAAACCGTGATGACGCCGCCGGACTTGCTGCGTACCGCCGCGGAACGCTACGCGCACAGAGCGGGGTTTCATAACCTCTTCACGCTGTCCTACCGTTCCCGCACAGCCAAGACCGGCGAACTCTTCGCGCGGCAGACGAGGGGTATTCTGCAGACGGTCGGGCGCGATATGCAGCGTTTTACCGAGCAGTGGCGCAAACAGGCGAAGAGCGCCGAAACGAGATGGCTGGACGCCTCGCGCCGCACAAAACGCCAGACCGAGCTTTTTTTCGCTTCGGTAGAGAAGAAGATGAAAGAGGAACGCCGTCGATTCGACGAGCGCCTGACCAAAACCGGCGGGGAACTGCGCGAAGAGGCACGCCGCCTTGCCCTCGAGAGCCTCCGCGAAACACGCAGGCTGCTTCGGCGCGACACAGACTATGAACGCCGCCGGAAGGGATAATGTATGGAAACCGCAACAATCCTCGCCCTGGACCAAAACGAAAACGAGACGTCACGGATTGACTTCGATTTCAACCCGTCGGACTTTTCGGTGAATTACGCCCCCCAGTACACCAAGAAAAAGGGGGTCGCCAAGCAGCAGGACAATACGGAGTTCATCGGCGAGGGAACGTCCGCCATGTCCGTCAGCATGACGCTGGACAGCCTGATCAGGAGCGGATATGACGAAGCGAAAGCCGAAGACGTTTCGGGAAAGATCGCCCAACTGCGCGCGCTCGTGCAAGTCAGCGCGGAACTGCATAAGCCGCCCTCCTGCCGGTTTGAGTGGGGAAGCACCAAGTATACCGGGCACATCACGTCGTTAAGCGTCAACTTTACCATGTTTACTTCGGAAGGCAAGCCGGTTCGCGCAACGGTCAATTTGTCAATCCAAGGCAAAAAGAGCGCGGCTGTGGGGCTGGAGTCGCCCGACCGCACCAAAAGGCGGGTGTTGTCTCAGGACCTGTCGCTCTGCCTGATCGCTTACGAAGCCTATAACGACTGCGGTGAGTGGCGGCGGCTCGCGGCGGCCAACGGCATCCGTAACCCGCGCCGCGTACAGGCGGGAACGGTGCTGCGCATTCCCCCGATCGAGCGGGTATGAGCAAGTATTCGGCGCTGCGGGCGCAGTACGCGAACTTCACCGTGCCCGCCTGCAAAATCACCTTCGACGGAAGCGAACTCAGCGGCGCTCTGTTCGACGGCATCACGGCGGACAACAGCATGGGCAAAACCGCCGGCGCTTGCCGGTTTACCGTTCACAACGTTTACGAGCACGGTTCCGGGACATTTTCTTCGGACGCGATGAGCAAACTGAAGCCGGGCGGTCAGGTGTCGGTTTCACTCGGATACGGCAGCAGTCTCACGCAGGTGTTCACCGGGTATATCGACGAGTTGGGGCTGCGGTACGGCGAAGAGGACATTTGCCTGAGCGTGATTTGCCTGGACGCGCGCGCGCTGATGCGGCACGGCTCACAATACGCCGCCGTGAAGGGCAAGACCGCGCAGAAAATCGCGGAAGAGCTGTTGGACCTGTACAGCCCGCTGGTGAGCGGGAAGAAGATCACGCTCTCGGCGCTGGAGAAAGAGGTCAACATCACCCGGGCGGGCGGCGACCTGGACTATGTGCAGAGCGCGGCAGACCTGCGCGGGCAGTATTTTTTCATCGATTGCGGCGAGGCGTATATCGGCGGCGCGAAAGAAACTGTATGCGTGGAGTTTGAGTGGCCGGACATCGAGATCGACTTCAACGCGCGCTATCTGGACTGCAAGATCACCGGCGTGGGTTACGACTACCCGAATATGGAGGCGTTCTCGGCGCAGAAAGACGCGAAAGGGGTCAAGAAAAATCTGCTGACCGTGGCGCGGACGATCGCGCTGCCGCCCCATCTGCTGGGCGACGCGGGAACAGCCGTCGTAGCGGCGGCGGCGAACTCCGCCAAGCGCGAAGCGGCAGAGGGGACGATTTATTGCAGAGGTATCCCCGAACCCAAGCTCGGGGAAAAAGTCAAGATCGCGAAGTTTCCGTTTGAGACGCTTGCCGGAGACACCTTCCCCGTGGTTTCCGTGCATCACCGGATGAACTCCGAAGACGGGTTTGTCACAGAGATCGGGATTGGGGGGCTGGCATGACGGGTTTGCTTCTGGGAAAGGTTAGCGAAAACTATGACGCAAAACACCCCGGCATGGTGAAGGTGACGTTTCCGTCGTTCGATTCGGAGAACGCCGTCACCGAATGGCTGCCGGTCGCCGCGCCGTACGCGGGAAAGAACTACGGCTTGTACCTGCTGCCCGAAAAGGACGATCAGGTGATCGTGGGCTTTATCGGCGGGGACGCGCACGGCGGCATCGTTTTGGGAAGCCTCTGGAACGCGAAGAACACCCTGCCCCCGAACACCGCCGATGAGGAAAATCTGACGCGCAAGCTCGTCACAAAGGGCGGGCACAGCATTGCGTTAACCGACGGAGACAAGGGCAAGATCACCGTCCGGAGCAAAAACGGGCACATCGCCGAGATCGACGAGAAGGCGAAAACAATCAGTATCCGCACGGCAGACGGCAATCAAAAGCTCACGCTGGACGAGAGTAAAAAAACGGTTGATCTGGAATCGGAAACCAATCTGAACATCAAATCCAAGAATATCAAGCTGGACGGCACAATCACCCTGAAAGGCCCGTCGGTCACAATCGAAGCGGACAACGCGCTGACGTTAAAGGGTCAGCAGGTCAAGCTGGACGGCACCGCGGCGAAGCTGAACGCGCAAAACAACGAGCTTACCGGCGCGAACGTCAAGGTAGAAAGCAGCGGCATTTTGACGCTGAAGGGTTCGATGACAAAGATCAACTGAGAATCTCTGAAAACCTCATGTCCGCCGCCCGGTGAACACGGGGTTTTTAGAGTGACCCAACGGAGGCGGAGGTATATATGGACTACACCAAAGAGTTCTTGGGCGGCGGATGGGCGTTCCCGGTCGGCGTTGAGAAAACCAGCGGCCGGGTGAAGCTCGCGCGGTATGAGGAAGATATAGAGCAGGCGATCAAAATCATCCTGATGACGAGGCGGGGGGAACGCCTGATGCGCCCGGAGTTCGGGAGCAGGCTCCATGAATATCTGTTTGAGACGGACACCTACGGCACGCGTTCCCGGATCCGGGAAGCGGCGGAAGAAGCTTTGCGGCTTTGGGAGCCGCGGATCACCGACGTGGAGGCGGAGGCGGATTTCCCGCAAGGTTCAACCGGCGGTTTCCGTCTGCGTATCCGGTATCGGGTGCGCAGTACCAACAACCCGTTTAACTTGGTGTTCCCCTTCTGCGTAACGGAGGGTACATAATGTCAAAAGAGACCGTGCTGACCGGGCTGAACGCGCGCGCGCCGGGGTATGTGCCGGAGTGGCGGCCATCTTCGCCGGATGCCGGAACGGCGTTGGCGCACATCTGGGCGGAGCTGTTTTCCGGTACGCTGGAGCGGTTTGAGCGGCTCCCCGGCAACTGCCGCCGCGCCCTGCTGGACATGATGGGTTCGGAGGCGAAACCCGCGCTTCCGGCGCGGGGGGTGCTGGCGTTTCAGGCGGGCGGCGAACGGGTGCGCGTCCCCGCCGGAACAGGGACCGCGAGTCCCGGGAACCCGGATGCCGTGCTGGAAACCGAGCGGGACTTGGACGTTTCCCCCGCCTTGATCGACGCGGTCTTTTACGCGTCGCCGTCCCGCGGCGCCGTGACGCGTTATCCGGGCAGAGAAAACATTGCGCTGTTCGGCGCGGAGGCGCCGGAGCCGCATATCTGGACGTTTCGTCACCCCTATGCGTTTCGGGTATCAGAGCGCTCGTCCCTGCGTCTGCGGGTGGAACCGGAAAGCGCGGGCGCGCTGTTGTGCGATCATACCGCCGTGTGGGAAGCCGGCGGCGAAGACGGGTGGGAAGTGTTCCCGGCGCGCCCCGGCGGGCGCGGCATTTTGCTGAACCTCCCGCCCGGGCAAGGCGCGGAACGCCAAACACTGCGGGTTACCCTGCCCGGCGGGGCCGCTTCAAACGCCGCGATAAGCTCGGTTACCGCGCTGCCGGGCGGCAACGCGCTCTTCCCGGACGCGGTCTACGCCGGGGATACACAGCTCTCCGGCGACCGCGCGTATCCGTTTGATAAGCGCTTTATCCCCGGTCTGTGCTTTTATGTCGCCTGCGGCGACGCGTTTGATAAGCCGGGCGCGGACATCGAGCTTTCGTTTCACCTGAGCTTTGAGGACTTCCCGATAGAGGGGTACCCGGAGGTGCAGATCCGCCTGAAAAAGCTGATGAAGGCGGCGGAGCTGGAACC
>JAISVY010000041.1 GCA_031271325.1 Oscillospiraceae bacterium
TTGGACATCGGCGTATGTTTTGATTCTGCGCTTGATGTACCGGGTCATCACCGCGTCGGTGTAAGAATCTCCCCAAAGGTCGGGGGCGTCGGTCATGCGCTGGTTCGCGCCGCGAAGCAGCGAAGACGCTTCGGCTTGGATGACGCCGGGGGCATTTTTGTAAAGCGCCCAAAATGCTCTGCCGAGGGTCGGCGCGGGGTAGTGTTGCCGTCCGGTCTGTGTTACGCTCATATTGTTTACTGCTCCCATCATATTTTGATTGACAGCCGCGCCCGCCGGTGGTACAGTATCCTCAACGGGCGCGGTCTGCGCTTGTGGTTCGTTCCTGCAATGGGTCTAACGCTCACTTTGGTCGGTGGAGGCGTTAGGCTCTTGCTTTTGCCGGGGCTTTGGTCGGCGGGGTCTTTGTCGGGATTTGGTCTGTGATGCTGTGCTGGGTGATCATCAGTGCTATGTACGCCGCCTGTTTGGGGGTCTGTCCCGTTCGGTGCAGGGAGTAAAAGTCCACGGTCGGGAAGTCCTTCAAGGTCAACTCCCGGATCGGCGTCGGGTCGGTGTTCAGCTCTTTGAGGACATCGCCGAGGAACGCCTTGTACCGCTTCTCCATCTAAGCCACCTGAAACCGGGTCGCCGTCGTGCGCTTGCAATAGGCGGCATAGAGGTCGGCATGTTCGGCTTTAAGCTTCGCACTGTCGAGGCGACTACTCTCGTACAGGCTCCAGCGGATGGTATACTCCCCGGCGGTCAATTCCTCGGTCTTCCGGGCGTCCAGCTCGCGGATCATGGTCTGCTTCAGCGCGTCGGCTTGCTCCTCCAGCGCTTTGATGTCCGCCATCAGCTGGCGGTACGTCCGGGCGGTGCCGGTGAGGTCTGCTGTTGACATGGTGTGCGCCTCCTTCATCATTTTCAGGTTCCCCGCCGCTTCCGCCGTGTCGCGTTTCCCTCTGTCGGTTCTCATATCACGGCTTTGTCGCTATGGATTCTATCCTTGCGGACTGGTCAACCAGCGGGCGGGGTGTCCTGTGCTCTTGATGGTTATAGTATACTACATGGGCACATGAATGTCAAGCATGTTCCCATGAAAATATTGCACAAAGTTTCATTCATGAATTTGTGCAAGTTGTACATGGACACATGAATAACAGTGTGGTATACTGCACTTGTACGAGGTATCCCATTAATTACGCCGGGGAATGGAGGTATAGCATGGCTTCAAAAGCACATCTAGAAGGGAATAAGCGTTATCTTCAAACGCTAGACGAAATCAGAATCCGCATACCCAAGGGTCGCAAGGCGGTCATACAGGCTGCCAGCGCGGCTGTAGGGGAGAGCTTGAACGGATACGTATCCAAAGCCATTGACGAGCGGATAACGCGGCAGGGGGCGGCAGGCGGGGGCGTGGAGGGTGATTCTGACGCAAGGGAGGGGACGGCGCAATGAAGCGGTTGAAAATCTACCTTGACACATCAGTTATCAGTCACCTCGACCAGCAAGACGCGCCGGAGAAAATGGCCGAAACTCGTAAACTGTGGGAGCGGGCAAAAACCGGTGCTTTTGATGTGGTTTTGTCAAACGTGGACTTCGAGGAAATTCTTGACTGCTCCCCGGAGAAACAAGCCGTCTTACTGGAATACCTCGCGCAAATTCAATATGAGCGCGTTGAGGTCAACGCTGAAACACTACGAATTGCTGACAAAATGGTTGATTTGGGAATACTCAAACAAAAGAGCTATGACGACTGCCAGCATATCGCCGCCGCTATTGTGAGTGATTGCGACGCTGTTATTTCATGGAATTTCAAGCATATTGTAAACCACAAGACCATGCAGGGAGTAAAAGCGGTCACGGCTTTAGAGGGCAGGAGCGACTTGCTGATTTACACACCACCCACACTTTTAGGAGGTGAGGATAATGACGAATAGCACACCGAAGCCGGATATTAGCCCGAATTTCACCATCGACGACATTCACAAAATCCGGGAATGGCATTATGAGAGCCGAAAGGGTATGACAAGGCAGGAAGTAATTGACCATATCAACCGACGCGGGGATGAGTTCGAGGCTCTTATAGAAGCCGCCCGCCGTGCCCGGCACGATGTGACCCCCGTGGCTATGTAGCTCTCCATTAATCGGGTGGCTGGAGGTCGCCGCAAATAAAAAACGCCGCCGTGGGCTTTGGTTTGGCTCATGGCGGTGTTTTGTCGTATCCTCCGGTTTGCCAAACCATTGCAATAAAGGGTCTAATCCCAACCCGACGCTTCTGTCAGCCGCTCAGCCGCCCACTCGACGGACGAATACCCCGACGCAGCGAAGGACGCAAACCCGCTATGCCGTCGCGAGCGGGATATGATGTCCTCCCGGTACTCCCTTAACCGCGCGGCGTTCTCGCCGGTACACATACGCCACAGCGCCTGCCGCTCTATGCCGTTTACACCCTGTCTTGTAACACCGGTATCCCGCGCCAAATCTGCCTTAGACCGCCCCCGATAGTACAGCTCCCGCAGGGTGTGGGACTGTTTCTCCGTCAGTCTGTCAAGGCATTCCTCCAGCGCGTCATGAAGTTGGGCGGTGTATATGTCTTCATCCGCCCGCTCGAACGGTGCGGCGGCGTCAGGGTCGGTGATCGTGTCCTCCAGCGTAATACCCGCCATGTCGAGCGGTTCGGACAGCGAGCGTGGCACCGGCGGCGGCTTTGTCCGCCCCCTACCCGCGAACCCCAGCGTTTCCCGTGCCGCGTTGGACACATGGAAACCGAGGTACGACGTGAACAAAGTCGGTCTGTCCGGGTCGTAAGCGTTCACTGCCCGTATCATCGCGAGGTATCCGGTCTGCCGGAGGTCTTCCATCTCGACGCCGCATAAGGCGCACAGGGGCGCGTACTTGCCCATCAGCTTATAAATAAGCCGGTGCGTCTGCTCCCATAGCTCCGCCGCCGCGTTGCGGTCGCCCTGTTTGACCAGCGCCGCCAATTCTTCGTTTGACATTCAGCCGCCCTCCCGGTATACTGATTGTGTCAGTGTCAGCCGCCCGGGAGGGCGGTTTTTCTCTGTGTTTTTTTTGTTCCGTTTTTGTACCGTATTTGTACCGTGTTTGTAACGTTGCCCGCCTGCTGAAGTCCTTGGTACTGCTGCTTTTTTAGGGTGTCCGAAATGACCAGATCGTGTGACGCGTCTGTGACGGTTTTTTGTCGTGATTTTGTCGTGATTTTGTCGTGTTGCTCAACCCTCAAACCCCTTCCCGCTTCTGATCTTTACTTTGATGCTACATATAGCGGATACAATGGGTGCGGCTGAGGGACAACCTCACCCACACCCTCCGCGCTACCGCCGCTGCGAACACTCGTCACAGTGAACCATAGAGCCGTAGATACCGTCGTCCCGCACAATATCGACAAATAGGCTGAAGTCGATGGTGTGCTCCTTCCCGCACTTCGGGCAGAGAGTGGAAACGGTTTCGTCCCCAGTCAGCCGGATACGGTAAGCCGTGCCGCCCTCATCGTCGTAATTCAAATAATACGGGCAGCTTAAAGGGGTTGATTGCGGGGCTTCCTGTTGGGGCTTGTTCCTGATGTTCATAATCGTGCTCCTATTCATTTATTTGCATTCGGACAAATATCCGATAATGCATTCCTTCGCTTCCTCGAAACCGTAGCATACCGCCGCCTTGTACCCCTGCCGTGTCAGTTCCTCCAGCCATACCCTCTGCGTATCCTGTACCCGCCCGCCAGCCGCTTTCAGCTCGATGTACAGCCCGTGGGATGAACCGCGGGCAACCGGCAGGCAGATGTCCGGCACGCCCGAGCGGACGCCCTGCGCCTTTAAGTGCGCCCCTTCTATGGCGTCCCTGCGCCCGCCATTGGGGATATGATGCAGCAACCGCAGTTCCGGGTACTGCTTCTCCGTCAGCTCCGCCCAGCGGAACAGCGCGGTTTGCTCGGCGGCTTCACTCTGCTTTCTGCGAGCGGGACGCTTGCCGAGGTACCGGCAATCCTCCGGGTTGATCCGTCCGCTGGCGAATTGCAAGAACTCCAGCGAAGCGCCAACCTCGTGCTTGGTTGGCTTCACGATACCGCCCCCTGTGGTTTGGTCTGGTAGATTCCGTCGTAGATTCCCCGCATCCGCCGGGCGTCGGGGCTGTTTTGGGCATACAGGTAGACCTGCATCGCGGTGTTGCGGATCATCTTCATGTTGGCGTCGCCGCCTTTGTCGGTTTCCTCCCAAATCTGTTGACACAGGCGCTGTATCTCCCATGCGTTGGGGATCGGCACATCGGACGGCAGCTCATAGAACCCCCGCTCGGTGGCGATAAGGCGGGCGGCAAGGTCGCGGATCACGGCGTCCCGCTCGGTCTTCAAGGCGTCCAGCAGAACCGACGCGCCGGCAGGGAGGCTGTCGGGCAGATCGACGTCCACCGCCAAGCGGAAGCGGACGCCCATCGCTTCAAGGCGTTTTTTGGCAATCACAGGCGCACCGTCCTTCCTTTTGGTAGCCCCTCCGTGAAGGGGACAATTTTACCGTCATTACTGTCATTACTGTCAGAGCCTAGTATTTGCAACGGTTTCGGCATGACAGTAACCATGACAGTAGATTCTTTACCGTCATTTACCGTCATACTACTGTCATGCCCTAAAGCCTTGGTATTACTGGAGTTATGACGGTATGACAGTAATGACGGTAATTTTTCTCTACCGAAGGAGAGGTAACTTCCTCCCATCGTGTGCCGTCTTTCGGTGAATACCCCGACCGCTTCTAAGTTGCTTTTGATTCCGTTTATCCGCTTGCCCAAACGTGCGGGAGCATCAGGGAACGCTTTGCTTTTGACGCTGATATTGTGATCGGCGGCGATGGCTGACAGCTCCCGGTAAAGCTCCGCGACTGTACCGTCCCACGCAGACCGACCACGCATGAACTCAACGATCAGCGTTGCGACGGGATCGGAGTTGATGGCTTCGGTATTTTGGCTCTCCCGGTTGGCGTCGTATTCTTCAAGAAAGCGCCGTCCACGCCCGCCCAGCGCCTCGCCTATGGCGTACCCCCAGCGGGTGAAGTCTGCCATACGGTATAGTCTGTCGAGCCTGACAGACGGGTAAATCCGCATAGCGGCCGACAGGGTATCCAGTATCCCGCCCAGAATCGCGGGGCGGTCTTCTTGAAACGCCCTTTGTATTTCCGACAGCTCCCGGCGTTCTGTGTCGCTGATCCTCTCCAGCTCAACCAACAGTGAGCGGTCAAGCAGGTCTGGGCGGGTCGCTACGTTGTTAATGCCGTTTATAGCCAAACACCGCTGAAAGGTAAATATGTGGTCGTCTGCGTTGGTGAACAGCTTGCGTTGTTGAATCCCCCCGCCGGTGATTGCCCGGCACAGGGTGTCGCTCATTTCCTCGTTGATGTGGCTGACGTTATCAAACGGGA
Source organism: Oscillospiraceae bacterium (assembly GCA_031271325.1). Lineage (GTDB taxonomy): Bacteria > Bacillota > Clostridia > Oscillospirales > UBA929 > UBA929. The sequence continues at coordinate 5,412 of JAISVY010000041.1, forward strand.
GAAAATAGTGCTGCTGGAGGTTGACCGCCATTGTTCGCGGGTCGGACTGGAGCGTCAAGGTTTCCAGCGCGGAGGGGTCTATAAGGGTCTTCAACAACCCGCAAGCCGTGCTTTTCGCTGCGCCCTTTTCACCGTAAAATATCGGCATCGGGTGGGGGATTCCGGGGATAAAGCAGCTCACCAGCCAGCAGAGGAATAGGGTGCGCTGATCCTTTAGGTTGATGTGCCGCGCTATCTTTCTGACGTCGCCGCCCGGCTGCGGGAGGGGTTGCGCGGCTTGGTGGCGGTATCGGGTGAACAGGATCGGCGGGCTGTCGCTGACCGCCCATCCGTCGGAGGTGATCTTGACGGCTTGCCATTGCTCATTCGTGAGGTCGTACCAGAAAGCTCCGTCCCGCTCGGCAACCCGGGTCGATAACTGTATCGTGTTTGGGTCGTCAAACCGCGCCTTGGCGGACAGGACGGTCAAGACTTGAACGACGGCATCATTATTGATAGCCCTGCCGGTTTCCCGGTAGTAAAGCCCGCTAAGCCATGTCTTAAAATCCCGCCCTTCGAGCTGCCATATCTCCGTATGACCGCAAGCCGGGATTGTGGAATAAAGCTCATTTTCAGTGGTGCGGAAGAAGCTGGCTCCGCTGGCGTCAACGAGCTGCAAAAGGTGCTCCGCCTGCGTGGTTTTCTTTTTCTCCGGCTCCTCCGCTGGCGCCGCCCCCGTCATGATCTCATCATCCGGCGGCATCTGTTCCCGCAGCGCCTTGACCAACTCTGCTTGATTCAAGCCGCGCCACCTCCTCTTTCCATCCAGTGTAAAATGCGATTTGTTTCTTCGCGCCATCGGTCAATAACTGATCTAAAAGGTACTCCGTCTTGCTCAACTCCGCCGAGACGATGGCGGCGCGTTCCGCCGCGTGGAAGTCCCCCGGGAGGACAGGCTTGTCCCGCTCGGCTCTCAAAGCCCGTTGATACCAGATGGCGGTTTTCCATGCAGCGCTTAGCCACTCCCTGAACCGCCCAGCCGCCGCCCGATCCGCTTCCCGCTGCCGTGCCGCCTCCGCTGTCTGTCGGCGCTCCTCCGGGGTTAATGGTCGATCCGGGAACAGCTCCAAGCTAAAGAGGTGATCGAGCTTTCGGGCGGCTTCCAGCGGGGAGAGCTTGTCCATCAGTGACACCAGCTTCACCGCGTCGCCGCTTTGGTTGCACCCGAAGCAGTGCCAGCGGTCGTTATGTACCCGGAAGGAGGCTGTCTTTTCCCCGTGAATCGGGCAGAGCGCAAACCCCGCCGCGTTGAACCGCACCCCATACATCGCGAGCACCGACGCGAGCGGGACGCGTTCGCGGATAGAGGGGAAGATGTCCATCATCATGCCGTCTTGGTGTTTTTGGAGATCCACCGCTCCAGCGCGTCCTTCGGGACGACAAGCCGGGTGCCGATGGCGAGCCGTGGAAAACCTTCCGAGTTTACGAGAGCATACGCCGTGGCGCGGGAAATGCCGAGGATCGCGGCGACCTCCGGGACACGCAAGCAAGCGGGCGCGGTTTCAAGGGTTGCGGGGCGTGTGGTTGTCTGTGCCATGATAATACCTCCATGTTAATATAATTGAGCTATTTGTTTTCGTGTCAATTATATTACGCCTTATAACGCAAGTCAAGTATTATTTTGTCTTTCGCGTGATGTCAATTTATTTTACGTTTTTATTGACGCATTTAATCTGCCGTGTTATACTGTGTCTAAGGGGTGTTGAAAATGGAATTCAAGGATAGGGTGAGAAGCCTTCGGCGTGAGCATAACATCACAACGACCGAACTTGCCGCACACTTCGGAAAATCAGATACGGCTATCCGCATGTGGGAAACCGGCAGATCAAAGCCGGATGCCGACACGCTGATTAAACTTGCTAAATACTTTGAATGTACAACGGATTATCTGTTGGGGGTATCCAACGATGAATCAATCGAAAGTGTTCATGCGAAGCAGGATCTTCTTGTTGAATTTTGGGACTGCTTATCTAAAACAGGAAAAGAAGAATCTGTGCTTTCTTGCCTTAATTTAATTTTATGGCATAACCTCAGAACAATTGATACTGAAACTGGACAAAACACTGTCGATGTATTTTTTGGTATTCTTAATAATCTTGCACGCGCGGCTGATTATGATTTAGGATTTGTAGATTCTTTGTATAAAACGCGCAATGTTAATATTTCTGAATATTCAGAATTGGCTAAATCTTTAGAGGTGGTAAAAAGAGCAACAGAAGGTATCGTAGAACTATACTTTTCTCAACGCCTGTTAGCTTTAGAAACGGTAGTAAAGAGTTTTGCTAGCAGTAACGAAGATGTAGCAACAATAGAAAATATATCTAGTATGCTTCGCAAGGACGTCAACGCTTCGAATGCTCTAGCAAAATTTAATCTTGCATTCGAAGATATGATTAAGCATGGAATGGTATAAAGAGGTGACCCCTATGCCGACGCGCAAGAATAGCCGCGCCGCTTCCGGCTCCGGCACGATTCGCCAGCGTCCCGGCGGACGTTGGGAGGGTCGTTATACCGTTGGCCGCGATCCGGGCACGGGGAAACAGAAGCAAAAGAGCATATACGGCGATACGCAAAGAGAAGTCCGGCAAAAGCTGGCACGGATTACCGCCGATGTGGACAACGGCACCTATACAGACCCGTCCAAACTGACCGTCGGCGCATGGCTGGACATCTGGCTTGCGGAATACATCGGCAACGTGAAGCCGTTCACAGTCGCGTCTTACAACACGCAGGGCAGGGTACACATAAAGCCCGCATTGGGCGCGGTAAAGCTATCCGCGCTGAACACGCACACCATACAGGCATTCTACAACAAGCTCCATAGGGGATCAGACGGCAAGCCTGGATTGTCCCCAAAGACAGTCAAAAACATTCACGGCGTTCTGCACAAAGCATTGGCTCAAGCCGTAAAGCTGGGATATCTCAAGTACAACCCTTCGGACGCTTGCGCCCTGCCCCGATGGGAGCGCAAAGAAATAAAGCCCCTGGAAGAAGCGGACACCGTCGCTTTCCTAAAGGCTGTGCAGGGGCATAAATTCGAGTTGGTTTACATCGTGGATTTGTTCACGGGAATGCGGCAAGGAGAAATCTTAGGGCTTCAATGGTCGGCTGTGGACTTTGACGCCGGGACGATTACCATAAGCAAGCAGCTTCAAAAGGAAAAGAAAAAAGGCGGGCAATACTACCTTGCCACCATCAAGAATGAGAGAACCCGCCGCATCGCCCCCGCGCCCTCGATCATGGGGCTATTGCGCAAGCGTAAGGTTGAACAGGCTGAATGCCGTCTAAAGGCTGGGGCGGCGTGGGACAACAGCATGAACCTTGTTTTCACAAACGAGATAGGCGGGCACTTGGCGCACGTCACGGTCTATAACAATTTCAAGCGAATCGTCGCTGCGCTGGGTATCCCTGAGAGCCGCTTCCACGATCTGCGCCACTCTTACGCGGTCGCCGCTTTGCAATCCGGGGACGACGTAAAATCGGTACAGGAAACCCTCGGGCACCATACCGCCGCATTCACACTAGACGTGTACGGTCACGTTTCCGAGCGGATGAGGAAGGAGAGTGCGGCGCGGATGGAGGCATACTACGCAAGCGTTTCAAAGCTGTAAAGGGTAAATTAAAGGGTAAACCGCCATTTTCATCACATGAGAAAAGCCTGCAACCCTTGTGGTTACAGGCTTCCTTCGTGGCGGAGAAGGAGGGATTTGAACCCTCGCGCGCTTTAACACGCCTACGCCCTTAGCAGGGGCGCCTCTTCGGCCACTTGAGTACTTCTCCGAATTGTGTCAATCCAAAAAGCTCCGGCTTGCGATGCCGCGGCACAACCGCCTGTTCGCAGGCGCTCCGCTCGTTCGTCTGTCGGCGAACATGGGGTTTTAGAGCTTCCAAATCAACAAACCAATATTTAATTATGTCCGCATTATACCCTATGTCCGGGGATTTGTCAATCTACGAGTTCCAAAAACTTTGTGACTTGACCCCAATTGACCGACCTCTTTAAAAAACCGACTTGACTGCTTGAGGCCACTTGTAAATCACAACCCTTCGGCAAACGCGCGAAGCCGTTGCCGCGGTCAGTCGCCCTTACGCCCCCCCAAAAAAACAAACCAAACCCACAGCGGCGCACCTGCGATGCCCGCCCAAAAGGCAGGGCGCGACAGCCAGTCCGGCGGCCACGACTGCCCCCAGAAGACGGCGGCAGCCACGCCGGCTGCGGCAACGGCACACACCAGCACCGCGCCGGCCGCGATGTCCTTCACCGCGCCGACCGCCGGTGAACGGTTCGGTTCGGCCACGTCGCAAAGCCGTTCCAGCGCGCTGTTGACCGCCTCCGCGCCGATAACCAGACCGCATGCCAGCGCGAGCGCCGCCCAAGCCCAACGTTCACGCACATTGAAAAAAATCGCCGCCGCGACGACATAATACACAGCGGCGAGATGGATACGCATATGCCGTTCGCCCCTCACCGAGCGCCACACACCGCATAACGCATAAAAAAAACTCTTCATCGGGAAAGCCCCAATTTTTGCATTACGGCTTCTTCTTTGCGGCGCATCACAGCCCGCTCCCATTCCCCTTCGTGGTCGTATCCCAACAGGTGCAGAGCGCCGTGCGCCGCGAGATACGCGATTTCGCGCTCCTCCGAGTGCTGATAGGTATACGCCTGCGCCGCCGCCCGTTCGCTCGCGATGAGAATATCCCCCAAGAAAACCCTCCCGGTATCCGGGTCGGGGACGGGGATTTCGTCCGGGTGGCGCGCCGGGAAGGAGAGCACGTCGGTAACTTTGTCAACGCCGCGCCGCTCCCTGTTTACCGCGCGAATCTCCTCGTCGGTGACCATAATTACGTCCGCCATGCAGGGAAAACCGAACCGTTCGCTCTTCACGGCAACCCTCACGGCACGCCGCAGCAGCGGCGCGTATTCATCGTCTCCGGCGGCGCTAACCCGCACGCGGCAGAGCGTCATCGCTCCCTCCGGCGGGCGGCGCGCGCCTCATAGTCCTCATACGCCTTGACGATCCGCTGCACCAGCACATGGCGCACCACGTCCCGCGCGGTCAGCTCGCAGACGGCGATGTCTTCCACGCCCCGCAGGACGCGCACCGCCTCCTTCAAACCGCTCACCTTGTCGCGCGGCAGGTCGATCTGCGTCACGTCGCCGGTGATGACCACCTTGGAACCGAACCCCATGCGGGTCAGGAACATCTTCATCTGCTCCCGCGTGGTATTCTGCGCCTCGTCCAGAATGATGAACGAATCGTCCAGCGTGCGCCCGCGCATATAAGCCAGCGGCGCAACTTCGATCAATCCGCGTTCAACGAACTTATGGTATGTCTCCGAGCCGAGCATGTCAAACAACGCGTCATACAGAGGCCGCAGGTAGGGATCGACCTTGTTCTGCAAATCGCCGGGCAGGAAGCCGAGCTTCTCGCCGGCCTCCACGGCGGGGCGGGTCAGGATGATCCGGCTCACCTCTTTCTGCCGGAAGGCGGTCACGGCCTTCGCGACGGCGAGGTAGGTCTTCCCGGTTCCCGCAGGTCCCACGCCGACGGTGATCGTGTTGTGCGCGATGGCGTCGAGGTATTTCTTCTGCCCCAGCGTCTTTGCCTTGACCGGCTTACCCTTGGCGGTAACGCAGACGGCGTCTTTCCCCAGTTCCTGGAGCTTGTCCTCCGCGCCGTCCTCCACCAGCCCCAAAATATAGCGGACATTCTGTTCGGATACCATTTCGCCCCGCGCCAGCACCGAAAGCAGCCCCTCCACCACCTTCACGCCGCGGTAGACATTCTCCGCGTCGCCCATGATCTTCAGTTCGGTATCGCGGTTCAGCACCTTCACGCCGACCGTCTGCTCGATCAGCTTGATGTTCTGGTCAAACGAGCCGAACAGCGCGATCACCTGCTCCAACCGCTCCACATTGATGGTTTGTTCTGTCATTTGTAATGTCTTCCTTTCCAAGGAAATACCCTGCGGTTACCGAGCCAAACTCTCCGTCAGCTCCACCTTTTGCGCCACGCCGATCTGCTCCAGGCATTCGGCGGTCAGCACCGCCGAAATCAACCCCGGTTCGGTGTGGAAGGTGACGGTTTCCCCTAAGATTTCCCCCCCGGCCGCAAGCTCCTTCCGCAGCTTTTCCCCCAGTTCCCGCCGCAGAAAGCTCTCCCCGACCGCTTCGTCGATCTGGTAAGAAACCGGCTCGTATTCGGTAAACGTCTCGGTGACCAGCGAAACGGGGAAAGCGAAGCCCGTTCCGACCCGCAAGGCGGATATCTTGCTTATTTTATCACACATCGCATACGGTTGACCAGCATTTCCGTATAAATTTATCCGCCGCCCCGCGAAAATCAGGGCATAGCGTGTTTTTGAGCGCCCCGTATACCGCTTACCGACCGCGCCTGTGGGCGTGACCGCTTGCAGCTCCGTCCATGTGCGGGCAGTTACGTCGGCGCGCGCGTTGACCAGCCGTACGCCGACCTGCGCCGAATCAATCACGCCGCTGACCAGCAGCTGCCCCTTTTGCACGGTGTCGCCGGGGAAAACCTGTGCCGCGCCCGACAGCGCGTCGATGCGCGTGATCAGCCCGGCTTTGGACGCGACCACATTGACCGGGGTATGCCGGGAGATGATCTCCGGTTTTTCCACCCGTTCCCGCACCACAACCGAAGCGCGGCTGCCGGAGACGTTGACGGTGATCCACGAGAGCGCGTTCAGCCGGAGCAGCACCCGGTTGCGGATACTCACGATGTCCACCGAGGAAGCCGGCGTGCCGGTATGTACGCCAACCTCACGCAGCGCCTCCAGAATCGCTTCGTCCGGGACGGTTTGGTTGCCCTCCACGGTAAACTCCCAAATATAGCGGTTGGATACGATCAGCGCGGCGACGCAGACGATCAGCCCCGCGATCAACGCGTATCGCCTGCGGAAACGCGCGAAGAAGAACGATGCGCCGCGCTGCTTGACCGGCGTCAGCGAGCCGCCCAGCTTCTCCGCGTATTCTTTTGCCTGCGCGAGACACCGTGCAGGGATTGTCGCTTCCAACCGCACGAGATCAATGCGTTCCGCGCCCCAAAAAGCGACATGGTGGACGGCGCACAGGTTGATGAAACGTTCCGGGTACGGGCACTCCACAGTGACCCTCACAAATCCGCGCAACAGGTTGACCGTTTTTTGCATATTCATATCCCTTCTCTTTTGATGTTTCTTGTCGAAGTGTTGAAAATTGCGTGTTCGCCTGAAAGGCGAACGGCTTGAGCGCCGCAGTGTAGGGCGCGACGACCCCGGCGCGCCGTGAACATCCCCCGGCGGCAAACACGAGGTTTTTAGAGCTTCCTCATCGTTAATACATGAATTCTATGTTAAAAATCAGACCTTCCAATCGCAGTTCGCTTGCCGTCATGGCGCGGATGTGAAACCCCTCGCCGGTGAGCTTCAGCATGGCCTCGCCGCCGTTCACATGGATCTCGCGCGTACCGTATTCCAGCAGACCCTTGTGGTTCTCGATGTATATCTCCCGATAACCGTGGATGATGACCTTCGGCACGTTGGCGGCGACGTCCACCGGAATATCCATCTTCCGCGCCGCCTTCTCCAAGAAACTCTCCTTCACCGCCGCACCTCCCACAACCATTAATTATGCGGAAACACGGGAGAATAGAGCAAAATTTATAGACGCAAAAAACCGCCCCCGCTTCGGACGCGTCAACGTCCGTTGCGGGGGGCGGCGGTTATCTCCCTCTCCGTGCCGGAGGCGGGGGAGCGTCGTTTTTGGGCGCGCGCGTCTTTCTGTTTGATTCCGTTCCGTGCGGTTCCTTTGGGTCGGGGCGGCGCATTCCTGCTTTAGCCACGGGGAACCCTCCTTTTGCGTAATAGCCGGAGTGTGCCCGTGACGGCGGGAGGATATGCGTTACCCCCGCACCGCGTCCAGCGCCAGCGCGACGGCAGCCGTGGCCAGCGCTCCGGCGACGGCAAGTCCGATCCGTTCCCACAGCACCTTCCATTTGCGCCCCGGTTCCTTCTCCAGCGCCCCGATCCGCTCGCCTTGGCTTTTCAGCCCAAGCTCCAAGCGATTGACCGTCTGCTCCACCTTCTCCGCGAGGTGCTTGACTTGCAGGGCGAGGGTTTCGACGTTCGTCGTCAGCTTATGGATCCCCTCGGTGATCCGGTCGTTCTCGTCGATCCGTTTGTGCGCGGACTTCGCGCTTTCCCACAGCGCGGAAATCTCCCCGGTGTGCTCGATAACCTTTTCGGTCACTTGCTCGGCGGTCAATTCCCGTCACCGTCTTTCGTATGCGCCTTATCTGCCATCCCCTCCGCCAATATGTAAACGCACAGTGAACCGATGCCGGTGA
>JAISVY010000184.1 GCA_031271325.1 Oscillospiraceae bacterium
CCAATTGAGAAGCTCTAAAAACCTCGTGTTCGCCGTTAGGCGAACGAGCGGAGCGCTTGCGAACAGGCGGCTGTGCCGCGGCATCGCAAGCCGGAGCGGGAGGTTTTTAGAGTGACCCAATTAACAGTATATCGTATCGAATATAAGGCGGCAATAGGGGGTTTGCGAAAATTTCGGGTTCCCACCCTTTCGCGGCCGCCCCAAAGTCCACGACAAACGTATGAATGTCCCTGTTGCACAGACGCAATGCAGGGGCGGTCATCCCCGACCGCCCGTATTCCCCACGCCACCCCCTTCCGCCGGAAGGGGGTGGCGGCGAATGCCGCCGGGGGATGTTCACGGCGCGCCGGGGTCGTCGCGCCCTACATGAGGATGCCGCTTTTTATACATCACGTCCGTTCATGGGGCTGTCGTGCCCCAAAGTTCCATATTTCTTGACATTGGGCAGTCCGTATGCTACGATTTACCCGAAGACAGGCGCCCGAGCCGCTCGCTTGGCGGCGAACATAAGGTTTTTAACGTGACCCAGTAAAAAACACAGGGAGGAAAGATCCATGCAAAACTTTGATTTCTACGCGCCGGCGCGTATCCTGTTCGGGAAAGGAACCGAAAACCAAGTCGGGGAGCTGCTCAAACCGCACGCGAAAAAGGTGCTGCTGCACTACGGCGGCGGCAGCATCAAAAAAAGCGGTCTGTACGGCGCGGTGACGGCGTCGCTGAGCGGCGCGGGTGTGGCGTATGCGGAACTGGGCGGCGTTCAGCCCAACCCGCGCCTGTCGCTGGTACGTGAAGGCATCGCCCTGTGCCGGCGGGAAGGCGCAGACCTCATTCTGGCGGTCGGCGGCGGCAGCGTCATCGACTCCGCCAAAGCCATCGCGATGGGCGTATACTGCGACGGCGACGTTTGGGACGTTTACGAAAACGGTACGCCGGTGGAACGCGCCCTGCCGGTCGCGACCGTGCTGACCATTCCGGCGGCGGGGAGCGAATCCAGCGGCGACACCGTAATCACCAACGAGGAAAAACAGCTCAAATACGGTTACGGCAGCCCCAAGCTGCGTCCGCTGCTCAGCGTGATCAACCCGGAGCTGTTTTTTACCCTCCCGAAAGAGCAGCTCGGCTTCGGCGTGGCGGACATCATGAGCCATGTGTTCGAGCGCTACTTCACCAACACAACCCACACCGACCTCACAGACAGCCTGTGCGAGGCGGTGCTGAAAACGGTCATCAAGAACGCTCCGCTCGCGTTGGCCGATATGAAAAACTACGACGCGTGGTGCGAAATCGGCTTCGGCGGCACGGTCGCCCACAACGGGCTTGTGGGGATGGGGCGCGCGCAGGACTGGGCTTGCCACACCATGGAGCACGAGCTGAGCGCGATTTACGATGTCGCCCACGGCGTGGGGCTTGCCGTGCTGACCCCCGCATGGATGCGGTATGTATACAAAGACAATATCCAGATGTTCTTGCAGTTCGCGGTCAACGTGATGGGCGTTCCCGGCGGCTACCGCGATCCCGAGACGGTCATTTTAGAGGGAATCGACCGCCTGAGCGCGTTCTTCCGCCGCTTGGGGCTGCCCGCGACCCTCTCGGATTTGGGCATCGGCGGAGATAAGCTGGAGCTGATGGCAAAAAAAGCCACCGGAGAGGCGTTCGGCGATGAAGCGCCCATCGGCGGCTTGAAGAAGCTCGTCTGGCAAGACGTGCTGGCCATTTATCAGTCGGCAGCGGGGTAACATGTGCAAGATATGGCTGGGATCACGTGCATGTTTTTGAGCCGTCACGTCATACTATACCTGTCGTCTTCTGCACAGCGGTATTCAAAACCGCGGAGCGGCAAAACCAAGACAGGAGGACACGCCATGAAACGAATCGTGTTTGGCATCGGGATGTTTATCGGCTCAGTGATCGGCTTTACCGGCACGGTTTCAACCGCTATCGCAAACGGACTTTTAAACGGCAATTTGCTGAAAGCCCTCAAATCGGCAGGGTTGCTTGCTCCGTTTATCGTTTTTACCGTATTGGCTATTTTGGGGATGTTTGTCGCAATCTCCGGGTTGACAGAGCGCGAAATAACACAATCCGCCGTATACAGACAAACCGAAGTGTAGCCGCATTCCCGCCGCGCTTCACGGCAACATCCCCCGCCGCGTTGTGCGGCCGGGGGATGTTTATTCGTTCATTTTCGCTCACACGGAGTTTACGTTTATACCGCCCTTGTAACTTTCCCCGAACGCAGGCAGCGTGTGCAGACGTAGACGTGGCACGGGGAGCCGTTCACGACCGCCTTGACACGCCGTATGTTGGGTTTCCAAGTACGGTTGCTGTGCCGGTTGGAGTGCGATACCTTACAGCCGAAGCTGACGCCTTTATCGCAAATGCTGCATTTAGCCATAGGGGGTTCATTCCTTTCTATGAACACGGGATTCCCCGTTTCGGATAACGCGTTACAGTATAACAGAAACCGCCGCGATATGCAAGCGTTTTTTTGCGGGGGGCGCGATGTGCCGTGCGGGGCGTGCGACCTGCCGCGGTTTTGCTCCGGTTTTCTTCCCTTGACAGAGCGCTTCGCCCGGGGCAAAACGGCTTTGTCCGCAACCCGAAGCCTGTAATTTCAATGGTTACAGGCTTTTTGCCTGCGCGGATAATGAATATTACTGATACCGTTGATGAACTCTCGCGCTGCACATATAAAATTATGTGCGAAATATTGTTGTTATACGGAATATTTTTTGATTGACAAAGCCTTTACGGCGAGTTACAATAGAGGCGCTGTATAAGAGCCGGCGGTTTGAGCTTCGCTCTGTACAATACATAAATATGTGCAAATGCAATCAAGAGACCTTAAAACCCTGTGCGAGCCGGCAGGCGAACGGTTTGAGCGCTTCAACTGTTATCTTTTAAGGGTTCATGTTTCGCTTTCAAGCCGGAGCGGAGAGTTTTTAGGGTAACCCAATCGGCAAATACAAGTGTTCACTTTTTACGGATGGGAAGGACGGTGACAAAATGCGTAATTCCGATTTTGAGGATACCCGCAAAGAGCTTTTGCGGATCATCACCCTCATGGCCATGCAGCTTGCTCTGGCCGACCATGTCGTGCAAGATCATATGCCAAGGGCGCTTCAGCTGTTGGAACACTTGAAAGCAATCAGTGTCGAAACGCTCTAAAAACCTCATATTCGCCGCCGGGCGAACAGTCGGTTTTTAGAACGACCCCATTCAGAACGGCAATTATGACAGGCAGCAACTTACACAATAAGCGGTCTATATATAATATGACTTTCAGATAAAGAAGAAAATAAAAAAATAAAGGAGCAAACCCGGAATGAAGAACTTAAAAGTATCCATGAAACTGATCGTCAGTTTCATCATTGTCATTGTGCTTGCCGTGGTCGTAGGCATAGTGGGAATCATCGGTATGTTTCAGATGAACGCGGCCGATGACGAAATGTACAACATGAACCTGGTTGCGATCGAGCAGATGGGGATCATGCAGGCCAGCCTGAACGAGCAGCGCTCGCGTATCCGCGACCTGATCATCTACAACGCGGACGACCCGACCTTCATAGCCGCGATTGACCGTCTGGAAGTGGAGGACAAAACCTTCCGCGGCGCGCTGGCGATTTACGAGCCTACGATGACCGACCCTGTGGACATCGAGAACACCAACCTCATCAAGACGAATTACGAACAGTTTAGGGTGTTTTTGAAAGAAGTGGCGGTATACGGCGAGGAAAACCGCAGTGAAGAGGGTCTCGCGGTCATGAACGACGACATGCTGCCCATCGCGCAGGCGATGATGGCCGCTTTGGCCGAGAACAACGAGCTGAACAAAGTCGCGGCGAAAGCGGCGGTTGACGGCAACACCGGCTTGTTTACCATGATGACGATTGTCGAAATCGTCGTCCTGTTGGTTGCGGTAGTCGTTGCTCTGTTCCTGGCGTTCTATATCTCCGGTCTGATCAGCAAACCTTTGAAAGACATGATGGGGTACATCAAGCAGGCGGGCGAAACCGGAAACCTCAAGTTCCGCGACGACGAGTGGGCGAACTGTGACCGCCTCTCGCAAAACAGGGACGAGATCGGACAGACGATGAAGGCGTTCACCCAGATGATGCGCAAATTCGTCTATTACGGGGAAGCCGTCAACAAAGTGGCCGAGCAGGATCTGACGATCGACGTCGCGACGCTGGGCGGCAGCGACACATTCGGCAACGCCATCACCACAATGCTGAACAACCTCAACAACATGTTCGGCGAGATCAACAACTCCACCGCGCAGGTCTCCACCGGCGCGAAGCAGATCGCCGACGGTTCGCAGGCGCTGGCGCAGGGTTCAACCGAACAGGCCGCGTCGGTAGAGCAGCTCTCCTCCTC
>JAISVY010000055.1 GCA_031271325.1 Oscillospiraceae bacterium
CAGGTAATCCCATACGTTCAGCATCAGGATAATGCCCGATTGGCGGGTGAACTTCCCGCTTGGGTTGAACAACCCTTCGCCGGTGCCGCTGATCAACCCCGCCGCCTGCACCTGCCCGACCGACTCAAGCGCCCAGTCCGCGATGCTGTCCGCGTCGGGGAAGGTCACCGGGGCTTTTTTGAGGTGTATGTCCATCGCGCCCAGAAGGTTTGTGAGCAGGCGCGCCGCCATCTGGCGGTTGAAAACGCCGTCCGGGTCAAACGTACCGCCGTTTCCTGACACCACTCCCAACCCCGCCATCTTCTGCACGTTGACGTCGCCGGTATCGTTAAACGTCTCCCGCTCGGTAATCTCTGCGCCCGTGTATGTTTCGTAGATGCCCACCGCCAGCGCGCAGAACTCGGCGCGGGTGATGCTGTCTTCATAGGCGCTTTGCAGTTCCTCCGGCACGAACCCCGCCCCGACGGCGCGGGCGACATCGTCCGCCGCCCAGGCGGAGGGTGTGCCGGCAGGAGGCGGCGGTTCCTCCGCCGGTACGGTGCCCTCCCATGTGTCTATGTACGCGCGCGTGATCTTCGCCGCGTCGCCTTCGCCCCATGTCGCGAAACCGATATTGATTCCTTCCAGACCCCGGAAATCGAAGGTCAGCGTCCCGTCGTCCGCCTCGGTAACCCGTTCGTCCCCATTATCAAACTGAACCCAGTCGGAAGAAAACTTTGTGAAGGCGTATCCGCCCGTAAGGGGTTCGCTGCATTCCACGACCAGTTTGTCGGCCGCTTCCCGAACGCGTTCGGGTACTTGCCAAAAGGTAAATTCCCCGTCTTTTTGATCGACGCTCAACTCGTACGGAAACGGCGACCGCAGCGGCGCGTCGGGTCCCGGCGTCTTCCCGTAAGCCGCAAAGACGGCGTCCTGCCAATCCTTGTGGATCCATTCGCCGTTAAGGCGGACGAACAGGGAATCCTCCGTGCCGGCGGTATTCCACCAGAAAGAGGGCACGCCCATTCCGGCAAGCGCCTGATGGATATGCCGCACCCAATCAAGCCGTACTTCCCCGGTATACCGCTCCCCTATCGGCGCTGTTTCTTTGACCATGACCGGCAGCCCGCCGTCTATGGCTTCCTTGATGGCTGCAAGCTCTAAATCCGACTGTTCTTTCGGGTCATCGCCGCTCGGATACAGGAATACGCCCATCATGATATACGGATCGCCGGGCGTCGTCATGTGTTTGAGCCATGCGGCGTTTGCCTGCGGCACCGCGAGCATGACCACCCGCTTGGCGTTATTGCCCCCGCTTTGGCGGATTGTGTCCAGCGCGTCGGCGTTGAGCTTGCCGGTAATCCCGCACATGCGCAGAATCTCCGAAGCGGGCGAGTACGCGTCTCCCAGCCACCCGCCGTCCGGGCGCGGCTCGTTCATCGGTTCAAAGATCAGCCTTTCGGAATAATCCTTAAACTCCCCGGCTATCTGTTCCCAAATGACGGTCAGCCAGCGCTTCGCTTCGCCGTAATCTTCCGCGTCCGCGTTCGCGCCCATGAAATGGTAAAGCGTTTCCCACTCGTGGTGCGTGTTGAGGATGACATAAAGCCCTTCCTCCAGCGCCCAATCGACGGCTTGCCTGACATGCGCCATCCACTCGCCGTCAATGATATAATTTTCGTCGGTATGCCCGGTCCACGACACGGGGATGCGCACGGCGGTATATCCCTTTTGGGCAATCGTCTGAAAATGCCATTGCTCGATTTTCACCTCGCCCCATATCGTCTCGGTTTCCAGCGTATGGGTGTCCATCCAGTATTCGCCTGTTTCCATGTCGTACGCGGTGGCGTCCAGCGTATTGCCGATATTGATACCCAGCATGATGTTCTCAAGCATCTCCTCCCCGGTCACCGGTATGAACTCTTCCGCAAAAACAACGGGAACCGGCGCGCAAATCAGGCAGGTCACGAGCAGCAGAGAGAAAAACCGTTTTCGCATAGCTTTATACCTCCAGCATTTTGAGAAATTGGGTCACTCTAAAAAACCCTGTGTTCGCGGCGGCTTGCAAGCGAAGCGTGAACCCGCCCCGCAGGGAGAAGTAAACAATTGACAATTTGGGGACGGCGAACCGTAACCACCGTCCTAATTGTCCATTGTCCATTGTCAATTGTCCAACGGTTCACTGTCAGCGGGCGGAACGCCCAGCAGGTATTTCGCGAACGGGCTGTCTAGCGGGATGACTAGGGTGGCGCTCCCGCCTACCGTGTCGCGGTAGGTTTCGAGCAGGTTATAGAATTCAAAGAATTCCGGGTTGCCGCCATAGGCTTCGTTGTAGATACGGGCGGCTTCGCTGTCGCCCTCGCCGCGTACGATCTCGGCGTCGCGCTGTGCCTGCGAGGTGATCGTGATCGCCTCGCGGTCGGTTTCGGAGCGAATCTTCAGCGATTCCTCCTCGCCTTCCGAACGGTGCTGCATCGCGATACGCTCCCGTTCGGTATTCATGTTGTTATAGATGCTTTCATAGTTCTCCACCGGCAAGTCGGTGCGCTTGATGCGGATGTCGGGTACGCTGATGCCCTGCTGCACAAAGTCCGCGCTGACGGCGGCGGACAGTTCGTCCAGCATAGCCCCGGACAGTTCGCGGTCGGTGATCAGGTCGTGCGAGAGCATCTTGCCGACCCGCTCGTTCATCCGGGAATACATCACGGCGTCGATGCGGTCCTTCGCGGTATCCATGTTGTTATACGCCGTATAGAAACGGAACGGGTTCTCGATACGCCACTGGGCGCAGTTGTCGAAAAACAGCTTGCGCTTGTCGGAAGTGATGACCTCGTTCGGGGGCGGATCATACATGATCAGCTTCGCCGAGTACGTGACGACATTGTCGATAAACGGCACTTTGAACTTGATGCCCGTGCCCTCATGCAAAGATAAAGACGCGTCGTCTTCGTTGAGCTGGGCGCGAACCTCTTCGGTAAACTCCCGCATATACACGGCTTGAATCCGCCCGAAACGCTGCACGAGCGCCGATTCGCCCTCTTCCAGCACAAAGAAGCTGTTGGCTCCGACGATCACCAGTATGATCACGGCGGCGGCAAAAATCCACTTTTTCATTCCGAGGCACCTCCCGTGGCATTCTCCTGCGCCGGCGGCGGCGTCGGTGTCGTCTGCGCCGGCGCTGCCGGCTGTGCCGCATTGGGCGCAAGCTGCAGAATCTCCAGCAGGTTGCCCGATGAGGGATCGACGAAATACACGTTCGCGATCTCCGGCAGCACCTCGCGGATCATCTCCAGGTAGAGCCGGGTGCGCATGATGTCCGGCTGGTTCCGGTACTCCTGCTCGATGGCTTTATACCGCGCCACCGCGCCTACGGCTTCGTTGATACGCTGTTCTTTATACCCCGCGGCCTGGTTCGCGGCGGCCGCCGCTTCGCCCCTCGCCATCGGGAGCTTTTCGTTGGCATACGTCCGCGCCTGGTTGATTGTCGTGTTTTTGTCCTCAATGGCTTGCGTCACGTCCAGAAACGCCAGACGTACCTCTTCGGGCGGCGCGGCGTCTTGCAGCTGAATCGCGATGATCTCAATGCCCATTTCGTATTTGTCGCAGATGCCTTGCAGCTCGGAAAGAACCTCGCGCTGCATATCGTCCTTGCGGTTGGTTAAGATGTCGTCGAGCGGGTGCCCGGCGGTGACGCGCCGGTACGCCGACTGCGTGACCGAGTGCAGCGTGGCTTCGGGGTTGTCCAGCTTGAACAGCCAGTTGTAGCTGTTGGAAATACGGTATTGAATCACCCAGTCGGCGTTGACGAGGTTTTCTTCCTGCGTCAGCATCAGCGATTCGGCGACGATGTCGGCATAGGTGCCGTCGCTTTGCAGTATGGCTCCGAACGACATGCTGCGCACCTGATCGACGTTGACGATATGGGCGCGGTCGGCGAACGGCAGTTTGAACTGCAAACCGGACGCGGTAACCGTGTTTTGATATTTCCCCCAGCGCGTGATCACGGCCTGTTCGCCGTTGTTGAGGGTGTAGAGCGAATTGAACGCCAAAACGGCGGCGATGATGACCGCCGCGATGACGGCGGCGTACCGCCGCGCGCGTTTGGCGATCTTAGCCTTGTCGGGCGGCTGCGAACCGTCCTTCCTTCGGAAAGGGTTCTGAAACTCCATCGGGTCAACCTCCTGTTGTTTTGTGGTCTGATGCGGGGAACGGCTTGGAACCGTTCCCCGTGCCGGACAAAAATCGCTGTAATACGGGCATAAGGGCGCGCCCGGGAAGCCGCGCCCTACGAAAGAAACGTCTCGATTTGTTTGCGGGACACGCCTATGCCCGCTTCGGAATCGAGTTTACGCCCGTCCATCCGGTAAGCCGGGACGACCCAAACGCCGGATTGTTCGTAAGCGTAGTCATTGCCGTCCAGAACAGCCTGCGCGTAACGCCCGCTCCGAAACGCCGCCAGCAGTTCGGACGGGTCAACCAGACCGTCCATGAAACGCGCCAGCGCTTCGGGGTCTTCGATGTTCACGCTCCCGCCCAGCGCGGCTTGATACATCCGGGTGTGGAACGCCCCGGTGTCCGCTCCCCGCTCCGCTGCGAACAGCAGCGCTTGGATACACAGGTCGCTGTGCGTCCCGTATACCTCCGGGCGCGGGTGCGCCTCGCAAGGCCGCCAAACCACCTCGATGTCCGGGTGCTTCGGCAGCAGCGCGGTCAAGTCCTCATGCCCCCTGCGGCAATACGGGCAGGC
>JAISVY010000095.1 GCA_031271325.1 Oscillospiraceae bacterium
GTCATCGCGCTGCTGCTTGCACTCAGCGCCCTGACGGCATGCGGGGGAGGCGCTAGCCCCGCGCCAAGCCCCGAACCCAGCCCGGAAAACATCCCCAGCCCCGAACAGACCCCGCCCGAACCAAGCCCGCCCGAAGAGGAGGAACCCCTTATGCCGAACACATACCAAGCCGGCGCGGACAACGTGAAAGCGCTGGGGCGTACCGTCTTTACAGACGGTGTGCTCTGGTGCGCCCATTCGGCCACCGGCGCGGAGTTCTCGGTCAGCGGCGCGTCCGTGTCGGTCACGCTGCTGGGCGACAACGCCTCCGGCAGCGACAACCGCGCCCGGATTGCCATTCTCGTGGACGGCGAGCGGGTGATTGACGAGATGCTGGACGCGCGGGAGAAAACATACACCGTCTTCGAGGGTGAAGAAGCGCGGGACGCGGTGGTGACCGTACTGAAGCTGTCCGAGTCGGCGATGTCCACCGTCGGGATTAAAGCCATCGATGTTACCGGCACCATATCGCCAACCCCGCAAAAAGAAACGCTGATTGAGTTCATCGGCGACTCGATCACCTGCGGTTACGGTGTGGACGACGAAGACCGCAACCACCATTTTTCCACCTCCACCGAGGACGTAACAAAGGCGTACGCCTATCTGACGGCGGCGGAACTGGGCGCAGACTACAGCATGGTTTCGTTTTCCGGTTACGGCGTGATTTCCGGTTACACATCGGCGGGCGTCCTCAACGATACCCAAGCGCTGCCGCAGTATTACGATAAACTGGGGTTCTCTTACGGCGACGGCTTTCCCGCCGCCGCTACCGCTTGGGATTTCACCGCGCGGCAGCCGGATGTCATTGTCGTGAACCTCGGCACCAACGACGACAGCTACTGCGGCGGCAATAAAGACAGAGAGGCGGAGTATACCGCCGGGTATGCCGCGTTCCTCAAACAAATCCGCGCCCTGAACCCGGACGCGAGGATTGTCTGCGCCCTCGGCATTATGGGCGACCGGCTCTACCCCGCGATGGAGCAGGCGGTTGCCGGTTACACGGCGGAGACGGGAGACGCGAACGTTGAGACGTTAAAACTCCCCGTACAAAAAGAGAGCGACGGTTACGCCGCCGACTGGCATCCCACGTTCGCGACCCACACCAAGTCCGCCGCCGTTTTGGCCGAGGCGCTGACCGGCATACTCGCGGAGAACGGATGATGGAACGGGCAGGCGACGCAAACCGGATCACCCGCGCGTATTTCGACTCGCTGCTGCTCGAAATGCGGCATATCGGAGCCGTTGTCCCCGACACGTCGGTGACCGTATACGGGCACACGTTCAAGACACCGGTGATGACCGCCGCGCTCTCACACCTCGACAGGCACTGCCATCCGGGCGGTATGGCGGAGCTGGCGCGCGGAGCGGCGGACGCAGGTGCCGTCATGTGGACGGGTATGGGCAGTGAGGATGAGCTGGAACGCATCACGGCGACCGGGGCGAAAACCGTCAAGATCATCAAGCCGCACGCCGACAACGAACTGATCTTCCGAAAAATAGCCCATGCCGAAGCGTGCGGCTGCATCGCTGTCGGCATGGATATTGACCACGCGTTCAACAGCCGGGGCGAATTTGACACGGTTTTGGGTCTGCCGATGGCGGGAAAAACGTTGGAGGACATCGAGCGGTTTGCCAAGGCAACCAGACTGCCGTTTATCATCAAAGGCGTATTGAGCGTGCGGGACGCGTTGCTTTGCCGCCAAGCCGGGGTGCGGGGGATCGTCGTGTCGCACCATCACGGGATCCTGGACTATGCCGTGCCGCCGCTGATGCTGCTGCCGGAGATTGCGGACGCGGTAGGCGGCACGATGCCGGTCTTTTTAGACTGCGGTGTCTCAAGCGGCTTGGACGTGTTTAAGGCGCTGGCGCTCGGCGCCGCCGCCGTTTCGGTCGGACGCGCGTTGATGGGTCCGCTTTCGGAAGGCGGCGCGGATGCCGCCGCCCGGTGTATCCGCGAAATGACCGCGCAGCTTGCGGGCGCGATGGCGCGCACGGCGTCAGCCGCCGCCGCGCAAATCGACCGCTCGGTGCTGCGGAGAATTTAAGAGCAGCTGAACAACTCTTTTTCAACCCGAAGCGCCGCAGGCGCGAGTTGTCAAATTCAGAATTTTGGAGCTTTGTTTCGGAGAAATCAAAGCGAAAAAATCCGAATTTGCCGGTTGAAAAAGAGTTGTTCAGCGTGACAGGGGCGCTGTTCAACCCGAAGCGCCGCAGGCGCGAGTTGTGTCACTCTAAAAACCTCCCGCTCCGGCTTGCGATGCCGCGCCAGAGGCACCTGTTCGCAAGCGCTCCGCTCGTTCGCCTAGCGGCGAACATGAGGTTTTTAGAGCTTCTTAATTCCGAATTTGCCGGTTGAAAAAGAGTTGTTCAGCGTGACAGGGGCGCTGTTCAGCTGCCCCTATTTAAACTTGTCAAAGAACCCCTTCCCTTTGGGGTGGTTTTTCTCGTCGCATGTAGCGGAGAACGCCAGCAGCGCGTCTTTTTGCTTTTTGTTTAGGTGCTTCGGCACCTCCAGCACCACATGCACAAGCTGGTCGCCGCGCGCCCGCCCGTTCAGTCCGGGGATGCCCTTGCCGCGCAGACGGAAGACGGTGTTCGGCTGCGTGCCTTCGGGGACGGTGTATTTCACCTTGCCGTCCAGCGTCGGAACCTCCAGCTCGCACCCCAGCGCCGCCTGCGCGAACGTAAGCGGTATTTCGCAATGTACGGTCGAGCCTTCACGTATGAACAGGTCATGCCGGCGTATCGAGATGGTGACCAGAACGTCGCCCGACGGTCCGTGATGGACACCCGCGTTGCCCTGCCCGCGAAGCGAGACGCTCTGCCCTTCGTCGATCCCGGCGGGAATCTTTACGGAGATCGAAACCCGCCGTTTTGTAACGCCGCTCCCTTTACAGGTCGGGCAGGGCGTTTTGATTGTCTGCCCGGTACCGCCGCAGACAGGGCAGACGCCGGAGGAGGAGATCACGCCCATCGGCGTGCGCGTACTGGTGCGTATCTGACCGGACCCGTTGCAATTGCGGCAGGTTTCGGCGCTTGTGCCCTTCGCCGCGCCGGTTCCGTGGCAGTCCTCGCATGCGTCAGTGCGCTGGATTTCGATTTCTTTATCGCATCCGAAGGCGGCTTCCTCAAAACTGAGGGACAGATTCACACGGATGCTCTGCCCCTTGCGGGGCGCGTTGGAGCGCGCGCCGCTCCCTCCGAAACCGCCGCCGAAAAAGCTCTCGAAAATACTGCCGAGGTCGATGTCCCCGAACCCGCCGAAACCGCCGCCCGCGCCCGCGCCGTAGTTCGGGTCAATCCCGGCGTGACCGTATTGGTCGTAAAGCGATTTCTTCTGGCTGTCGCTCAAAACCTCATATGCCTCGTTGGCTTCTTTGAAACTCTGTTCTTTCTCTTTGTCTCCGGGATGCAGATCGGGGTGGCATTCCCGCGTCTTCTTGCGGTATGCTTTCTTGATCTCATCCTCGCTCGCGCTGCGGGGAACGCCCAATATATCGTAATAATCACGCTTGCTGTCAGCCATACTGTGTCACCCTCTGTCACCTTTCGCCATCCCGCCACCCCCTTCGAAACGAAGGGGGTGGCGGGGAAGCCGCCGGGGGATGTCCGCAAGGGGGACGCACCCGCGTGCGTCCCGCCGCGTTATTTCTCTTCGTCAACCACTTCAAAGTCCGCGTCGACGACATTGTCGCCGCCGGGCGCGCCCGCGTCGGGAGGCGGGGTTGTGCCGCCGTCGCCGTCTTGGTGCTGCTGCGCGTAGAGTTTCTCGCTGATCGCGTAGAACGACTTTGCCAGCGCCTCGGTTTTTTGGCGGATATTGGCGGTGTCTTCGCCTTTCAGCGCTTCCTCCAGAGCGGCGGCGGCGTCCTGCACCGGCTTCTTTTCGTCGTCGGTGACCTTCGCGCCCAGTTCGTCCAGCGCTTTGCGGCTTTGGTAAAGCATTTGGTCGGCCTCGTTGCGCGCGTCTACGCCTTCGCGGCGCTTGCGGTCTTCCTCGGCATGCTGCTCGGACTCTTTGACGGCGCGGTCGATGTCCTCTTTGGACATACTGGTCGTTGCCGTGATCGTGACGTGCTGCTTCTTGCCGGTGCCCTTGTCGGTCGCGGTGACGTTGACGATACCGTTTTTGTCAATGTCGAACGTAACCTCGATCTGCGGAACGCCGCGCGGCGCGGGCGGGATACCGTCCAGATGGAAGCGCCCCAGCGTCTTATTATACTGCGCCATTTCGCGCTCACCCTGCAGCACATGAACCTCAACCGAGGTCTGCCCGTCGGCGGCGGTGGAGAATACCTGCGACTTCTCGGTGGGGATGGCGGTGTTGCGCTCGATCAGCTTGGTGAAAACGCCGCCCATCGTCTCAATGCCGAGAGAAAGCGGGGTCACGTCAACCAAAACGATGTCTTTCACATCGCCGGACAAAACGCCGCCTTGAATCGCCGCGCCCATCGCGACGCATTCGTCGGGATTGATGCCCTTAAAAGGCTCTTTTCCGATAAACTGCTGCACGGCCTCCTGAATGGCCGGTATGCGAGTCGAACCGCCCACAAGCAGAACCTTTGAGATCGCGGTGTTCTTCAGACCGGAGTCTTTCAGCGCCTGCTGGGTGGGTCCCATCGTGGCTTTTACGAGGTGCGCGGTCAGCTCGTTGAACTTCGCGCGGGTCAGCGTCATATCCAAGTGTTTCGGACCGGAAGCGTCGGCGGTGATATAGGGCAGGTTGATGTTGGTGGAGGTGACGCCGGAAAGCTCGATCTTGGCTTTCTCGGCGGCCTCTTTCAGGCGCTGCTTCGCCACGCGGTCCTGCTTTAAGTCTACGCCTTGGTCGCGCTTGAATTCAGCCGCCATCCACTCCATCACGCAGTCGTCGAAGTCGTCGCCGCCGAGGCGGTTGTTGCCCGCCGTCGCCAGCACTTGGATCACCTCGCCGCCGATCTCAAGAACCGAAACGTCGAACGTGCCGCCACCGAGGTCGAAAACCAGAATGTTCTGGTCGTCCTCTTTGTCGATGCCGTAGGACATGGCGGCCGCCGTCGGCTCGTTGATGATGCGCAGCACCTCAAGCCCCGCGATCGTACCCGCGTCTTTGGTCGCTTGGCGCTGGGCGTCGGTGAAGTAGGCGGGAACGGTGATGACGGCTTGGGTGACCTTGCCTCCCAGATAACTCTCCGCGTCGGCTCTGAGCTTTTGGAGAATCATCGCGGATATCTCCTGCGGGGTGTACCCCTTGCCGTCGATGTTGGATTTATAGCCGGAACCCATCTCGCGCTTGACCGAGCTGACGGTGCGGTCGGGGTTGGTGATGGCTTGGCGCTTCGCGACCTGACCGACCATACGCTCGCCGCTCTTGGAGAAAGCGACAACCGAAGGGGTGGTGCGCGCGCCCTCCGCGTTCGCGATGACGACGGCTTCGCCGCCTTCCATCACGGCCACGCACGAGTTGGTTGTGCCGAGGTCGATACCGATGACTTTTGACATGGTTTTATTTCCTCTCTGTTTTATAGTTTAGTTCCCTTCGGTCCGAAGGGGGCGTTTACACAACGGGCGGCAGCAGACCGTCCGTACGGGGGTTAATTCGCTACCTTAACAACGGCGTGACGCAGGACGCGGTCGCCCATGCGGTAACCTTTTTGGAAGACCTGCGTGACGGTGCTTTCCGCGACGCCTTCGGCTTCCTCGTGCATCACGGCGTCCATCAGCTGCGGGTCGAAGGGTTTTTCAAACGCTTCAATTTCGGTAACGCCGAGCTTGCCGAGAATCTCGGTGAACTGCCGGAGAGTCATCTCCACACCCTGTTTATACGTTTCGTCGGAACAAGGCGCTTCCAGCGCGCGTTCGAGATTGTCGACCACCGGCAGGAACTGCGCCGCGGTATCGGCGCGGGCTTCGCCCCAAAGCTGTTCGCGCTCCCGCTGGGTGCGGTTGCGAAAATTGACCAAGTCGGCTTGCGCCCGCAGCGCCGCGTCTTTCCAAACGTCCGCTTCGCCGGGTTCTTCGGTCGGGGTTTCGGGAGTTTCTAGGGGGTTTTCTGTTTCTTCTGTGTTAACCGGGTCTTTTTTTTGTTTTGCCACGCTGTTCCGTCCTTTCGTCGGTGTTATTCTTCTTGCATGATTTCCGCCAGCTTTTCCGCGAAATAGCGCAGACGCGAAACCATGCGGCTGTAGTCCATCCGTGTGGGTCCCACTACGCCGATCATACCCCGCGCGCCGCCGCCCACCGGGTAGGTCGCCATCAGCACAGACGCGTCGCTCAGCTCGCTCGCGGCGTTTTCCGGTCCGATGACGACGCGTACGCCGTCGCGCTCCCAGACCGGCGCGGAACGGATCAGACTCGCCCTTTGCTCCGTGATATATTCCAGCGTTCGCCGCGCCCGCATTAGATTCTGAAACTCCGGGTAATCCAAAAGGTTTGCTTCGCCGGAAACATAGACGCGCTCCTCGCGCACCGAGGGACCGGCGGCCGTCACCGTCGCGTAACGCGTCAGATCGGCGATCAGGCGGCTTGCCCGGTTGAGCAAGCTGTCCAGCTCTGCCATGCGGAGTTTGGTCACCTGATCAATGGTGTTCTGCTCGTCGGGGGGCAGGCTGTGCTCCTGCATCAGCTCATCTACGTAAAAGCGGTAGCCGTTCGGCGTGGGAACCCGCCCTGCCGACGTGTGCGGCTGCTCGAGGAACCCCAGCGCCTCCAGCGCGGACATTTCGTTGCGCAGGGTGGCCGCGGAGACATCCAGCCCGGATTGCCCGGAAAGCGTCTTGGAGCCGACCGGTTCGGCGCTCCTGATATAGGTATCAATGATCGCTTTTAAGATCATCTTCTTGCGCCCGTCGATGTTTCCATCTCCTTTAGCACTCAGGTTGACAGAGTGCCAAACATACTCTACCGTAAAACACGGCGTTTGTCAAGGCGTTTTCAAGCGCTTGGCAATCTGCTCCGACGCTCCGGCGCTTGACAATCTGTTTCAAAGGGGTTAGGATAGGCACATCAGAACGGGGAAACGGGGAAGGTGTCTATGGAAGGGAAAATCTATCTCGGCGTGGCGCGGGATTTGGAAAACGCCATTATGGAAGGCAAACTGCGCGAGGGCGCGGTCGTGCCCAGCACCCATCAGGTGGCGGAGCAATACGAAATCAATCCGGCGACGGCGGCGCGGGGTGTTGCCGTGCTGACGGCGCGGGGGATTCTGCTCAAGAAACGCGGGATCGGTCTGTTCGTCGCCGAAGGCGCGCGCGAACGCGTCATTGAGGAGCGCCGCGAGGCGTTTCGCGAGGGGCAGTTGAAAGAGACGCTGGAAGAAGCGCACCTTTTGGGCATCTCCCGCCGGGACCTGATGGCGATGATCATGTCAAATCCCCGAAAACAGTAACACGCATGAGAGGTTAGGGTTTGCTGAATGGCGCCGCTGTCACGCTTCACAACTTTTTTCGACCGGAAAATTCGGAATTTTTCGCCTTGATTTCTGCGAAACAAAGCTCCAAAATTCTGAATTTGACAACTCGCGCCTGTGGCGCTTCGGGTCGAAAAAGAGCTGTTCAGCAGCTCCTAATTATACATTGGCGCTTTCAAGCTAAGGTTCGGCATCGAAGCCGCTGGTAGAAATTATACAGCCCAACAATGATGTTGTCAACAAGATACTTGAACAATTGTCGAAAAGGGCGAGGAATTGTACAACTTTATAACTCAAAACCCCTGCCTGTTTTAATCAGCAGCACATATCAGGCGGTGAACAAAGTGTACCCCGAACCCTTTTTCTTTGAACAGAACCTCGTACTTCCGTCATCGTGCCCCCTCATCTCGCTCATGTTTTTTCGTCCCCGGCAAATGCTCCGCGATAAACGCCCGGAGGCGTTCGGGGATTCGGCGGATTGCTCCGATAAACTCCCTGACCTCCGCCCATAACCGCTCATAGTTCGCTTTCCAAGTATCGCGCTCACGGGCAATGCTGCGGACGCTCTGATTCAGGGTATTTATCTCTCCGTCCAACGCCCGAATATGTTCATCACGCGCGGCGATTTCTTTTCTGAGAGCCTCCGCGCGTTTATCAACGCCAACGCCTTTCTTCGCGAGCGCTTTCAGCCGCTTTGCTTCCTCGTCCGTGAGGTGAACGCC
>JAISVY010000067.1 GCA_031271325.1 Oscillospiraceae bacterium
TCAAGCGAGCAAGCTCGCTCTTCGCCGCAGGCGCTTTTGCGATGCCGCGCCACAGGCGCTCACGTCTGCGACGGCTGTTCGCAAGCGCTGCGCTCGTTCGCCTTTCAGGCGAACACGCAATTTTCAACACTTCGACCCTATATATTGCCCTGTTTTTCCCCTTATGGTCAGTATACTGTATGAAGCAAGCAATGTCAAGCGTTAACCGTTTTCTCCCCGTAGGCTTCCACCAACTTACCGGCGGCTGACAGCACATCCTCGCCGCTGACCAGTTTAAGAGAGAGGTGCGGTTCGTTGCCCGCCGAGAAGAGAATTCTGCCTTTGTATTCCGGCAGACCGCACAGCCGCGCCACCCGCGAAAAGTCCGGCTTATCCGTCCGCGCGAGCAGCCGCCCGCCTTTTTGGGCAAGCTCGCAGAAGCCGTGCCGCGAAGCCGCCGACCGCACCAGCGCCACTCGGATCAGGGTTACCGTCTCGTCCGGCGGGTCGCCGAAGCGGTCGATCAGCTCCTCTGTCAGCTCGTCCGCCTCGTCGTTGTTCGTGACCGCCGCGATCCGCCGGTAGAAGTCCATGCGGATGCCGGCGTGGGCGATGTAATTCTCCGGCAAGCCCGCCCGTACCGGAAGGTCGGCCAGGCAATCCACTTCGGGCCTGACCGTACCGCCCTGTTCCTCCAGCACGGCTTCCTCCAGCAAGCGGAGATACATTTCGTACCCCACGCTCAGCATATGCCCCGACTGTTCCGCGCCCAGCAGATTTCCGGCGCCCCGGATCTCCAAGTCACGCATCGCGATCTTCAGCCCAGACCCGAACTCCGCAAACTCCCGGATGGCCGAAAGGCGTTTCGCCGCCACCTCCTGCAGCACCTTCCCCCGGCGATAGGTGAGGTAGGCGAACGCGTGGCGGTTGGAGCGCCCTACCCTGCCGCGTATCTGATGGAGCTGCGCCAGTCCCAGCTTGTCCGCGTCCTCGACGATCAGCGTGTTAACGTTCGGAATGTCCAGCCCCGCTTCTATAATCGTGGTGCAGACCAGCACCTGAATCTCGCCGTCCACCACCCGCCGCATAATATCGGACAGTTCGCCCTCTTTCATCTGCCCGTGCGCGGCGGCGACCGACACGTCGGGCAGGGTTCGGATCAGTTCCCCGGCGGCGCGGTCGATCGTCTCGACCCGGTTGTGCAGGTAGTATACCTGCCCGCCCCGCGACACCTCGCGCCGAATCGCGTCCGTCACCAGCGGCGCGTCGTGTTCCAGCACATATGTCTGCACCGGCGTACGGTCGCGGGGGGCTTCCTCGATGGTGGACATATCGCGGATACCGGACAGCGCCATATGCAGGGTGCGCGGAATCGGCGTCGCCGTCAGCGTCAGCACGTCTACCTGCCGCGCCATCTCCTTCAGCCGCTCTTTGTGGGTCACGCCGAAACGCTGTTCTTCGTCAACGACCAGCAGCCCCAGGTTCGCGAATTTTATATCCTTTTGCAGCAGCTTGTGGGTACCGATCACAAAGTCCAGCTGCCCGGAACGCAGTTTCTTCTTGATCGCCGTCACCTGCGCCGGGGTGCAGAAACGGCTCAGCACCTCCACCCGCACCGGATATCCGGCGAAACGGCGGGCTGCCGTCTGCCCGTGCTGCTGCGCGAGCACCGTCGTCGGCACCAGCATCGCCGCCTGTTTGCCCGACAGCACGCACTTCATCACCGCGCGGAGCGCCACCTCGGTTTTGCCGAATCCGACGTCACCGCAGAGCAGACGGTCCATCGGCGTTTTGCTCTGCATGTCGCCCTTGATCTCGGCGGCGCAGCGGAGCTGGTCGTCCGTTTCCTCATATTCAAACGCCTCTTCAAAACCCGCCTGCCAATCGTCGTCCGGCTGGAACGCGAAACCCTCGCGCCTCTTCCGCTCGGCATACAGTTTAACCAGTCCCGCCGCCAGCTCTTTCGCGGCGGCTTTGGCGCGGGCTTTGGTTTTCGCCCACTCGGTGCCGCCCAGCTTATTCAGCCGCGCGACGGTCTCTTCTCCGCCGCCGATGTATTTGCTGACCAAATGCAGCTGCGTCACCGGCACAAACAGCGTATCGGTGCCGGCGTAAGCCAGTTTGATATAGTCGCGCTTCATCCCGTCTGTGACGATCGGAACGATACCGATAAACCGACCGATGCCGTGGTGCTCGTGTACCACCAAATCGCCCGGGGAGAGGTCGGCATACGAGACGAGCCTCTTCTTGTTTTTTCCCATCTTCACCGTGCGGGAAACGGAGCGTTTGGGCGCTTGCTGCCCCTCGGTTAAAACGGCCAGCCGGATCGACGGGATCTCCAGCCCCGCCGACAGCGTACCCGCACAGATGGCGACATGCCCCGGAGGCGGCAGGTTTTGTATCCCAAGCGCGGACGGGATCCCCTTCTCCCGCAGCAGCTCTTCAAGGTGTTTCGCGTGCCGGTCGGTCGGCACGAACACGGTCACCCGATAAGCGCCGTCGCGGTAGTGCGCGATGTCGCCCGCCGCCGTTTCGAGACTCGCGCCGAAGGAAGGCAATTGCTTTACACCGATTGTCATCATCGCGTGCGGACGCAGCGGGTAGCTCTGCGCGAGAAACAAGTCCAGCATCACGCAGTCACGCTTTTCCAGCGCACGCCAGAGGTCGATGTCGTCAATCCCCGGGCTCGGTTTATCCCCCTTATCGCCGTCCGGTGTTGGCTCATGCAGTTTGGACAGCAACCCGTTCTCTCCGTGTTCTAAGAGGCGTTCCATCTCCTCCCGCCAAAGCCAAAGGGTATGGTTTATTCTTGTTTCCGTCCGCCCCTGTTCGGAGATAAACACCACCGCCCCGCGCGGCAGGTAGTCCAGCGCGGTATATACCTCCCGCGCCAGCTGCGGCTCGCGGCAGGGCAGCAGCAGACAGGAACTCAGCGGCTCGGTGCGCAGCTGACTTTCCGGGTCAAACGAGCTTACGGTATCCACCTCGTCGCCGAAAAATTCGATGCGCACCGGCGCGGGCATTCCCGGGGAAAACACGTCTACGATACCGCCGCGTACCGAAAACTGACCGGTCCCCTCCACCTGATCGCTGCGGGTATAGCCGCTTTCAACCAGCAAACGGGGCAGGTCTTTGACCTCCTGTTCCGGTTTGAGCAGCAGGGTTTGGCTTTGCAGGGTTTCTGGTGAATGTGTGCATTGCATAAACGCGTCGGCGGTCGCGACGACGATCGGAGCCGTCCCTTCTATCATCCGCCGCAGCACCGGCAGACGGGCGTGTTCCCATTCGCGCGACATCGTATCGAGCAGCGAAAATTCGCGGCACGGCAGAATCAACGCCTCCTCTTCGCAGAGGAGGGCGCAGTCGGCGGCGATATGCGCCGCCTCGGCTTCGTCGGGGCAGAGCGCCACAACCGGACGACCTGTTTCCCGCCTGACCGCCGCAATTAAATATGCTTTATGGACAGCCGAAAGCCCGCCCATCGCCACCGGGCACCCCCGGTTTTTGATGCGCGAAAGCAGTTCCTGCGCTTCGGGCATTGCCCAAAACGCCTCACAGAGCGCTCGCAAGAATCAAAGACCCCCATTATAAAGATTCATTGCCGGTTCGATGCCTTTTGAAAGGATGCATTCCGCCGCGTCGGCGGCGCGGGGGACGGCGCTTTCCAGCACGTTGCGCTCGGAAGCCGGAACGGCGCCGGTGACCCAATCGGTCAGCGGGATCTCCGGCGGCGGCGGTCCTATGCCGATTTTAACCCGCAGGAAGCGGTCGGTCTGTAAGTGGTAGAGGATGTCCTTGATGCCGTTGTGCCCGCCGTCGGAACCGCTCGCGCGGATACGCAGCTTCCCCGGCGGCAGCGCCGCGTCGTCATGGATGACGATCACCCGCTCCGGCGGCAGCTTGTAAAACGCGGCGGCGTCGCGCACCGCCTGCCCCGATAGGTTCATAAACGTTTGCGGCTTGAGCAGAAGGAGATTGCCGTCCGCTGCGTACACGCCGTGGAACTTGAGTTTTTTGACCTTCACGCCGCGTCGCCGCGCCAGCTCGTCCACCGTCCAAAACCCGACGTTGTGCCGGGTTTTTTCGTAGCGTTCGCCGGGGTTCCCAAGCCCCGCGATCAAGAACTCAACCATTCCGTTTTTTTACCCAGCCTTCTTTGTTGGTCTGACGCGAGCGCGCTATGGCGAGCGCTCCGGGCGGTACATCTTCGGTAATTGTGGAGCCGGCGGCGGTATACGCGCCTTCCCCAACCGTGACCGGCGCGACGAGGTTTGTGTTGCAGCCGATAAACGCGCCGTTTTCGATCACGGTGCGGTGCTTGCCCTTGCCGTCGTAGTTGCTCGTGATCGCGCCGCAGCTGAAGTTGACGTTTTCGCCCACGTCGCTGTCGCCGATATACGCCAAATGCCCTGCGTGGGTTCCGTCACCCAGAGCGCTGTTCTTCAGCTCGACGAACGCGCCCGCTTTAACCTTATTTCCGAGCGTAACGTCCGGGCGGATGTGTGTAAAGGGTCCTATCTCACACCCTTCGCCGATCACGGCGCGTTCGGAAATCACCACGAACGGGCGGATCACCGTGCCGCGCCCGATCACAGCGTCCGGCGCGATAAACGTCGTCGCGGGGTCGGTTACGGTTACCCCGTTATCGATGTGCTTTCGGATGGTTGCGCCGCGTTCTTCTGTCACGTTAAAACCTCCCGCTTGAACAGTGAACAGGGGCATGTTGAAAATTGCCCGCTCCGGCTTGCGATGCCGCGGCATAGCCGCCTGTTCGCAAGCGCTGCGCTCGTTCGCCTTTCAGGCGAACACTCAATTTTCAACACTTCGTTTAGATAACAGCTTAGAACGAGAGAAACAGTCCAGCTGTCTGACTGTATCTGTACACTGGTAACTGTTAACTGCCATCAGCCGCCTGTTCGCAAGGGTTGCGCCCGTTTTCGTTCGGCTTCGCCGAAGGAAACTTGGATTTTAAGAGCGTCTCAATTTTTATCCCAGCACCTTTGTCTCAATCTCTTCTTCAAATTGCCGGGTGTATAACTCATAATAGTGCCCGCGTGACCGCAAAAGTTCCTTATGCGTGCCGCGTTCGATAATTTTTCCGTTTTGCACCACCAGAATGATGTCGGCGGTGCGGATCGTCGAGAGGCGGTGGGCGATGACAAAGCTGGTGCGCCCTTTGAGCAGATGCGCGACAGCCCTCTGGATCAGGATTTCCGTTTCGGTGTCGATGCTGGAAGTCGCTTCGTCAAGGACAAAGATGCGCGGGTTCGCGAGCACCGCGCGGGCGAACGAAATGAGCTGCTTTTCGCCGGTGGACAGGCGGTCGCCGCCCTCGCCGACATCGGAATCCAAACCGTTCTCTAACTTTTCGATCACCTTGTCGGCGGAAACCAGCTTCGCCGCCGCCTCGACCTCTTCGTCCGTCGCGTCCAGCCGCCCGTAACGGATGTTTTCGCGCACCGTCCCGGAGAACAGATGCGGGCTTTGCAGCACATAGCCGATCGAGCTGTGCAGCCAGAGCTGGCTGCGTTCGCGGCTGTCACGCCCGTCGATCAGCACCGCGCCTTCGGTCGGTTCGAAGAAACGGCAAACGAGGTTGACCAGCGTGGATTTCCCCGCCCCGGTTTCACCCACAATCGCGACATACGTACCGGCGGGAATCGTCAGCGAAAAATGTTCCAACACGTTTTCGGTGCCGTCGGGGTAACGGAAGGTGACATCGCGGAACTCGATGCCGCCCGTGATCGGCTCCCAGTTTTCCCGCTTGGGGTTGAAGCTGTCGCCGTATACCTCGGTGACCTCCGGGCTGTCTGTGATGTCCGGCTCGTGTTCCAACAAACCGGTTACCCGCTCGATGTTGACCTGCGTCGCGATAAACTCCGAAACGGTGTGAGCGATCTGCGAAATCGGTTCAAAGATGCTGGTGGTATAGCTCATAAATGCCGACAGCAGACCGATTGAAAGCCCGAACGCGGTGAAAGACCCGCCGAGCAGCCAGCTCCCGCCCTGCGACAACACAAACGCCGCCGCCAGTGAACCGATAAACATGATCAGCGGTCCGAACAGACCGCGCATCCACGCGATCCGGGTTGCGTTGCGTTTCAGGTCGCCGGTGACGGCGCGGAACTCGGTGTTGTTCTGCTCTTCTATTACCAGCGTCTTGGTGGTGCGCGCGCCGGTGATGCCTTCGTTCATCGCGCCGGTCATCTGTGAGTTGATCTTGCGTACCACGCGGTTCAGACGCAGGATACGGCTTTGGAAAAACCATGTGGCAAAGATCAGCGGCGGCACGGTGCACAGCACGATCAGCGCCAGCCGCCAGTTGAGAAGAAACATCGACACAAACACGCCGATCGCGTACAAGAGCGACCAGCTCGTATCGATCAGCCCCCAGACCACCAGCTCACCGATCCGGCTGGTGTCGCTCATCGCGCGCGCCATCATGTAGCCCACCGGCGTGACGTTGTAGTAAGAAAAGGACAGCTTTTGCAAATGGTTGAACACGGCGCTCCGCAGCGATTCGCTGATGCGCACCTCGATCTGCGTCCCCGCCTTGACAAACAGGTAAACCCCGAACGCCTGCGCCAGCGCCATCCCGCAGGAGAGCGCGATAAACGGCCACATGCCTTCCATGGTTCGCGGGCGGATGAAGTTGTCGATGATATACGCCGAGAGCAGCGGGATGAACACGTCGATCAACGCGACCATCATCATAAATCCCGCGACCGATAGGATATGTCTGCGGTGCGGCTTGATAAACGGCCACATCTTCCCCCACATTTTGGGCGTAAACGGTTTGTTATAGTCAAAGTCCTCAGAATACGTCATAGATTCTCCTCATTTTGGTGTCTGCCCAATATCTGTCACTCCCGCTCCTTAACAGTTAACAACGAACAGTTAACAGTTAACAGCTAAAAACGAGAGAAACTGTCCGTAGGGGAGGCGTTATGCCTCCCGCAATACCTGCGCCGGGGGATGTTCGCACATCGAAGGATGTACAGGTACCGGGGGATGTTCGCACGCCGGGGGATGTTCACGGCGCGCCGGGGTCGTCGCGCCCTACTATCTAGCGGGAACACGAGGTTTATAGAGCTTCTTCATTTGACAACTCGCGCCTGCGGCGCTTCGGACAGAAAAGGGGTTGTCCGGCAGCTCTTAATTACCCATAGTCAGCTGCCGATACTGCAGCGCTTCGGCAAGGTGCGGCGGGGCGACGGTTTCAGAGCCTGTGAGGTCGGCGATCGTACGCGCCACTTTCAATACGCGCGTATATGCCCGCGCGGTCAGTCCCAGGCGCTCAAAGGCGCTCTTCATCAGTTTATCGCCCGCTTCGTCCAAAGCGCAGACCTCGCGCATTTGCTCCTGTGTGAGGTGCGCCGACGGCGGTCCCTGCCCGTCAAACCGCGCCTGCTGCTTCAGCCGCGCGGCGCAAACCCGCTTGCGTACGGCGGCGGAACTTTCCGCCTGCTCTTTACCCGACAGCTCTTCGTACGATACGGAGGGTACTTCGATGACAATATCCATCCGGTCGAGCACCGGTCCCGATATGCGCCCATAATACGCCTTGACCGACTCTTCGGAACAGCGGCACCGGCCGGCCGGGTGACCGTACCATCCGCATTTGCAAGGGTTCATCGCGCAGAGCAGCATGAAACGCGCAGGATAGGTCACCGTACCTCCGACACGGGAAATGGTCACCTGCTGATCTTCCATCGGCTGGCGCAGCGATTCCAGCGCGTCACGCTGAAACTCCGGCAATTCGTCGAGGAAGAGTACGCCGTTGTGCGCGAGGCTCATCTCGCCCGGGCGCGGGATGCGCCCGCCGCCCACCAGCGCGGGCGCGGAAACGGTGTGGTGGGGAGAGCGGAAGGGGCGGAAACGCAGCAGCGGTTCCTCCCGGCTGGTCAGCCCCGCCACCGAATGGATCCCGGTGCTGTCCAGCGCTTCCGCGTTGGTCAGCTCGGGGAGAATGCCCGGCAGTCGCCGCGCAAGCATCGATTTCCCCGCGCCCGGAGGACCGATCATCAGCACGTTGTGCGCGCCCGCGGCGGCTACCTCCAAAGCCCGTTTTACATTGTCCTGTCCGCGCACGTCGGCAAAGTCGGGGCATTCAAACGGCACGGGCTGACTTTGGTACGGCGGCGCTTTCGCGATCTGCCCGTTGCCGGTGAGATGATCCAGCAGCTCCCGCACATGCCGCACAGGGTATACGTCTAAGCCCGTGACAAGCGACGTCTCCCGCGCGTTCGCCTCCGGTACAAAAATCTGTCTGACCCCGGAAGCTTTCGCGGCCAGCGCCATCGGCAGCATCCCGGTCACCGGGCGGGTCTGCCCTTCCAGAGACAGTTCGCCGATAAACGCGGCGTCGGGCGGTACGGAAAGATCGTTCCCCGCCGCCATCAGCCCCAAAAAGATGGGCAGGTCGTAAACGGGACCTTCCTTCCGCGTGTCGGCGGGGGCAAGGTTCACCACGATGCGGCGCACCGGGAACTCATAACCGCAGTTCTTCATCGCGGCGCGTACCCGCTCGCGGGACTCGCGCACGGCGGCATCGGGCAAACCCACCACCTCAAAGGCGGGCATCCCCTGTGATAAGAAGCACTCTACCGAAACGTCAAAGCCGTTCAGCCCCGTCAGTCCCATCGAGCGGATCGCGGATACCATGCTGTTCGCCGCCTTTTAACCCTTTGTGTTCTTCGGAATACTGATGTTTTTCTCGGTTTGGTTTTCGGATTCCGGCGGCGGCGTGTATCGGCCGTATGTCTTCGTGACTTCCAGCAACCGTTTTGATACGCCGCCGTTCAGGGCATCTTCCCGGACGCGCCAGCGCCAGTTGCCGCCGCCGACGGTCGCCGGCGTGTTGATACGCGCGTCTTTCCCCAACCCTAAAACATCCTGAAACTGAGCCATCGCGATGCGGGACTGGCTGCCCCATACCGCGCAGACCGCTCCCCAGTGAAACCCCTCGTCCTCCCGCAGGCGCAGGTAGCGCACCGCCAATTCGCGCTCCCCCTCCGACGCTTCCCCGGTCAGCCAGTCGCAAAAGGTGGGGGAATCGTGTGTGGAAGTATACGAGACGCTGTTCCGCGGGACCCTATGGGGCAGGTAATCCGATTCTCCTTCGGGGTTGAACGCGTAAACCAGCACCTTCATGCCGGGCAGACCGGTTTCGTGGAAAAACTTCCACACGTCGGCGCCGATGTCGCCCAAGTCTTCCGCCACAAGGCTTGCGGGCGGCATAGACCGAATGAGCCTCTGCACAAAAGAAATGCCCGGTCCCTTCACCCAGCGCCCTTTATCCGCCGTTTTCATGCCGGACGGAACAGACCAGTAATTATAAAAACCGCGGAAATGGTCGATGCGGATAATGTCATAGAACGAACGGGCGTGGCTGATGCGGGAAAGCCACCACTTGTAATCCTCACTTTCATGAGCCGCCCAGTTGTAAAGCGGATTGCCCCACAGCTGACCTGTCGCCGAATAGAAATCGGGCGGAACGCCGGCGACTTTGGCCGGTTTCGCGGGGGCTTTGAGCTGAAACAGCTCCGGGCGCGTCCAGACCTCCACGCTGTCTTCGGCGACATAAATGGGCAGATCGCCCATGATCTTTACCCCGCGTTTTTTCGCGTATTCTTTCACGCTGCCCCACTGCCCGAAGAAGAGGTACTGAATAAACGAATGAAACGCAACCGCCTCGGCGCATTCCGCGTTCGCTTTCCGCAGCGCGGTTTTGTCCCGGGCGACAATGTCTTTGTCCGGCCAGCGGGACAACGGCTTCATACCGTAACGTTCTTTCAGCGCCATAAACAGCGCGTAGTCGCTAAGCCAGGGTTTCTGCTCTTTGACAAACGCGGCGAAGCCCTCCCCGCCTCTTCCGCGTTCAAAGGCTTTCCGCAGCAGGGGCAGGCGGTTCTGATACAGCAGGCTGTAATCAACATGATCAATATCGTGCCCAAAATCGCAGTTTTCAGTCTCTTCGCGTGTCAGCAAACCGTCCGCAACCAGCGTATCCAAGTCGATCAGGTACGGGTTGCCCGCGATCGCCGAACAGGATTGGTACGGCGAATCTCCAAACCCGGTGGGCGAAAGGGGCAGTATCTGCCATATCCGCTGTCCGCTGTCCGCGAGAAAATCGATCCATTTACGTGCGTGCGCGCCCATTGTGCCGATACCGTGCGCTCCCGGAAGCGAGAAGACGGGCAGCACGATACCGGACATACGTTTCCCTGTCATAGAAACCCTCCTTTGTACCGCGTAACAGTATACCATACAATTAAGCAAATGCATAGTATAAACACAAAATTTTCCGGTGATAATACCAGCGTGTTCGGTTCCGCCCCAACCGTCACGATTCGGCGGAACCCTTTTGGAAGGGAGGTGCCACCGTGTCTAAGAAGAAGAAAAAGCGCCCGGATAGCGTAGGCGACAGCCGCCCTACACCCGCTCATAGGAGTACGGGCAGCACGGAGTAACCAATCGCCCGCGGCAGGCAAACCGCCTGCCGCGGTTGCGTTACTGCACCAACAGGAGGTTCGTCATGAAACGAATTCGCGAGTTAAGAAAAGAAAGAGGACTCAGCCAATCCGATCTTGCCCAGAAGCTGAAGATCAGTCAGGGAATGATTTCCTACTGGGAGAGGGACGACTTTGAGCCGAATATCACCATGCTCTCACGTCTGGCGGATTTGTTCAACGTAACCGTCGATTATCTTCTGGAACGGACAGACAGGCGCGAGAGCATAAGTTCCGTCGACGACCTGTATCTCGCGTTGGCGCGGGAGGCGCAAGCAAGGCGCTTACCCAAAGGCGCGGTGAAGTCTGTGATCGCGTCTCTGGATGAGTATATGGGATCATGAAAACGGGGCGGCTGTTCGCCGCCCCAGTTCTTATGATTGAAGACATAGTCGTGCAGCCATGCGCCGTTTTGCCCGGCAAGTTCGAAAAACTTCACAAAACTGCGTTTTGCTCCGGTTTTCCTCACTTGACAACTCGTATCCTCGGGGCAAAACGACTTTGTCTGCAGCCTTGATCTGCTACTTCCCGCCGAGGACGGGGTAGACCTGCCTGCCTAAGGCGTTGTTCACCACAAGCGCCGCGCTTAAATATATGGCGATAAGCCCGGCGGCAAGAAGCGCGAATCCGGCCACCTTGGAAAAATCGGACGGCAAAACCTTCAGGTCAACAAGCGTGATGAACGGAAGCGCAACGTCAAGCGCAAGCACCACAAGCGAAAGCAGGTTGAACGTTTTAAGGAAGGCCGGGGTCCACAGGTAAACGACAAGCGTCAGCGCAAGCCACGCATAGCCGTCAACACGCGTGTCGGCGGGCGTTCCGGCGGTAATCGCCCCGTATTTTACAAACATTTCAAGTCCCCCGACAAGCATAAAGAACGCGCCGAAGAATAAGAACGTGTTTCCGCCGGTGTAGTTGCCGCCCTTCAGGTCAAGCAACCCCACAATTATCTGCACCATAAATCCGCCAAGCAGCCAGCATCCGACAAGCGGCATTGCGGCGGCGGACACATAGCCGTTAAGCATCGCGAAGAAGCAGAAACACGCGACTGACAGGGCTACAAGCCCTGCGGGGGTGGGGTTTGACCACTCTTTGGTCTGCACTTTGACTTCCTGGGGTTGGGCGGGCCACTCTCTGGCCTGTACTTTGACTTCATGAGCCTGGTTTGACATGGGATTGTCCTCCTTAAAGTTTTTACACCAAAAACACCGCCGCGATCCTTCCGGATTGCGGCGGTGTACGGAAACGGGTATTTGTCCGTTATTCACACAGTCCGGCACAATCTCGGTTTGGGCAGCATAATAATCAGGGAGTAAATCCCCCCGATAATTATAAAGCCGTTATCCCGATATTGCATAAGCCCCTCCGAGTTCCTTTCGGTGTTGCTGCGTACTTTATCAAATGCCGGGCGCTTTTGTCAAGTATTGGATTATATAAAGTCTGTATATGGCTATATACGGTCAATCGGACGGCGGACGCAAAAAACAAAAGCCCCCCGTCAGACATTCTGACGGGGGAGCTTCCCGTGGCTCCCCAAGTTGGACTCGAACCAACGACCCTGCGGTTAACAGCCGCATGCTCTACCGACTGAGCTATTGAGGAATATAGACGAAGTTCTGAAAACTGCGTGTTTGCATGCAAGGCAAACGAGTGTGACGCTTCCGGCAGTTAACCGCCGCTGTAACAATATACACGAAGGGAACGGCTTTGTCAAGCGTGAAAATTTATTGGCGCGGCCTCCCGAACCCTCCATTTAAAGGAAATTCGCAAATTTTTCTTGCAAAAGCCTTGAAAAACCGTTATAATAAGCGGAAACATTCATGGCAGGAGGAATTGGCATTGAATATTCCGGTGGCGCGCACACCCTCTCCCAAGCCAAAGCCGAACCCGGCGGAACTTGGCTTCGGGCAGTATTTTACAGACCATATGTTTCTTTATAATTACAGCCCCGAAAAGGGCTGGCATGACCCGCGCGTTGTTCCGTACGGCCCGCTTGCGCTTGACCCGGCGTCGATGGTGCTGCACTACGGGCAGGAGGTTTTCGAGGGGCTTAAAGCCTACCGCGCCTCAAACGGAAGCGTGCAGATGTTCCGCGCGATTGACAACATACGGCGCTTTAACAGCTCCAAC
The DNA here is from genome assembly GCA_031271325.1 of Oscillospiraceae bacterium. Classification (GTDB taxonomy): domain Bacteria; phylum Bacillota; class Clostridia; order Oscillospirales; family UBA929; genus UBA929. The sequence goes on from JAISVY010000067.1 coordinate 12,621, forward strand.
ACCCGGCTTTCAATCCCCGAAATCGACGAGGGGATCTTTATGCGGGCGATGGAAACGCTTGTGCGCACAGATATTGACTGGGTTCCTTCGGAAAAGGACACCTCGCTTTACATCCGCCCGTTTCTTGTCGCGACCGACTCACATTTGGGCGTGCGCGCGTCGAACACATACATGTTTGTCATAATACTGTCGCCGGTGGGCGCGTATTACGCCGGGGGCATGAGTCCCACGCGCATTCTGGTCGAGGACGAGGACGTTCGCGCCGTGCGCGGCGGCATGGGCTATGCCAAGACCGGCGCAAACTACGCCGCGACAATCCGCGCCCAGGAGCGCGCCAAGCACAAGGGCTTTACCCAAGTGCTTTGGCTTGACGGCGTCGAGCGCAAGTACATCGAGGAAGTCGGCACATCCAACGCCTTTTTCGTGATTGACGGCACCGTGGTCACGCCTCCCCTTGGCGGAAGCATCCTTCCGGGCATCACGCGCGACAGCTGTTTACAGCTTCTGCGCAAGTGGGGCGAACCGGTTGAGGAGCGCCAGATTTCCATTGACGAGATCATCTCCGTCTCGCGCGCCGGCCGCCTGGACGAGGCGTTCGCCTCCGGCACCGCCGCCGTCATCTCCCCGGTGGGCGAACTTGTTTATAAGGACGCGAGCGTTATAATCAACAATAACCAAATCGGCCCCCTGTCCCAGAAGTTGTACGACACCCTTACAGATATCCAGTGGGGTCGCCGCCCCGACGAAATGGGCTGGATAACGCCCGTCACACAGTGAAGCATCGGCGCGCCGCGACACGCGGCGCGCCTTTGTTATACGTATAGTCCGCGCAAATTGCAGATGCGGCGACTGTGATAACGACGGCGTGGCGAAGTGGCTTGAAGAAAATTTATTGTAGTTTTAATGGCTAAAAAGGGGGAATAGAATATACTGGATAAGAGGTGTTAATAATGACAAACAACATATCTAAGCTTCGCAAAGAACACAGTCTTACACAGGAGACGCTTGCAAAAATTCTGGGAGTACACCACACTACGGTCAGTCTGTGGGAAAGGAACGCCACACAGCCGGACAAAGAAAACGTCTACAGGCTTGCCGACCTTTTCAATGTTACGCCGGAATACGTGCTGGGAACCGACCATAACCGGGGCGCGGGTACGTCCCCCTCCGGCGAGTGCGCGCAAGGGTCTGTCAATCCCGGCGATTTCTCCGCCGACGGCGCTTCCGAAGCGCGCGAGGAATCCATCTATAACGAATGGAACGCAAGATATCAAAACACCATGCCCTATGAGCTTTACCGGATCATGGTCGCGATGCAGCATATGACAGCCGAGGACAAGAAAAGGCTTCTGCGGCTTGTCCGCACGGCGTTTCCCGCCGCCTTCGGCTGATTCTTCCGGTGTCTCTGTCATCGGGCAAAGGGGTGTAGCCTGTCTCGGACGGTCGCCCTTCGGATCCAGATGATAATACCCACTGCAGGTATATCACACAGCGGAGGTGTACCTTGACAGCGTCCGTATAAACTCATCGGCAAGGGGCGACCTTGCCGTGTTGGCTCTTTGCAGCCACGCC
>JAISVY010000052.1 GCA_031271325.1 Oscillospiraceae bacterium
ACCCAATCCGTTTATAACGCCTCAACCGGGAAACCCGGGAACTTTCCCGCAAAAACCGTTTGCATTCCACTGTTTTATTTGATATACTGGACAAAATTGAAACGAGAAGGAGCTGAACAGCATGGGTCTTGTCACGACCACAGACATGTTCAAAAAAGCCTACGAAGGCGGGTACGCCATCGGCGCGTTCAACGTCAACAACATGGAGATCATCCAGGGCATCACGGAAGCCGCGATGGAAGAAAAAGCGCCGCTGATTCTTCAGGTTTCGGCCGGCGCGCGCAAATACGCGAAGCACGTTTACCTGATGAAGCTGATCGAAGCCGCGATCCAAGACGCGGCAAATCAGGGCGTAGACCTGCCGATCGCCGTCCACCTCGACCACGGCGATGATTTTGAGATATGCAAATCCTGCATCGACGGCGGTTTTACCTCCGTCATGATCGACGGTTCCAAGCACTCGTTCGAAGACAACATCAGCCTGACCAAACAAGTGGTGGACTATGCCCACAGCAAGGGCGTGGTCGTCGAAGGGGAACTGGGCAAGCTCGCCGGTATCGAGGATGCCGTCAACGTCTCGGCGGAAGACGCGCAGTTCACAAACCCCGCCGAGGTGGAGGAGTTCGTCGCCAAAACGGGCGTGGACAGCCTGGCCATCGCCATCGGCACCAGCCACGGCGCGTATAAGTTCAAACCCGGTCAAAACCCCAAGCTCCGCTTTGATATTCTGGAAGAGATCACGCGCCGCCTGCCCAACTTCCCGATCGTTCTGCACGGTTCGTCCTCGGTGCCGCAGGAATTCGTCGCGAAGGTCAACCAGTACGGCGGCAAAATGCCCGACGCGATCGGCATCCCAGAAGAAATGCTTCGCCAAGCGGCTAAGAGCGCGGTCTGCAAAATCAACATCGACAGCGACCTGCGTCTCGCGATGACCGCGAAGATCCGCGAGCACTTCACCGAGCACCCCGACCATTTCGACCCGCGCCAATACCTTTCGCCCGCCCGCGTCGCGATCAAAGACATGGTCAAGCGCAAACTGGTCAACGTACTGGGCTGCTCCGGTAAGATATAGCAGACCTTACCCCCGCCATAGGCGGGGGTAATTCACAACGGAAGGGAACTGGTAATGATGGAAATGCGTACGATGCCGAAGATCGGAGAGAGCGTTTCGCGTCTCGGGATGGGGCTGATGCGCCTGCCGACCGCCGGCGATAAAATCGATACCGCCGCCGCCGAGGCGATGATCGACCGCCTGATGGAAGCGGGCGTTACCTATTACGACACGGCGTTTATGTACCACGGCGGGGAAAGCGAGCTGTTCGCGAAACAGGCGCTCCTGTCGCGCCACCCCCGCGGCTCGTTTACAATCGCCACCAAAATGCCGCTCGGTGAGGCGGAGAAGGCGGGCGCGCAGCCCTTCTTCGACGCGCAGCAGAAAAAACTGGGCGCGGACGTGATTGACTTCTACTTAATGCATGGCATCAACGGCGGTAGCATCGACCACATGGCGCGGATCGGCGCGGACGAGGTTGCGCGGAAAATGAAGCGCGACGGGCGGATCCGCTATCACGGCTTTTCGTATCACGGCGCGACCGGCGACCTGCCGAAGGTGCTGGATTCGTTTGAGTGGGATTTCTGCCAGATTCAGCTCAATTATTACGACTGGTATAACGGGGAGGCGCAAAAGCAATATGAAGCGGTGACGAGCCGCGGTGTGGCGCTGGTTGTGATGGAGCCGGTGCACGGCGGCGGCTTGGCGCGCTGCCACCCGGACATCGTAAAGGTCTTCCAGGACGCGAACCCGGAGGTTTCGGCCGCGTCTTGGGCGATGCGCTGGTGCGGTTCGCTGCCCGGTGTGGACGTGGTGCTCTCCGGCATGAGCGATATGTCGCAGGTTGAGGACAATATCAGGCACTTCACCCCGTTCATCCCGCTGTCCGCCGGGGAGCAGGCCGTTGTGGAACGGGCGATGGACGCCTTCAAGAAGCTTCCGCTCGTGCCCTGCACCGAATGCAACTATTGCGCGAAATGCCCGAAGGAGATCCCCATCCCGCGCCTGTTCGGCGGCAAGAACGACGTGGTGCGGTTCGGTTCCTCCTGGTTCCTGATGAATTACCGCAACTGGGTCAAACCGGAGAACCAAATCCCGGCCTGCATCGAGTGCGGCACCTGCGAAGCCGCCTGCCCGCAAGGAATCAACATCATCGAGCGGCTGAAGGAAATCGAAGCGACGGTGTAGATCGCTGTAACTGCTCCCTGTCCGGTAAATAGGACGGGGAGTAGTTTGATTTTCCCGTTGTAATCCCCTCTCCGCCGTGGTATACTTAGGCTGGCGAGCAGATAACGGATAACAGTTTAGAACGGGAAAAACACCCTAGCCGTCTGACCGTTATCTGTACACCGTAACTGTTCACTGCCACGAGGCTTTCAGAGCTTCTCATTTATTAGGAGGACTTTATGCCGCTGCCTTGGAAGAAAGGCCGGTTTCTCATGCTGTGGGAGGTCGGCCGGAAACGGCGTGCCCGGCTCTTTTGGGCGCTGTTCGCCGCCGTTTGCATGGTGTTTTTTAACTTTCTCAGCCCACAGATCATCCGCCTGACTGTCGACAACGTGATCGACGACAAGGCGTGGCAACTGCCCGGCTTTATCGTTCGCTTCATTGATTCGGTCGGCGGGCGCGGTATGCTTCGCGCGAATATTTGGATTTGCGGACTCGCGACCGGCACGGCGGCGCTGCTGGCCGGCTTATCGAACGTCGTGCGGCGGTATTTTACGATGGAAACAGGGGAACATTTGGCGCAGCGGCTGCGCGACACGCTGTACGCCCACATCCAGACGCTGCCGTATGAATGGCACGTCAAGGCGCAGACGGGCGACATCATTCAGCGCAGTACGTCCGATGTTGAGACAATCCGGCGCTTCTACGCCGACCACCTGATTGAAATGTTCCGCATGGCGGTGCAGGTTATCTTAGCCGCCGTGCTGATGTTTATGATGGATACTACGATGGCGCTGCTCTCAATGACGCTGATACCGCTGCTCTTCCTCTTCTCCGCCTTCTTTTTCAGGGCGGTTGCCAAACAGTTCAAAAAAGCCGACGAGTCCGAAGGCATACTGACCGCCACCGTGCAGGAGAACCTCACCGGCGTGCGGGTCGTCCGCGCCTTTGGGCGTGAGCGTTTTGAGGTAGACCGGTTTACCGAGAGGAACCGTTCGTATACCAACTTATGGGAGCGGATCGGGCGGCTGCTCGCGATGTATTGGTCGATCTCCGACGCGATCTCGGCGCTGCAGTTCGCGATCGTCACCGCCGCCGGTATCATCCGCTGCGCGTCCGGCGACCTGACGGTCGGCACCTTCATTACCTTCAATACGTATGCCGGGATGATGATCTGGCCGGTGCGCGCGCTGGGGCGTAACCTGTCGGAACTGTCGAAGGCGAGCGTATCGGCCGCGCGTATCCGCGACATCTACGCCGCCGCGCCGGAGAGCAGCGGGGATGGGTTGACCCCCGACATTCGCGGGGAGATCGTCTTTGACGGCGTATCGTTTCAATATGATGAAAAGACCCCGATTCTGCGGGATGTCAGTTTTTCGGTGCGCCCCGGCGAGACGCTCGCGATATTGGGCGGCACGGGTTCGGGCAAGAGTACGCTGGTTCATCTGATCTGCCGCCTGTACGACCTGCCGGAGGGCAGCGGCCGCATCACGGTGGACGGCATCAATATCAAAGAGATCGACCGCGCCCATCTGCGCCGCAATGTGGGGCTTGTGCTGCAGGAACCGTTCCTGTTTTCCAAAACCATCCGGCGGAATATCGCGGCGTCGCGCCCCGAAGCCGAACTGGAGACCGTTCGGGAAGCGGCTTCGGTCGCCTATGTCAGTGACGCGATTGAGGCGTTCGGCGACGGGTATGAGACGATGGTGGGCGAACGCGGCGTGACCCTGTCCGGCGGTCAGAAGCAGCGGGTCGCGATTGCCCGTATGCTGATCGCGCAGACGCCGATCATGATCTTTGACGACAGCCTGTCCGCCGTCGATACCGAAACGGACGCGCGCATCCGCGCCGCGCTGAAGACGCGCACAAAGAAAGCCACCGCGATCATCATCTCGCACCGCACGTCCACGCTGATGCAGGCCGACCGCATTCTGGTGCTCCGCGACGGCGCGGTAGAGGAAATGGGCACCCACGAAGAGCTGATGGCCGCCGGCGGCTCATACCGCAGAATCTTCGATTTGCAGGGCGAGCTGGAAGACGAAATGCGGGAAGACACGGCGGGCTGAGGGCTTGGACAAGCGCAATAAAAAAACAGCCGTTTGGAAAGATCGAACCTTTACGGTAAGGAGTGAAAACGGAATGTTTGAGCGAGACGGAGTTTATTTCGCGGGGGAGCCGGGAAACTTGGTTCACACCCCAAAACTCGTTGGGTTAAAGCCTTTGGACGGATATAAGCTATGGCTGAAATTCTCCGACCATACAGAGCGGATCTATGATTTTACCCCGTATTTAGACACACTTGTGTTTGAAGCGTTGAGAGACAAGACACTGTTCAACGGCGTGACCCTTGACCACGGCGCACCCGTATGGGATAACGGAAAGATCGATTTCGACCCGTGTGTACTTTACCGCCAAGGAGAACCTCCAACATGAATATCACCCATGCCGGAATGGTGGCCGTAGTCGGCCGCCCGAACGCCGGAAAATCCACGCTGATCAACAAAATCTGCGGCGAAAAGGTCGCGATCGTGTCGCCCAAGCCGCAGACGACCCGGCGCCGCCTGAGCGCCGTATTCAACCGGGAACCCGTGCAGATGGTGCTGCTGGATACGCCCGGTTTCCACACCCCGCGTACCAAGCTGGGGCAGTTTATGGTCAAGAGCGTGCGGGAGAGCGTCGGCGGGGTGGATGCCGCCGTGCTGGTCGCCGAACCGGTGCCGTCGGTGGGCGAAATTGAGCGGCAGCTAATTACGCAGTGTAATAAAAAGTCCGTCCCATTCTTCCTTGTTATCAACAAGTCCGACACGCTGCCGCGCGAAAAACTGCTGCCGGTGATCGGCGCATACAGCAAGGAGACGGCGTTTGACGCGATCCTGCCGCTGTCCGCCAAAACAGGCGATGGCGTGGAGGAATTAACCTCCCTGCTGTTGGGCGCGATGCCGCACTCCCCCGCGCTGTACCCGGAGGATGTGACCGCCGACCAGACCGACCGCGAGCTGATCTCGGAGGTCGTGCGGGAAAAGCTGCTGATCTGTCTGAACGACGAGGTGCCGCACGGCGCGGCGGTGACGGTGGACAAGCTCACGGAGCGCGGCGACGGTCTTGTGAGCATCGAAGCCGTCGTCACTTGCGAAAAAGAAAGCCATAAAGGGATCGTCATCGGCAAAAACGGCGCGATGCTGAAGAAGATCGGGTCGCTCGCCCGCGCCGAGTTAGAGGAGATGTACGGCGGTCCCGTGTTCCTCAAGCTGTGGGTGCGCGTACGCGCCGGCTGGCGCGACAGCGACGCGCAGCTCCGGAATTTCGGGTACCGGTAGGAGCGGGCGGGATGTGAATCGCCCCGATTGTGTCACTCTATCGGTAAGACACGGAGGACGCCATGAGCCACATGACGCTCAACGGGCTGATTGTACGCGCTGTTGAGTATAAAGATGCCGATTTAATACTCACCGTATTGACCGAGCGGGAAGGGAACCTGACCGTTACGGCGCGGGGGGCGCGCCGCCCCCGTTATCCCTACGCGGCGGCGGTTCAGGTGCTTTGCTGTTCGCGCCTGACCGTCAGCGAATACCGCGACCGATTGACGCTGACGGAAGCCGAAATGGTAGAACCGTTTTCCCCTTTGCGCCGGGATCTGTTGTCGATGTCGCTCGCGGCCTACCTCGCCGACCTCTCGCAAACGCTTGCGCCGGAAGGGGAACTGTTCCGGCTGACGCTTACGGCGCTGGCGGCGCTCTGCGCCGGGAAACGCCCCCGCGAGCTGATCAAGGCGGCGTTTGAGATGCGGGCGCTCTGCGGCGCGGGGCTGGAACCGGCGATGGAAGCCTGCGGGCAGTGCGGCAAGACATCCGGCACGATGTATCTGCTCCCGGCGGGCGGTACGGCGCTCTGCGCTTCCTGCGCGAAGCGTTTCCGGGACACCGGCGCGGCGCTGCTGTCTTACGACGCCGACTGTCTGTTCGCCGTACGGCATATAAGCTCCGTTCCGATTGAAAAGGTTTTTTCCTTTACAGCAAGCGAACAGGCGGTATCCCGCCTCGCCGCGCTGTGCGAACGGTATACGCTGGCGCAAACCGGGCGGATGCCGCCGTCGCTGGAGTTTTATTTGGGTCTGTTGTGAAATCCCCCGAAAAAACCTCATGTTCGCCGCTGACGAACATGCAATTTTCAACACTTCGGCAATATGAATCACAGGGGTTTTTAACGTGATACAGGAAGGGATCCAACTCATCGCCGAAAAGGCGCGGGAGGTTCTCGGCAAACCGGCGGACAGCATCCGGCAAATAGAGAATGTGCCGTATAGCACGGTGTTCGTGGTGAGCGCGGGGGGAAAGCAGTACATCGCCAAGTTGTATCAGTCCAGGGAGTGGCCGGAGGATCACAAGCTGGCGTATGTAGACCGTCTCCTGACGCGGTATCGCGTTCCCCATGCGCGGTGCCTCTGCTTCGACCGCGATGACCCGCGGTTCCCCGACGGTTTTTTGCTGGAGGAGTTTCTGCCGGGGCGGAGACCGGAAGGTTCGGAGGAGTTTTACCGGAAGTTCGGGGAACTGACCGCGCGGTTCCACGCCGTCCCGATGCGCGGGTTCGGCTATTTCGGCGGCGGGGACGGGTGCTATGACTCGTTCACCGATTTTATCGGCGACGTGATGGACGACAACGCTGAAAAGGCATTCTCTTTACACCTGCCGGGGGCGGAAACCCACCGGAAATTGCGGGAAGATTTGGTCCATCGCCTCTCTTGCTGTGACGGACTGCCTCCGGTGCTCTGCCACGGCGACCTGTCCGAGGGCAACGTTCTCCAAGACGGCGGCGTTCTGACCCCGATCGACTGGGACGACGCGCTGGCGCTGCCGTGGATCTTCGACGCGGCGCGCCTGACGTACCATTTGATGCGCGGGTATGACCCGGACACGGCGCGGCGGTACCGGGACGCGTTTTTGGCGGCGCACGGCGGCGGCAGGGCGCTCTACGATGCGGCGGAAGCTCCGCTGCTCGCCTATTTTAAGCTGGATTTCGATGTGTTTGAAGCGGAGAGAAAACATGATGAGCGTTCTCGGCGATAAGTCAATCGGCACCCTTGAACTGCCGCGCGTGCTGGAGGCGCTGGCGGGCTTTGCCGTATCGGCGGAAGCGAAGGAACGGTGCCTCGCGCTCCGCCCGGCGGTGACCCCCGCCGAAGCGGAGGAGCGTCTGCGGCAGACCGGCGCGGCGAGGGCGATGCTGGAGACGCGGGGCGCGCCGTCGCTGTCCGGCGTCAAGCCGGTCGCGCCCGCGCTGCAGCGGACGCAGATGGGCGGCGTGCTCAACACCCGCGAACTGCTGGACATCGCTTCGGTGCTGAGGGCTGCCCGGACGGTGCGATCATACCACGCGTCCGGCGTAAAGGGAGCGCCTTCACAGGCAGCATTGGACGGTTTGTTTGCCCGCCTCTGCGGCGACAAACCGCTGGAAGACCGCATCACCGGCTGTATCCTGTCCGAAGAGGAGATCGCCGACCACGCCAGCACCGAGCTGGCGTCCGTCCGGCGGCATATGCGGGCGGCGGCTTCTAAAATCAAGGACGTGCTGAACCGGATGATCGCGACCCATGGGAAATACCTGCAGGACGCGCTGATCACACAGCGCGGCGGGCGGTACGTGATTCCGGTCAAGGCGGAGCACAAGGGCGACGTGCCGGGGCTTCTGCACGACGTATCCTCCTCCGGCGCGACGCTGTTTATCGAGCCGATGGCGGTGGTGCAGGCGGATAACGACCTGCGCGAATGGGAGGCGAAGGAGCGGAAGGAGATCGACCGTATCCTCGCCGAGTTGTCGGCGGAGTGCGACGATGCCCGCGAGCTGCTGCTGGAAGACTATGACGCGCTGGTGGCGATCGACGCGGTCTTCGCCCGCGGGAAGCTCGCTTCGGACATGAACGCCAGTTCCCCGCTGCTGAACGGGCGGGGCGTCACCAACCTGATCCGGGCGCGCCACCCGCTGCTGGACAAAAGCAAAGCCGTGCCCATCTCGGTGCGGATCGGCAAGGACTTTGACACGCTGGTCGTCACCGGTCCGAACACCGGCGGCAAGACGGTCACGCTGAAAACGCTGGGGCTTCTGACGCTGATGGCCGGGTGCGGTTTGCAGATTCCGGCTTCCGACGGCTCGGAGGTCGCCGTGTCCCGCGTCTATGCCGATATCGGCGACGAGCAGTCAATCGCGCAGAGCCTGTCAACCTTTTCTTCGCACATGACCAATATCGTCGCGGTGCTGAACGAGGCGGAGAGCGGGAGCCTGATTTTGTTCGACGAGCTGGGCGCGGGCACCGATCCGGTCGAAGGCGCGGCGCTGGCCGTCGCGATCATCGAGCAGGCGCGGAGGCAAGGGTGCCGCGTCGCCGCCACCACCCATTACGCCGAGCTGAAAACCTACGCCATGACGACCGCCGGCGTCGCCAACGCGTGCTGTGAGTTTGATGTGGAGACGCTCCGCCCCACCTACCGGCTGCTGATCGGGATCCCCGGACGCAGCAACGCGTTCGCCATTTCACAGCGGCTGGGGCTGCCGGAACACGTAATCGACGCCGCGCGGGAGCGTGTGGGACTGCGCGACGCCGCGCTGGAAGACGTGCTGGCGCAGCTGGAACGTACGCGCCTCGCGGCGGAAAACGACCGCGCCGCCGCCGAGAAGACGCTGGCCGACAGCATAGAGGACAGGCGCAGGAGCGAGGAACTGCGCCTGAGGATAGAGCGGGAGTACGAAAAAGCCTCCGAAAGCGCCCGCGCCGAAGCCCGCCGTATCTTAGACGAAGCGCGCGCCGCCGCTGACGAGGCGGCGCGGGAGCTTGCGCGGATTAAATACGCCAAGGCGGCGGCGGAACTGCCCGACCTGCGCCGGAAACTGCGGGAAGCGGAAGACGCGCTGGGCGGCGGACTGTCCTCCCCGGAACCGGAGGCGCTGTTTGACAAGCCGCCCGCGCCCGGAACCGAGGTGCTGTTGGTTTCGACCGGTATCCGCGCGACCGTGCTGGGCACGCCGGACAAAAACGGGCTGATTCCGCTTCAGGCGGGGATTATGAAGGTCACCGCCCCGCTGGAGGGCTTGCGCCCCTGCGAAGCGAAGAAAGAGAAAAAGCCAAAACCCGGCGGCGTGTCGCTGACCCAAACGGCGGAACCCGTTGCGATGGAGCTGGATTTGCGCGGACAGCTCACCGACGACGGCGTTTTGATGATGGAGCAGTTTATCGACGACGCGGTCATGCGCAAGCTTCCCACCGTCACCGTCATCCACGGCAAGGGTACGGGCGCGATGCGCGCCGCCGTACACGCCGCGCTGCGCAAAAACAAGTCGGTCAAGGGTTTTCGGCTGGGAAAATTCGGGGAAGGCGAATCGGGAGTAACCGTCGTCACCCTGTGATGCCGGCGAACACCCCCCGCCGCCCGCAGGAGGCGGGAAAAAAGGAGATGGTCAATTGACAGGCGTGATTCACTACAAGGCGGGCAACGCGCCGAGCGTTCTCAACGCGCTTCGGCATATCGGCGAAGAAGCGGCGCTGATTACCGCGCCCGGACAGCCCGCCGACCGGCTGATTCTGCCCGGCGTCGGTTCGGCGCTTGCGACGATGCGGTCGCTGCGGGAACTGGGGCTGGAGCCGGAGATCCGCGCGGCGATCGGGCGGGGGGTGCCGTTCCTCGGCATCTGCGTCGGGCTGCAGGTGCTCTTTGAGCACTCGGAGGAAGGGGACGCGGAATGTTTGGGGATCTTCCCCGGCGTTGTGAAGAAGTTTGACGAACGCGCCGTGCGCGTCCCGCAGATGGGCTGGAACCGCGTGGATTTTGTCCGCGCCGACCCGGTTGCGGAGGAGGGCGGCTATTTCTACTTCGTCAACTCCTATTACGCCGTGCCGGGCGACCCGTCCCTTGTATTGGGGCAAGCCGACTATAACGGAGCGTTTTGCGCAATGGCGGCGCGGGGCAATGTATACGGAGCGCAATTCCATGTGGAAAAGAGCGGAGACGCGGGCTTGCGGATTTTGAAACGGTTCTGCGGGCTGTCGTAGAGGCGGAGCAGTCCCTTCCGTGAATCCAGCTTCGCAGGGGCGGTCTGCAATCGCCCGCGGACATACGGCGGGCGCGCCGGGGGCGGCGCGCCCGCGCAAACAAACAAGGGGAATGATTATGCTCACAAAAAGGCTGATCGCCTGTTTCGACATCAAAAACGGCATGGTGACCAAAGCGGTGCGGTTTCAGGACAACATCGACGTCGCGCCCGCCGCCGAGCTTGCGCGGCGGATGTACGAGGGCGGCGTGGACGAGATCGTGTTTTACGACATTATGGCCTCGGCGGAACGGCGCAAGACCGACCTCGCGACGGTACGCGCCGTGGCGGAGCGCGTGTTCGTGCCGTTTACGGTCGGCGGCGGAATCAAGACGCTCGCCGACATGTACGATGTGCTGAACGCCGGCGCGGAGAAGATCAGCGTCGATTCGATGGCGGTGCGCAACCCGCACATCATCACCGAGGGCGCGGACGCGTTCGGGCGGCAGTGCGTCGTGCTGAGTATGCAGGTCAAGAGGGTGGAAGTGAGTGCGGCGATCCCGAGCGGCTACGAAATCGCGGTCGACGGCGCGAGGACGTTTACCGGGATGGACGCGGTGGAATGGGCGAAGCGCGGCGAGGCGCTCGGCGCGGGTGAGATCTGCGTCAACAGCATCGACAACGACGGCGGCTGCGAAGGCTACGACCTCGAAATCACCAAAGCCGTCGCAGACGCGGTGCGGATCCCGGTCATCGCCTCCGGCGGCGCGGGGCTGCCCCGCCATATCGCCGCCGCGTTTTTGGATACGGGCGCTTCGGCTGCGATCATCAGCTCGATGCTCTACTCGCCCCGGCTTGCGAAAAACTTCACCGTGCCGGAAATCAAAGACGAACTCAGCGCCGCCGGAATCCCGGTAAGACCGTCTCTATTTCCCTCTTGAAGTTCTTCTCTTGAAGGGGTATACTGTAGGGCATGAGCAGTGAATTGTGCGACCCGCAGGTCATCCGCGCCGCGATGGCGGGTGCCCCGTTCTCCAAACGCCTGGGGCAGAACTTCCTCACAGACGCCGGCGTCCCGAAGCGGATGGCGGGTCTGTTCGGAAAAAAACACGCCGTGCTGGAGATCGGTCCCGGCTTCGGGGCGCTGACCGCCGCTCTGGCGGAAACCTGCGGCGCGGTGGTGGCGGTGGAGAAGGACAAGCGCCTGCTTCCGCTGCTGCGGCAAAACCTGTCGCCCTTCCCCAACGTGACGCTGATCGGCGGCGACGCGCTGCGGCTCGGCCTGACCGCGCTGATGCCCGCCGGGTTAATCCCCGCCGTGTGCGCCAACCTACCGTACTCGCTTACCACGCCGTTGCTTGTAAAGCTCTTGGAGAGCGGCAGCGAAGGTATAGGGCGCGCCCTCCCGGACACGCCGCTCCCCCCCCTGCACGACCCGGTCGTCGTCATGGTGCAGCGGGAGGTGGCGCGGCGGCTGACCGCAATCGCCGGAACGCCGGAGTACGGCGCGATCACCGTGTTCGCGGCGCTGCGCGCCCGGTGTTCCGTGCTGTTCGACGTGCCGCCGGAGAGCTTTATGCCCCGCCCCGCCGTGACCTCCACGGTGATCCGCTTCGACCGCCACGCCCCCGACGCCGCGCGGGACTCGCTTGTCCCGGCCGCGCTGAGGCTTTCCAAAGCGGCGTTCGCGCAGCGGCGCAAAACCTTAGCCAACGCGCTGTCCGCCGGGCTTGCGCTGCCCCGCGCTGCTGTGACCGGTCGTCTGCGCGGTGCCGGGTTCGACCCCGGCGCGCGCGGGGAGACGGTTCCGCCCGAAGGGTATCTTGAAATGGCAAAAGCCTTTACAGATATAAAGATGGGAGCATAATCTTATGAAGAATGAACGAAGACCGTACGGTTCACTGGGGTTATTGTGCATGCGCGGCACAGAGCGGCTGGCGGCGCAGATCGACGAATACTTGGGGCAGCTGGACATCGCCGACGAAGGCGATGGGCACAGCGTACTGGTGGAGTACGACTGCCCGCGCTTCGCGACCGGCGAGGGGAAAGGGCTGATTCTCCAGACGGTGCGCGGGTGCGATTTGTATATCCTCGCCGATATGTTCAATCACGGCGTTACGTATAAAATGTTCGGCAAAGATGTCCCGATGGGACCCGACAACCATTATCAGGACCTTAAACGCATCATCGCGGCGACCAACGGCAAGGCGCGGCGGATAAACCTGATCATGCCGCTGCTGTATGAAGGGCGGCAAGACCGGCGCTCCGCCCGCGAATCGCTGGACTGCGCGCTGATGCTGCAGGAACTGGTGCATATGGGCGTTGAGAACATCATTACCTTCGACGCGCACGACGCGCGGGTGCAGAACGCCATCCCGCTCTCCGGCTTTGAAAACATCCGCCCCTCCTACCAGATGATCCGTACGCTTTTACGGGAGAATAAAGACCTCGTGATCGACAGCGACCATATGATGGTCGTCTCCCCCGACGAAGGCGGCATGCCGCGTTCGATCCTGTACGCCTCGATGATGGGGCTTGACCTCGGCATGTGCTACAAACGCCGGGACTATAGCAGCATCGTGGAAGGACGCAACCCGATCCTGAGCCATGAGTTTTTGGGCGGCGACTTAGACGGGCGGGACGTGATACTGGTGGACGACATCATCGCCTCCGGCGAATCGATCCTCAACGTCGCAGAGATTCTCAAAGCCCGCGGAGCGGGGCGCATCTTCATCTTCGTCACGTTCGGGCAGTTTACCCGCGGTCTCGAAACCTATGACCGCGCTTACGCCGATGGTCTTGTGCACAGCGTCTATACCACCAACCTGATCTACCAAACCGAAGAGCTGCTTTCCCGCCCGTGGTACCACAGCGTGAATATGTCAAAATACCTCGCGCATATCATCAACACCCTCAACGTAGACTCATCCATATCCGAGCTGCTCGACCCGTCGGCGCGCATCCAGCGGCTGCTGGCAGACCGCCGCAAATACAGGATATAGGAGCCGCTCTATGCTGACGTTTTCCGACATTCAATCCAACGAAGAAATCAACACCTATATCCGCCAGGCGGACGAGTCGCTGAAGGCGATGGGTTTCACCGAGCACGCCTTCGCGCACAGCAACCGGTGCGCGGGCTACGCGAGCGAGTGGCTGCTGGCGCTGGGGTATTCCGAGAAGGAAGCCCGCCTTGCCCGTATCGCGGGCTATATGCACGACATCGGCAACGTCGTCAACCGCTATGACCACGCGCAGAGCGGCGCGGTGCTGGCGTTTGGCATCCTGAGCAGGCTGGAGATGCCGCCGGACGAGCTGGCCGCGGTCGTCACCGCGATCGGCAACCACGACGAGGCGACCGCGCACCCGGTCAACTCGGTCGCGGCGGCGCTGATCCTCGCGGACAAGACCGACGTGCGGCGCACCCGGGTGCGCAACGCCGAAATCAGCTCGTTCGACATCCACGACCGCGTCAACTACGCCGTACGGGAATGCGGCGTGACGCTCGACATAAAAACGCGGTCGCTGACGCTGGAACTGGATGTGGATACCGAGATTTGTCAGGTTCTGGATTATTTTGAGATTTTTATGGGGCGGATGCTGCTCTGCCGCCGCGCCGCCGACTTTCTGGGGCTGCGGTTCCGGCTGGTAATCAACGGCTCGGCGTTGATGTGACAGACATATCCGCAGTCCTTGCGGTTATAAAGCGGACAACAAACAAAGCGTTCGGGTTTAACCTGTGGCAGTCATCTTTCCACGACGGTATCATCCGAGATAAGGCGGAATATCGCTTCATATGAGTCGCTCTAAAAACCTATGTTTTCATTCGGCGAAGCCGAACGAAAACGAGCGTAGCGCTTGCGAACAGGCGCCTATGGCGCGGCATCGCAAGCCGGAGCGGGGGTTTTTAGAGGTACCTATATGGAAATATATAGACGAAAATCCGGCAAAATAGCACGAAGACTGTTACAACGGTCAACGCCGTGATGAATTAGGAGGACAACAAATGGAACTCAACGTAGGGCGTCATTCGCTGGCGCATGTGATGGCACAAGCGGTCACGGAGATGTACCCCGGTACGAAGCTGGGGATCGGACCCTGTATCGACGACGGCTTTTATTACGATTTCGATCTGCCGGAGCCGATAACGCCGGAGCGCTTTGCCGAGATCGAGCAGCGGATGGCGGCGATTCTGAAAACACAGACGCCGTTTACGCGGGAAGTGTATCCCTCAAAGGAGACGGCGCTGGCGGCGTTTGCCGGGGAACCGTATAAAGAGGAACTGATCCGCGATCTGCCGGACGGCGAGGTTATCACCGTCTACCACACCGGGGAGGGGTTTACCGACCTATGCCGGGGTCCCCACGCGGAGAACACCCGCGAACTGCTGGGCTGGGCGTATAAAATCCACGCCGCCGCCGGGGCGTATTGGCGCGGGAGCGAGAAGAACCCGATGCTGACCCGCCTGTACGTCTACGCGTTTCCGAAAAGGGACGAGCTGAAGGCGCACATCGCGCGCATTGAGGAGGCGCAGAAGCGCGACCACCGCAAGCTGGGACCGCAGCTGGGCTTGTTCTTCCTCCATGAAACCGCGCCCGGAATGCCCTATTGGCTCCCGAAAGGGTTAAAACTCTTCAATACCCTGCTGGATTTTTGGCGCAGGGAGCATGAAGAGCGCGGGTATCAGGAGATCTCCGCGCCGCTGATCAACAACGCCTCGCTGTGGGTCACCTCCGGGCACTGGGCGCATTATAAAGACGATATGTACGTCATCCCCCCGAAGGACGAAGGCGACCCGGCGCTCGCGGTCAAGCCGATGAACTGCCCCAACGCGATGCTGGTATACGGGCGTTCCGTCCGCTCCTACCGGGAACTGCCGCTGCGGTATTCCGACTGCGACGTGCTGCACCGCGCCGAGGCATCGGGCACGCTGCACGGTCTGTTCCGCGTCCGTATGTTCCGGCAGGACGATTCGCACAACTTCATCACAAAGGAGCAAATCCCTTCCGAGATCAACGCGATTTTGGACATCGCCGACCGGTTTTACGGGATCTTTAACCTCTCGTACAAGCCCGTTCTGTCCACCCGCCCGGAGGATTTCATGGGCGACCCCGCCCTGTGGGAGGTTGCCGAACGTGAGCTGCGCGCGAGCCTGACCGAGCGGTTCGGTGAGGGCGGTTACACCGTCAACGAGGGCGACGGCGCGTTCTACGGTCCGAAGATCGACCTGATTATGACCGACGCGCTCGGCCGCCCGTGGCAGACGGGCACCATCCAGCTCGATTTCCAGCTTCCGCGCAATTTCGGGCTGACATACGCCGACCGCGACGGAACGCTGAAAGAACCGGTGGTCATCCACCGCGTAATCTACGGCTCGCTGGAGCGTTTCATCGGGATCCTGACCGAGCATTTCGCCGGGGCGTTCCCGTTCTGGCTCTCGCCGGTGCAGGCGGGTATCGTGCCGGTGCGCACGGCGCATAACGAATACGCCCAAACGGTTCTGACAGCCCTCCGCAAAGCCGGGTTACGCTGCGAGGCGTTGTTTGAGGACGAGAGCATGGGCGGCAAGGTCAACAAGTTCCGGCAGGACAAGGTGCCGTATACACTGGTGCTCGGCGATCGCGAAGCCGAGGCGGGCACCGTTTCGGTCAAGATCCGGGGCGGCAAACAGGCGCAGGACGTGCCCCTGGAGGCGTTCATCGCCTCTTGCGCGGCGCAGAACGAGGCGCTGACGCTGGAACTGGATCAATTGACAATTGACAATGCGTAACGGACAATTAAGACGAAAAAACGTATTTCCCTTTATCTCTAAAACCGCCTATGACGCGGTATCGCAAGCCGGGGACACGCATGGGCGGTTCGCAACCGCCCGCCGTGTCCCCGTTGTTTTGCGCGGTCTGTAATTGCCAAATATTAGAAATTTTATGGCAGACCTATTGACACATTGGGAGCGGTCTGTTATAATGGTTACAAAATGATGACAGCCGGTAACATCAAGCCGTCCGAAAAGCGCGCTTTTTCGGGCGGTTCCGGAAGGGAGGGGAGATTATGCGTTTCCGTCTGGAGCAGCTGCGGCAGGCTTCACAGCGGGCAGGCACATGGTGTGCCCTGTTTGCCCGCCGCCTTCGGCACGCGGTGACGCGGCGGTTGGTGCTGGCTCCGCTGTTTCTGATTATCTCCCTCGCGCTTTACGCCCGATACGTTACGGAGTTTAACCTCTTCCTCATTATCGATCAAAACGAGTTTACCGTACATAGGACATACGCCAAGAACGCAGGGGAGGCTCTGGCCGAGACGGGCATCTATGTGAACCAGCACGACAGCGTGATGCTTAACGCCTCCGAAATCAGCATCCTCCGCGCGACCCACGCGTTTGTGACGCTAGACGGCACAACGGTTCCGGTAAATTGCTATCAGGGCGGCACCGTGATGGACGCGCTGGCGAAAGCCGGGTACATACGCAAAGAGCACGATCTGCTAAGCCACAATCCGGCGGCTCCCGTCACCGAGGGCATGGAGATCACCGTTACGCGCATCGAGTTCCGCAGCGGCTACGAATACGAAGAAATCCCGTATGAAGAGGTCGTCAACGAAAACCCGTACATCAACTACGGTACGTCGGTCGTCATCACCGAGGGCGAACCGGGGCTGCGTGAAATCACCTACAACGAGACGCTGCGCGACGGCGTCGTCATCGCCCGCCGCCCCGCCGTCGAACGAATCGCGAAGAAACCGGTGACGAAGGTCACCGAGCTGGGCACAGGCAACACGATCAAACAGGCCGACGGCACGTACTTATTCTACAAGAAGCGGCTGGAAGTGGAATGCACCGCCTACACCACCGAACGCCAAGTCAATAAAATCAACGCAATCGGCAAGATCGCCCGCAAAGGCACGATCGCGGTTGACCCGAAGGTCATCCCGCTGCGCTCGAAGGTATACGTCGCCGCCCGCAACGGCGCGTGGGTCTACGGCGTCGCGGTCTGCGAGGACACCGGCGGCTCGATCAAGGGCAACATCATCGACCTGTATTTCGACACCTACGACGAATGTATCCAGTTCGGGCGGCGCAAAGCGTACCTGTATATTTTGGAGTAGGGGAGGCGGAGCAATGGAAAATTAACAGTGAACAACGAACAGTTAACAACACAGGACGGGGAAACGTTTCTTCGTTGTTAATTGTTCACTGCTAATTGTTAATTGCCTCGGCGTACTGTCTTGTACGCCGTTTATTTTTATGCTATACTGGAGCAAATAACCGCACGGGGGATAACACGATGAAACTGGGATTTGTAGGGCTGCCCAACGTGGGTAAGACAACGATATTCAACGCGCTGACCGGCGCGGGGGCGGAATCGTCAAACTATCCGTTCTCCACCGTCGAGGCGAACCTCGCCGCCGTGGAGGTGCCCGACGCGCGTCTGGACGCGCTGGCCGCCATGTTCAACCCGAAGAAGATCACCCCCGCGACGGCGAACTTTGTGGACATCGCGGGTCTGGCGCGGGGCGCGTCGCGCGGCGAGGGGCTGGGCAACCGTTTCCTCGCGCATATCCGCGAGGTGGACGCCATCCTGCACGTAATCCGGTGTTTCGACGATCCCAACGTTGTGCATGTGGAGAGCGGGATCGACCCGATTCGCGACCGCGACACGATCAACATCGAGCTGTGCATGGCCGACTTAGAGGTTGTGGAGAAGCGTATCCAGCGGGTTGAGAAGGCGGCCAAGGGCGATAAGTCCCTGCTCCGCGAAGCGGAGCTGTTCACCGCCTTGAAAAATCACTTGGACGAAGGGCTGACGGCGCGTTCGTTCGCGTGTTCGGACGAAGATCAGGAACTGATCTCTGACTGCCCGCTGCTCACGCTGAAACCGACGCTCTACTGCGCGAACCTCTCCGAGACGGATTTTAAGGCGCGGGACTCATACAAACCCTATCTTGACTTGACCGAGGCGGCGAAGGAGGAGGGCGCGGCGGTATTCCCGATCTGCGCGAAGCTGGAACAGGAGATCATGCAGATGGAACCGGGCGACCGTGCGCTGTTCTTGGAGGATTTAGGCATGACGCTGTCCGGGCGCGACCGGCTGATCCAGATTTCGTATGACCTGATGGGATTGATGTCCTTCCTGACCGCCGGAGCGCCGGAGGTGCGGGCATGGACGATCACGAAGGGGATGAAAGCGCCGCAGGCGGCCGGGAAGATCCACAAAGACCTGCAGCGCGGCTTTATCCGCGCCGAGGTCGTCTCGTTCGACGCGCTGATGGAATGCGGCTCGATGGCGGCGGCGAAGGACAAAGGGCTTGTGCGGAGCGAGGGCAAAGAGTACGTCATGCGCGACGGCGACGTGGTGCTGTTCCGGTTCAATGTGTGACAGACCGGCGACCATGCCAAACAGTTTCTGACTGATTTGAGCATGACGCGCGGCGAGGTGAAGTGCCATGAGAGAATTGAATTCCAGAAAAGCAACACGTTTAAAAACACATGACTATTCGGAAGCAGGTTATTATTTCATTACAATGTGCGTCAAGGATAAGCATGAAATGCTGGGGACGGTTGTAGGGAGCGACGACCTCGGCGCTCCGTTGATTCGGTTGTCAGAATATGGGGCAATCGCCGCAGAATACATTAGTCAAATTGAATTCCATTATGATGTATCAGTGGATAAATATGTAATCATGCCCAATCACATTCATATGCTCATCCAGATAAAAAACGGCGTGCCGGGGTCGTCACGCCCTACAATGTTAATCCCCGCCATAATCGCCGCTTTAAAGAAGATGGTTACTAAAAGAATAGGCTTTGATATGTGGCAGGGATCATACCATGACCATATAATTCGCAATGAAACTGAATACCAACGTATATGGAAATATATTGATGAAAATCCGCTTAATTGGAAAGAAGATTGCTATTTCAACGCGCAGCATTCATCTTCTGCGAAATCAAGATAAATACCCGCTATCTATGACCGACAAGGGGTTTACGGCCATGCAAAACGAGACACAGCCCCAAAAAATCCCCCGCATCCAGCTTTTGGACGCGCTGCGGGGTTTTTGCATCATACTGGTGATCGCCTACCACCTCGGTTACGACTTGGTGGCGCGGGGGATCCTCCCCGAAGGGGCGCTGTACAACCCGGTGCTGGGGTTCCTCCAGCCCTTTTTTGCCGGGGTTTTCATCGTGCTGGCGGGGGTTTCGTCGCGTTTTTCCCGGAGCAACCTCAAACGCGGATTGGTTCTGCTCGGCTGCGCGACGCTGGTGAGCGCGGTCAGCTTCGCCGTGCTGCCCGATTGGGGGCTTTCGTGGGAAGTCGTGACCGGAGCTTACAAACCGGCGAAGGGCGAATTTGTCGGAGTGCCGATTTTGTTCGGCATCCTGCATCTGCTTGCGGCTTGCGTTCTGCTGTACGCGCTGCTGGAAAAGTTGAAGATTGCGGCACCGTTTGTGCTGCTGGCGGCATTTTTGCTCCCGCGGTTCGGGGTGACCGAATGGCCGGCTCTGCCCTCGGCGGACTATTTCCCGATTGTGCCGTGGGGATTTTTGTTCTTCTTCGGCGTATGGCTCGGCGGTCCGATCCGGGACGGGGTGTTCCCGAAACGGTTCTACACCGCAAAGATTCCCGTCTTCCCCGTGATCGGGCGGCATACGCTGTTGATTTATTTGGCGCACCAGCCGGTGCTGTACGGCATATTTTGGCTGATAGAAAGGTAGGGTGACGCCACGCCTGAGGCGACTGTTCGCAAGCGCTCAAGCCGTTCGCCCAGCGGCGGATATGAGGTTTTTTAGAGCTTCTTAATTGACAGATGCGCCCGCTTGTGGTATACTCCCCCTATCGTCTCAAGCGTAACCGTTTCACCGTGCCGGTGTGATGGAATTGGCAGACGTAGTGGACTCAAAATCCACCGGTGGCGACACCGTGCCGGTTCGAGTCCGGCCACCGGCACCACGCGGAATAACCGCTGTAACCGTATGGTTATGGCGGTTATTCGTACACACAGAATTTTTGCAAATTTGTTTGAAGTTTACATAAAAACCCCTTGACAAAAGGGTTCGCTTGATGTATAGTATCTCAATGTAAAGCACTTGCACTTTACATTGAAAAATATTCCAGATTGCGGGGTGGCGCCGATGAAGGACGATCCTCTTGCGATGAGTATGCTTTTCGACTTTTACGGCGAGGTGCTGACCGAAAAACAAAAAGATTTTTTCGACCTGTATTACAACCGCGACCTGTCGCTGGGGGAGATCGCCGAAAACACCGGCATCACCCGGCAGGGCGTACGGGACGTGATTGTGCGCGCCACGCAGGTGCTGCGCGTGATGGAAGAAAAGCTCCTGCTGGTTGACCGGTACAAGACGATCCAAAACGGTCTGCTGGAAATACACGACGCGGCGGCCAGCATCGAAGCCGCCAACAACCACCACGGAGGCAGCGCCTCAATCCGCGGCTACGCCCAGCGGATACAGGAGCTTGCGAAACAGATTGCGGAGAAGACATAATGGCGTTTGAATCCTTGGGCGACCGCCTGAGCGGCATTTTCAAGAAGCTGCGCAGCCGGGGACGCCTGAATGAAAAAGACATACAGGAAGCCATGCGCGAAGTGCGTCTGGCGCTGCTGGAAGCCGACGTAAACTTCAAGGTGGTCAAGGAGTTCTGCGCGAAGACCGCCGAGCGGTGCAAGGGCGCGGACGTGCTGGAGAGCCTCACGCCGGGGCAGATGGTGGTCAAGATTGTTCACGAGCAGCTGATCGAGCTGATGGGCGGCGCGTCCGAAGGCGCGATGAAGCTCCAAACCGCCTCCAAACCGCCGACCGTCGTGATGCTCGCCGGATTGCAGGGCTCGGGCAAGACGACCAACGGCGCGAAACTCGCCGGGTATTTCAAGAGGCAAGGCAAGCGCCCGCTGCTGGCCGCCTGCGATGTCTACCGCCCCGCGGCGATCAAGCAGCTGCAGGTTGTCGGCGAACAGCTCGGCGTACCCGTCTTCGAGCGCGGGCAGGGCGACCCCGTCCAAATCGCAATTGAAGCGGTCGAACACGCGAAAAAACACGGCAACGACCTTGTTTTTCTCGATACGGCGGGGCGTCTGCACATCGACGACACACTGATGGACGAACTGAACCGCATTAAGCAGGCGGTGCATCCTCACGAAATCCTGCTGACGGTGGACGCGATGACCGGGCAGGACGCCGTCAGCGCGGCGCAGACCTTCAATGAACGCCTGGGCATCGACGGTCTGCTGCTGACCAAAATGGACGGCGACTCGCGCGGCGGCGCGGCGCTCTCGGCGCGGGCGGTCACCGGAAAGCCGGTCAAATTCTGCGGCGTGGGCGAGAAACTCGACCAAATCGAGCCGTTTTACCCCGACCGTATGGCTTCCCGAATCCTCGGCATGGGCGACGTGCTCACCCTGATCGAGAAGGCAGAGCAAGCCATCGACATCAAAAAGGCCGAACAGCTCGAAAAAAATCTCCGCGCGGGGCGCTTTACCCTCAACGACTATCTCGAGCAGATCGGGCAGCTGCGCGGCATGGGTTCGATGAACGACATCATGGGCATGATCCCCGGTATGAACAAGGGCGCTCTGCGGGACGCGAAGTTTGACGAGCGCTCGATGAACCGCACCGAAGCCATCGTTCTGTCGATGACGCCGGGCGAACGCGAAAACCCCGCCATCCTCAATTCCTCGCGCAAGCGGCGTATCGCCGCCGGAAGCGGGACACGGGTGGAGGACATCAACAGGCTGCTCAAGCAGTTTGAGATGATGAAAACGCTGGCGAAGCAAATGGCCGGCGGAAAAATGCCGAAAAACCTTCGGGGTTTATTGGGATAAATTTTAGGAGGAACGCAAGACCATGGTCAAAATGAGACTGCGCCGTATGGGCGCGAAGAAAGCGCCTTTCTACCGCATTGTGGTGGCCGATTCCCGTTACCCGCGCGACGGACGGTTTATCGAGGAGATCGGGACGTACAACCCGCTGGCCGAGCCGGCCGAAATCAAGATCGAAGCAGAGCGCGCCAAAGACTGGCTTTCGAACGGAGCGCAGCCGACCGACACGGTCAAGAAGCTGCTGCAAATCGCCGGTGTGATCTGATGAAAGATTTATTGCGCTATATGGCGGAGCAGCTGGTTGAGCAGAAGGACGAAGTCAGCGTCACCGAGCGGGAGACGGGCGGCGAGCTGTTTTTGGAACTGCGCGTCGCGCAGAGCGATATGGGCAAGGTGATCGGGCGCGGAGGCGGTATCGCGAAAGACCTGCGCACGGTCGTCCGTTCCGCCGCGCCGGCCGGTAAACGGGTGAGCGTGGATATTATTGATAAATGAGAAGCCCTAAAACCCTCCTGTTCGCCTCATGTCAGTTAACAGTTACCAGTGTATAGATAACAGTCAGACGGTTAGGCTGTTTCTCTCGTTCTAACTGTTATCTGTTAACTGTTCGTTGTTAACTGTTTCTGCGGGAGGTTTTTAGAGTGACACAATTTCTTGAAATCGGTAGAATCGTGAGTACCCACGGCGTACGCGGCGAGGTTCGCGTAGAGCCGTGGTGCGACAACCCCGCCTTTTTGGCGGGGTTTACGACTGTATATCTCCGCAACGCGCCGGTGGCGGTGGAAAGCGCGCGGGCGCATAAGAACCTCGTGCTGATGAAGCTCGAAGGCGTTGATTCTGTGGAAGCGGCGCAGGCGCTGCGGGAAGCCGTACTGTGGATCGACCGTTCGGGCGTCGAGCTGCCGGAAGGGCGTTTCTTCGTGCAAGACCTGATCGGGCTTGCCGTCTATGACGGCGAGGAGCATATCGGGTCGCTGACCGATGTGCTGACCATGCCCGCCCACGATGTATACCATGTACGCGGAGACGACGGCGAGCACATGATCCCCGCCGTGCCGGAGTTCGTGCGCGAGATCGATCTTCCCGGCGGGATAATGCGGGTGAAGCTGATTGAGGGTATGTGAGGATTTGCGCTGGCGGCGGGGTTGCGGGGATGCGTTTAAGCGGTGCGGACGATGCAGCGACCTATACATCACGGCGGCGGTGACGGGAAAAGGTTGGGCAAGCAGACGCATAATTCGTCATTTATCGGCGCGACAGACGTATGAGTGTCCACGTTGCGCATCCTCATGTAGGGACAGTTGTCCCTACGTGAGGATGCTGTTTTTGTGCATTTTGTCCGTTCATCCGTTTGGCGTGGATTTATCCTGCCTTCCTCTTGCTCTTTTTCGGCTGTTCCCTTATAATAATATTAAAACTGGCATCTTGAAAGGTAAAATGAAATGCAGATCGACATTCTCACCCTTTTCCCCGACAGCGTTTCGCGTTTTCTGGGCGAGAGCATCATCGGGCGGGCACAGGCGAAGAACGTTGTCGCCGTGCGGGCGCACCAGATACG
>JAISVY010000085.1 GCA_031271325.1 Oscillospiraceae bacterium
AACCAACAAAGAGAGGAGCGAAACCCGTGATGCCGCATTTGTATTCCGCCGCCATTCGTATGCGCGTTTCCGTCCGAATTATCTCGGCCGGGTACGGGCTTTCGCTTGTTTTCATTGAATAGCGTTGTATAGCGTTATTTTATAAAAAACGGCCGAAAGCTGAGGACACTCACTTTCGGTCTTTTTATTTTTTAGGGCGCAGATAGCAATACACGCCAGCCAGGGGGAAACGCTGGTTTGGCTGAAGAAAGGAAGCACGGCATGAACCATAAAATACTTCTGTTTGAGGAGCTTTCGCTCAACTCCCACCCGGCTTTGCAGGCACAGCTTTACGACGGCTGGCTGCTGCGTTTCGCGAACGGGTATACAAACCGCGCCAATTCGGTCAATCCGCTCTATCCGTCGTCTTTACCGCCGGAGAAGAAACTGGCGTTCTGCGAGAACATTTACGCCAGTCAAGGGCTGCCCCCGTGCTTCAAACTGACCGAAGCCTCGCCGTCCGGGCTGGACGAACTGCTCAGCGCGCGCGGGTACGAGGTCGTCACGCTCACCACGGTGATGGGAACGCGTTTGCGGTATTTCCCGACCGGAGATTGCGTCCTCACAAGCTATGCCGATGACGCATGGCTGGACAGCTATTTTGCATTTACCCGCTGCGCCGGCAGCGCAAAAATGATGACCATGAAGCAGATACTCCAGAACATACAAAGCCCGATGCTCTGCGGGCGGATTGTCAAAAACGGCGTTTCCGTCGCCTGCGGCATGTGCGTCACCGAGCGCGGATACGCGGGGCTTCTGAACATCGTTGTGGATGCGCCTCAGCGCGGCAAAGGTTATGGCAGGGAGATATGCCAGTCGCTCCTGGCGGCGGCGGGTCGTCTCGGCGCGCATACGGCATATTTGCAAGTGGTTTCGAATAACGTTGCGGCGGTAAAACTTTACAAAAAACTGGGGTTTGAGGATGCATACCGGTATTGGTACCGGGTAAAAAAGAACGCGGTGTGAGGATCCGTCCATGCGCCGCCGATGTGGTGTTTTCTAACCTATGGGAACAGGTTTTAAGAGCGTCCGGTATGAAATACAGGGGGAAACTGTCATGACATTTACCCATTATCAAAGCGGCAAGGCGTTCGCCGCCGACGCGCTGGAAATCCTGCTGGAAAACGAGGCGCAGAACAACCACTTGGTGAACTTCGCCGTGCGGGAAGCGGATAAGCCGGACTGGCTGTTCGCTTCGGTGAAAGACGACGCCGGGAGCGTTGTTTTGAGCGCCGCCTGCACCCCGCCGTACAACATCGTGCTGTACGAAACCGGCAACAAACCGAATGACGAAGCGGTTAAACTGCTGTCCCGTGAACTGAAAGCGATGGGGTATCCTTTGCCCGGCGTCAATGCCGAGCAGAGCCTCGCGCGGCGATTCGCCGAAGCGCACACGGAACGGTTTCACCGGCATATGTCGATGAACATTATGCGTTTGGATACGCTGCGGGAGTCACAAAAAGCGCCCGGCGGATACCGGGCGCTCGGAGAGGGTGACCTATACTGGCTGCCCTACTGGGAGTATGCGTTTCGGGTAGACTGCGGCATTGAGATGTGCGATATGCCGGCATGTGCCGAAAACTGCGCACGGCGGATAAACAGCGGGTACCGGTTCTATACTTGGGAGGATACGCACCCGGTTTCAATCGCGGCGCACGGGCGGGATACGCTCAACGGCGCGGTGGTTAATTTCGTGTACACCCCGCCGCATTACCGCGGCAAGGGATACGCGTCATCGGTCGTCTCGGCGCTGTCCCGCGATTTGCTGGACAGCGGCAAAACATTCTGCTGTCTCTACGCCGACGCGCAAAACCCGATCTCCTGCGGGATCTACCGCAAGCTGGGTTATGAAGACCTGTGCGTGTTTGACGACATCAAGTTTGCGTAGGGGTGGGTTTCAAGCCCGTGAATGCAACCCTGTAGGGGCGATCGTCCCGATCGCTCGCAGGCGCACGTCAGACTGAAGGCACAGCCGCGCAGCCTCGCAGTGCGCCATTACGAACCCCCCATCCGTTCCATCAACGCCGCAACCGCTTCCCGCAGGGCGGCGTGTTCGGGGCGCAGAAGACCCGGGTCTTCGCGGCGCAGCGTCTCGGCGGCTTCGCGGGAATCGTGCAGGATGGACATATCCTCCGAGAGGTCGGCGATTTTGAACTCCGGCAACCCGTGCTGACGCGAGCCGAAAAAGTCGCCCGGACCGCGCAGGCGCAAGTCTTCCTCGGCGATCACAAAACCGTCGTTTTCCCGCTTCATCACGGCGAGGCGTTCCCGCGCCGATTCGCTCTGCATAAACAAAACGCAATGGGATTCCCGCTTCCCGCGCCCGACGCGCCCGCGCAGCTGGTGGAGCTGGCTCAGCCCGAAGCGTTCGGCGTTCTCCACCACCATCAGCGTCGCGTTGGGTACGTCCACCCCCACCTCGATGACGGTGGTAGCCACCAGAATATCCAGTTCCCCGTCCGCGAACGACCGCATGACGGCGTCCCGGTTTTTGGTCTTCCCGTGCAGCAGGCCGACGCGCAAGTCCCGGTATGTCTCTCCCGCCGCTTTCTCCGCGTAGGCTTCGGCGGATGCCGCACCGGTTTCGCTCTCCTCGATCACCGGGCAGACGATGTATACCTGACCGCCTCCGGCAACCGTCTTTTTTACAAACGCCTCAATGCGGGGGCGCGTGTCTTCGCCCACCACGTATGTCTTCACCGGCGTACGCCCCGGCGGCGCTCCGCGCATCAGCGTAACATCCAGGTCGCCGTACAGGATCTGCGCCAGCGTACGCGGGATAGGGGTCGCGGACATGACAATACGGTGAACATCCCCGGCCGCCCGCGGGGTACCTGGGACGGCGTCCCCCGCGGGAGTTCCCTTCTCCGCCAGTTTCTTCCGCTGTTCCACGCCGAAACGGTGCTGCTCGTCGGTGATCACCAGCCCCAGATTGTGAAAGCTCACGCTCTCCGACAGCAGCGCGTGGGTGCCGACGGCGAGGTGTATCTCTCCGTTCGCGATCCCGGTCAGCTCTTTTTTCTTTTTGCCCGTCACCAACCCGATGCGCAAGCCCAGCGGCGCGAACAGCGCGGAGAGGGAGCGCGTATGCTGCTCCGCCAAAATCTCGGTCGGCGCCATCAGCGCGGTTTGCATCCCGTTGCGGAACGCCATATACGCGGCGGCGGCGGCGACGACCGTCTTCCCGCACCCTACGTCGCCTTGAATCAGGCGGGAACAGCTTCCGCCCACGCAATCGTTTTGTATGTCTTCAATCGCGGCGTACTGCGCTTCGGTCGGCTCAAACGGCAGCGCCGCAAAGAAGGGGTTCATGTCCGTCTGCGAAAAACGCCTCCCCGCGACCCGCGCGCCGCGGCTCGCCGCCAGCCCCAGCTGCAGCAGCAGCAGCTCCTCAAACACCAGCCGCCGCCGCGCGACGGTCAGCAGCTCGGCGTTCTGCGGGAAGTGGATGTTCTCCGCGGCAAACGGCGCGTGGCAGAGATTATACCGCTGCCGCAGGGCGTCGGGCAGGGCTTCGCGCGTCTCCGCCTTCGCCAGCGCCTGTCTCGCGGCGGAACGGAGCGCCCCCTGCGACAGCCCCGCCGTCGCGCGGTAGACCGGGAGAATCCGTCCGGTCGCGCCGCCCGCCTCCCGCTCAAATACGGGGTTCACCATGCTCCGGGATTCCTCCGTCTTGCCGTAGAAGACGTATTCCCCGCCCAAAACCAACGCGTTCTTCACGTACGGCGCGTTGAAGAAGGTCAGGCGCAGTTCGCCCGTCCCGTCAAACACCTTTGTTTTGAACAGCTCCATCCCCTGACGGATGCGGGCGTGCGTCACCGGCGCGCCCACCGTCGCGCGGAAGCAGGCCGCTTCCCCCGGGCAAAGCTCGCTGATCGTCCGTATCGCGGTTCTGTCTTCATAAGCGCGGGGGTAGAAGCTCACAACGTCCTCAACGGCAAAGAGCCCCAGCTTGTGAAACAAGCGGGCTCTTTTTTCGCCGATACCCTTTAGATATTGAATGTCCATTGAACCACCTCGAAAAACTGATGTTTTTCTCGGAAAAGGATGCTTCAATCCGCCCGCGCGGCGATTTCATTCACGGGGGCTAAGGCTCGGTTACCGGCACCCGTCCGGTATCGAAGAAGCGCTCGAACGTCTCGCTGTCCATCGTCTCGTTTTCGAGCAGATATTCGGCGACACTGTGCAGGATGTCCATACTGCCCCTGAGGATGTCTTCACAGCGGGCATAGGCTTTGTCCACAATCGATTTGATCTCCCGGTCGATCAAAGCGCCGGTTTCCTCGGAGAAGTTACGCGCCGCCGCGAAGTCGCGCCCCAAGAAGACCTCTTCGTGCTCCGAACCGAAGTTTAACGGACCGATCACGTCGCTCATGCCGTATTTGGTTACCATGCTCCGGGCAATCCGGGTCACCGTTTGGATGTCGTTGGAGGCGCTGGTGGAGATGTCGTCGAGCACCAGCTTCTCGGCGACGCGCCCGCCAAGCCCCGAGATGATGCGGTCGAGCATCTCGTTGCGGGAGATACAGCCTTTGTCCTCCTGCGGTAACGATACGGTCATACCGCCGGCCATGCCGCGCGGTACAATCGAGATTTGATGCACCGGGTCGGTGTGCTGCAGGTTGCGCATCACGACCGCGTGTCCCGCCTCATGGTAGGCGACCAGCTTGCGCTCTTTGTCGGAGACGACCTTGCTCTTCTTGGCCGGACCCATCACGACCTTCAGCATCGCTTCGGAAATTTCGTCCATGCCGATCTTCTTCTTGCCGCGCCGCGCCGCGAGCAGGGCGGATTCGTTGAGCAGATTTTCCAGATCCGCGCCGGTCAGACCCGCCGTTTGTTTCGCGATGATCGAGAAGTCGATCGTATCGTCGCAGGGTTTGTTCCTGCCGTGCAGCTTCAAAATCGCCTCGCGCCCCTTGATGTCGGGGTAACCCAGATAGACTTGGCGGTCGAAGCGTCCCGGACGGAGCAGCGCCGGGTCAAGGATGTCGGGGCGGTTGGTCGCCGCCATCACGATTACGCCCTCGTTGCTGGAGAATCCGTCCATCTCGACCAGAAGCTGGGTCAGCGTCTGTTCGCGCTCGTCATGACCGCCGCCCATGCCCGCGCCGCGATGACGGCCTACGGCGTCGATTTCGTCGATGAATACAATACAGGGGGAAGACTTCTTTGCTTCGTCAAAGATACTGCGAACGCGGGAAGCGCCCACGCCGACATACAGCTCGACGAAATCGGAGCCGGAGATCGGGAGGAACTGCACCCCCGCCTCTCCCGCGACGGCTTTGGCCAGCAGTGTTTTACCGGTACCCGGAGGACCCACCAGCAATACGCCGCCCGGAATCCGCGCGCCGATTTCCACAAATTTGCGCGGGCTTTTCAGGAAGTCTACGATTTCCTGCAGCTCTTCCTTTTCCTCCACCGCGCCCTCTACGTCGGCGAAGGTGTATTTCTTCTTGTCTTCGGGGTTCGTGCGCGGGTGGATGCGCTTGAAATTCATCGCGCGGTTGTCGCCCGCGCCGGTGCGGTTGAACATAAAAATCCAAAGCCCGATGATCACGACAATCAGCACCACGTACGGCAGCGACATCAGCCACCAGGGGGCGACAAAGCCCACATCGTAGTTGTAGTCGGTCAGCCCGTTGCCAAATTGCTCGGCAACCAAGTCTTTGACGTCGTTATAGAAGATGTCTACCGAATAGAGCCTGTGAACCAGCGGGTTGGGTGAACCGGGTTCGCTGACCTTCAGCTCCATCGTCAGGGTGGTGCCTTGCACCTCGAAATTCTTCACGTTCGCGTTGTTGAATTCGCGGATCACCTGACCGTAGGTCGGCTCCACCGGCTTATTCAGCTGCACGATCAGATATATCGCGCTCAGAACAATAAAAAAGAAGGCCAGATAGAATACAATGTCCTTCGCGCCGTATTTTTTCAAGCGAACATCAACTCCTAGTTATACACAAAGGGGTACAGCGCCCCGATGTAGGGTAGGTTGCGGTAGCGTTCCGCGTAATCGAGACCGTAGCCCACGATGAAAGCGTCCGGAGCGGTGAAGCCCGTATAATGGCACTCCACCGGAACAACCCGCCGCTCCGGTTTGTCGAGCAGCACGCACAGGCGCAGCGAAGCCGGGTTCCTTGCCTCCATCAAATCCATAATATATCGTAAAGTTACGCCGCTGTCAAGGATGTCCTCAACAATCAATACGTCTTTTCCCTCCACGGATTGACCGACATCTTTCAATATATTGACAGTTCCCGATGTGGTATGCCCTTTCCCGTAGGAAGAAACCGCCATAAAGTCGATCTTCACCGGCAGCGGAATCTCACGCATCAGGTCAGACAAAAAAACCACAGAACCCTTCAAAACACTGACCAAGAGCAGCTCCTTGCCCGCGTAATCCTGCCCGATCCGCGCCCCCATCTCCCGCACGCGCTCCGCAATCTGCGCCTCGGTAAACAAGACCCTTTCGATGTCCTTGCGCATGGTCAAACCCCCATTTACGGAAATGTAAATTTTGTGTGAAGCGGTATCCCCCGGCAGGGGGTGGCGGCGAATGCCGCCGGGGGATGTCTGCGGCGCGCCGGGGTCGTCGCGCCCTACGTCCCTATTGTCTATTTCCGTCGTGTAGGGCGGGGTTCATCCCGCCCGCGGGTATCGCGGGAGGCAAAACGCCTCCCCTACACAGGATGACCCCGCCCCCGTATTCCCCGCAGCCCCCTTCCGCCGGAAGGGGGTGGCGGCGAATGCCGCCGGGGGATGTAAACAATGGACAAGTGACAGTTAACAATTGACAATTAAAGACGAAGGCTGCGTTGTACACGCCCCCGCAGCCCCCTTCCGCCGGAAGGGGCTGGCGGCGAATGCCGCCGGGGGATGTAAACAATGGACAATTGACAGTTAACAATTAACAATTAAAGACGAAGGCTGCGTTGTTCACTCCCCCCGCAGCCCCCTTCCGCCGGAAGGGGGTGGCGGCGAATGCCGCCGGGGGTTGTAAACAATGAACAAGTGACAGTTAACAATTGACAATTAAAGACGAAGGCTGCGTTGTACACGCCCCCGCACCCCCCTTCCGCCGGAAGGGGGTGGCGGCGAATGCCGCCGGGGGATGTCTGCGGCGCGCCGGGGTCGTCGCGCCCTGCACAGGGGCGGTGCGTATTTATCGGTGAACATGAGGTTTTAAAGCTTCTTCATTGTAGCACGGCGAGCGGTTCGGTGTCAACGGGATTGACAGACACCGTGCCGTTTGGTATAATATGTACGGAAAATGACCATATATATGAAAACTGGAACAACCTGTTTTTCCGTTATGATCTACGGCGCATAAAGGAGGCGCTTGCCGCATGGAACAAATCAAGAAAATCCTAAAAAATATCAAGTTTTTCTGTATCGCCGTGGGGCGAACGGTCAGGAAAGGCGCGAAAAAGATATTCAGCCCGAACATAAAGACGGGGCTTCGCGGGGTTGGACGGATGCTCGGCGCGGTGCTGGGCGTCGCGGGGCGGATTGCCCTGACAATGGTGCTGATCGCTCTGCTGACCGCCACCATCGTCGGCGTGTTCGGCGCGATCTATATCACGCGCTATTTAGACGTAGATACCAACGTAGACCTCGGGATGTACAAGCTCAACCTCTCCTCCCACATCTACGTGGCCGACCCCGACAACCCGGATAACTGGCTGGAAGTGGAGACGCTGTCCAGCTCGGACAACCGCGTACGCACAACCTATGACGAGCTGCCCGCCGCGCTGGTCGACGCCGTCGTCGCGATCGAAGACAAGCGTTTCTGGCAGCATGACGGCGTGGACTGGAAACGCACGGCCGGCGGTTTCCTGAGCATGATCACGGGCGGCGACCAGTACGGCGGCTCGACGATCACCCAGCAGCTGGTCAGGATGATTACCCAAGACAAAGACGTTACGGTCGCGCGGAAACTAAACGAAATTTTCCGCGCGCTGGCATTTGAACGGAAGTATCCCGGGCAGGAGGGCAAAGAGCTGATCCTTGAGGAATACCTCAATACCATCCCGCTCGGCAACCGCTGCAGCGGCGTCGTCACGGCGGCGGAAACCTACTTCAACAAAACGCTGGATGAGCTGACGCTGGCCGAATGCGCCCTGCTTGCCGGCATCACCAACAACCCTTCTTATTACAACCCGTTCACCCATCCGAAAAACGCGAAGCGGCGGCAGGAAGTCATCCTCGGCGAGATGTACAACCAGCAGATCATCTCCCGCCACGAATACAACGTCGCGAAATACCAGCCGCTTGTCTACGCGAGGCGGAGCGGCTCCGGCAGCACCAACCTGCGTTCCTGGTATATCGACCAAGTGCTTGTCGATGTGAAAAACGACCTGATGACCGCATACGGCTATTCCAACGAGTTCGCGACCGACTACATCTTTTCGGGCGGGCTTCATATCTACGCCAACATGGATGTCAGGATTCAAAAAATCTTAGACGATGTCTGGGCTGACCCGGAGCGCTGGCCGGCGACCCCCGACGCCGAACCCCCCGAATCGGCGATGATGATCGTCGATCACCACACGGGTCAGATCAAGGCAATGATCGGCGGGCGCGAAAAGTCGGGCGACCTCGTCCGCAACAACGCCACCATGATGAAACGGCAGCCCGGTTCTTCGTTCAAGCCGGTTGCGGTGTATACGCCCGCGTTTGAGCAGGGGTTGATCACGCCGTACACGCCGATCGACGACATGCCCCTCCGTGCCGTTGACGGGCGCGGCTGGCCCCGCAACAGCCCGGCGCGCTACGACGGGCGCATCAGCGTGATTTCTGCCATTACGCAATCGAAAAACGCCGTATCGGTGCGGGTTTTGGAACAGCTTACCTATCCGCAGTCGTTTCGGTTCGCCACCGAGCGCTTGGGCATATCCACCTTGGTGGAGAGCAAACAATTGGGGAGCCAGACCCTGACCGACATCGACGCGTCGCCGCTCGCGTTCGGCGCGCTGACCGACGGCGTGACGGTGCGCGACATGGCGGGCGCTTACTCCGCTATGGCAAACGACAATGGCATCCGCCACGACACCCGCACCTATTCCCATGTCGCCGACAGCGAAGGCGTAACCGTTCTGGACAGCAGCGCCGGTTCGGTCACGGCGATGAAAGAAAAGACCGCGTATTATATCCGCACCTGCCTTATCAACGCCGTTGCCAGCGGCACCGGCGGCAGAGCGTCTTTTGAAGGGATGCCCGTCGCGGGAAAGACAGGCACGACCACAGCCAATAAAGACCGCTGGTTCGCCGGGTTCACCCCCTACTACACCGCCGTGTGCTGGTTCGGCTACCTGCAGCCAAGGGAAATGAGCTTCTATAATTCGATAAACCCCGCCGTCCACATGTGGCAGCAGGTGATGGAACAGGTGCATGAGGGGCTGGAACGCAGGGAATTCTATGTACCCGAAGGCTTGGTACAGTATACCTACTGCGTAGACAGCGGTCTTCCCGCCTCCGACCTTTGCCGTCTCGACCCGCGCGGCAGCCGCGTCGCGACCGGCTATCTGTACCCGGAGGATGTACCGAAAACCCGCTGCAACGTGCACACGAAAATCGAAATCTGCACCCTCTCCAACCACCTTGCGACCGAGTTCTGCCCCCAAGAGTTCCGTAAAGAAATCGCGCTGCTGAACATCAACCGCCATTCTCCGGTTCCCGGCCTGTCGCTCCCGGACGAACAGTACACCCTTCCCGCCTGGATTCGCGGCGTCCCCGTGCCGGACACATTATACCCTGTCATAGCGGTCGGAACCGACGGCGCCAAGCCGCTGAACGCCTATTGTGATTTGCACACGTCCCCGGTATTGCCATCGCCCGATCCATCGGCGGAACCGACCGACCCCAACGCGCCGGACACTTCCGGTGACGGCGACCCCTGGGCTGACCCGTCACCGCCCGAAACGCCCGCAGAATCTCCGCCCGACGCCATTGAACCGTCTCCTTCCGTATGGTTTGGTTCCGACGGGCTGCCTTGGAATTTCTGATGGACATCCTCATCCTTTCGCTTTCCGCCGTCTCGCTGTTCATCTCCGTCATTGTGCTGGTTTTACTGGCGAGGCAAAAAAGCCTCACCGAGCCGGTGGAGCGCGCCGAACGCCGTCTGCTGGACGCGATGGCGCGCTCGGAGCTCCAGCAGGAACAAAAGCTGGAGCAGATACGCGCCACGACCGAACGGCGGCTCACCGCAATGCAGGAAAGCTCTTCCAAACAACTGGACGCGATGCGCGGCGTGGTGGAGGAAAAACTGCAAAAGACGCTGGACGTAAAGATCAGCCAGTCGTTCTCCCTCGTCAACGAGCGCTTGGAGCAGGTTTACAAAGGGCTGGGCGAAATGCAAACGCTCGCCGTGGGCGTCGGTGACCTGAAGAAGGTTTTGTCGGGCGTGAAAACGCGCGGTATATTGGGCGAGATACAGCTCGGCGCGATTCTCGACCAGATATTGTCGCCCGAACAGTTCAGCGCGAACGTCGTCACCGTTCCCGGTTCGCGCCAGCCCGTGGAGTATGCCGTCAAGATGCCCGGCAGCGGCGCCGACTACGTCTGGCTCCCCGCCGACAGCAAGTTCCCCGCCGACCGTTACGCCGCCCTCTGCGAAGCGTACGAGGCGGGGGACCAAGCCGCCGTTGACGCGGCGGCTAAAATTCTGCGCGACTGTATGCGTCAGTCGGCGAAAGAGATTCGTGAAAAATACATACAAACCCCCTACACCACCGAGTTCGGCATCCTGTTCCTCCCGTTCGAGGGACTGTACGCCGAGGCGGTGCGCCGCGGTTTCGCCGAGGAGCTTCAGCGGGATTACAAAATCATGATCGCCGGTCCCGTGACGATGGGCGCGCTGCTCAACAGCCTGCAAATGGGGTTCCGCACCCTTGCGATTCAAAAACGTTCCGGCGAAGTCTGGGCGCTGCTCGGCTCGGTCAAGGGCGAATTCGAGAAGTTCGCCGAAGTGCTGGACAAAGCCAAGAAGAAGCTCGAAGCCGCCGGAAGCGACCTCGACGCGCTCGCCGGCGTACGCACACGCGGCATTCTGCGCTCCCTCTCGTCGGTGGAAACACCTAGCCTGCCGGATGAATAAACAGAAAATATAAATGCTTTATAAAGACCCATTTGGTAATTTCAAGATTTTCCCCTTGTAAAACCCTCTCGTGTATCGTATAATAAGGGGAGCTAAAGGAGGGGTTGTATGTCGCAGTCCGTAATCACAAAAGCTACCGACAAGTCAGT